>JAFRDL010000135.1 GCA_017411265.1 Oscillospiraceae bacterium | reverse complement strand
GCGTCCCCGAAGGGGTACAGCCGGCCGGCCTCCGTTCCCTCCAGCAGGTCCCGGTGGCCCTTAACGTCCGAGAGCACACAGGGCAGGGCGCAGGCCATGGCCTCCATGACGGCGAAGGGGAGCCCCTCCGACCGGCTGGCGGAGACGAACGCGTCCGCGGCGGCCAGCGCTGTCCGGATCTCCGAAAGCTGGCCCGGAAAGAACACCCGCCCCGCCAGACCCAGCTCCTGCGACAAAGCGCGGCACGCCTCCCGCAGCGTCCCGTCTCCGGGGAGCAGGAGCACCGCGTCCTCCGGGAGACGGGTGAGGGCGCGGATCAGCAGCGCCTGGTTTTTCCGCCGGGAGAACTCCCCGGCGAACAGCAGCACGAAGGCATCCGACGGGAGGCCCAGCGCCTCCCGGGCAGCGCGGCGGTCCGCCTCGCCGGCGGGGAAGAAACGGGAGAAATCCACGCCCATCCCGGGGATGAGGACCACCTCGCCCCGGCAGAGGCGATGCTCCCGGGCAATGGCCAGGTCCTCCCGGTTCATCACCAGGATCTCGTCGGTGACTCCGGCGCAGAACCGCTCCGCAGCCAGCAGCAGATTCCGGCGGAGGGGAGGGGACATGCTGTCGAACAGATAGCCGTGGACCGTGTTCACCACCCGGGCATTCCGCTTGCCGGCCAGCCTCACCGCCAGCCGGGTGAAAAAAGCGGCCAGGGAGGTATGGGTCACGATCACGTCGTACCGCTCCCGGCGGATGGCGCGGGCCAGGATCCCCGCGGCCCGGAGGTTTTTCAGGGAGGTCATCCGCTTGGTGAAGGGGACGGGGAGGAACGCCGTACCCGCCGGGAGCCCGGCGGCGTCCCCCGCGGCGGCCGCGGTGACGGCAAAGCCCGCCTCAGCCAGCGCCCGAAGATAAGGCAGGTGGAAGCTCCGCAGATGACCTGCGGTGGAAGCGGTATACAGGATCTTTTTCGGCGTTTCGCCCACGGCGTGGCCTCCCGGTGAGATTTCTGAAAGAATTATAACAGATTGTGTGGTAAAAGAAAACGTTTTGTGGTAAACTAAATTGAATTACCATGCGCAAGTCTGCCCTTCTCCGGCCGGAACAGCGAACCGACCGGGGTCGGGGGCTGTCTATACGATTGAGACCATTCCATTGAGTGAGGAACGTATGAGCAAGATCCGATCCAAACAGATCGCGCTGTGGGCGGCGCTGGATCTTATAGCCGCCGTAGCCGCCATGGCTTTTGCCTACTGGATACGGTTCGTGGTGCTGCCGGGATACAATCCGGTGGGCGGCTTCCGGTACCATATGCTGTGGGCGGCGGTATACGCGCCGGTATACGTGATCCTGTACGGATTGCTGGGAGTCTATACCCCCCACCCCCAAAAGGGGTTCATCCATGACTTCGGGCGGATCATCCTGGGGAACACCGTCGGCGTGATGGGATATATCGACCTGATCTTCGTTTTCCGGGTGGTGGATTTCTCCCGGTGGATGATCTGGATCTTCTATCTCACGCTGAACCTGCTCACCATGATCCGGGGGTTTGCGGCCCACCGGTGGGTCCGCAGCCGGTATCGCCGGGGGATCGGGCTCCGGCGTCTGGTGATCGTGGGAGACGGGCCTGCGGCCAGGGACTGCCTGGACCGGATCGCCCGGCAGCCGGACGAGGGCTTCATCCCGGCGGGCACCGTGGGCGACCGGGCGGTGGAGGGCGCGCCCCTGCTGGGGGGGTATGACGACCTCCGGGCCGTACTGGACGCCGCCGCGCCGGACGAGCTGATCCTGGCGCTGGAGGCGGACCAGGCGGAACGGCTGTCGGACCTGCTCCGGGCCTGTGAGGACACGGGGGTGGAGCTGACGCTGCTGCCCATGTGCTACGGCAGCCTGTCCGCCCGGCCCTTTATGGAGGAGCTGGCGGGTCTGCCGCTGATCAACATCCGGCGGGTGAAGCTGGACGACACCGCCGCGGATCTGGCCAAGCGGGTGGTGGACGTGGCGGGGTCTCTGCTGCTGATCGTGCTCACGTCCCCGCTGATGCTTGCGGCGGCGGTGGGAACGCGGCTGTCCTCGCCCGGACCGGTGATCTTCCGGCAGGAGCGGATCGGCCGGGACCGGAAGCCCTTCCAGATGCTGAAGTTCCGCTCCATGCGCATGAATGACGACTGCGACTCCGCCTGGACCCGGGACGGCGACCCCCGGCGGACCCGGTTCGGGGCCTTCATGCGCCGGTATTCCATCGACGAGCTGCCCCAGCTTTTCAACGTGCTGAAGGGGGACATGTCCCTGGTCGGCCCGCGGCCGGAGATCCCCAAATACGTGGACCACTTCAAATACAGCGTGCCGCTGTACATGGTGCGCCACCGGGTACGGCCGGGGATCACCGGCTGGGCCCAGGTGAACGGCCTCCGGGGGGATACCTCCATCCCGGAGCGGGTGGATTTCGACCTCTATTATATCGAGAACTGGTCGCTGCTGTTCGATCTGAAGATCCTGCTGATGACCCCCTTCCGGGGGATCGTGAACCGTCAGGAGACGCTGATGGGGAGGAAGCATGACGGAGAATAAACCGCTGATCTCCATCCTTATGGCGGTGTACGAGCCGCGGATGGACTGGCTGCGGGAGCAGCTGCTGTCCCTGGAGGCGCAGGATTATCCCAACCTGCGGCTCTATATCCGGGACGACGCCTCGCCCACCGCGGCCGTGGAGGATATCGCCCGTCTGGCGGGGGAGTGCGTCCGCTCCTTCCCCTTCACGGTGGAGCGGAACGGGGAAAACCTGGGCTCCAACGGCACCTTTGAGCGGCTGGTCGCGGAGGCGGAGGGGGAATACTTCGCTTTCTGCGACCAGGACGACGTGTGGCGGCCGGAAAAGCTCTCCGTGCTGCAGGAGACCATGGAGCGGGAAAACGCCCTGCTGGTCTGCTCGGACATGACCATCATCGACGAGACCGGACGGGTGACCGCGGAGAGCATCACGGAGATCCGCCGCCACCACGTGTTCCGCTCCGGCGAGGGGTTGTGGGACACCCTGTGGTACGCCAATTTCGCCTCCGGCTGCGCGCTGCTGGTGCGGAGCGCCGAGGCGAAGCGGGCGGTCCCCTTTGACCCGTATATGTATTACGACCACTATATCGCCCTGTGCTGCGCCGACCGGGGACGGGTGATCTCCCTGCCGGAGCGCAAGCTCCTGCTCCACCGGGAGCACGGGAGCAACCAGAGCAGCCTGCTCCGGGGCGTGACGGACCGGGAGAGCTATATCCGCGTCCGGGTGGAGGACAAGCTCCGGGCCGTAGACTGGCTGTGCGGGCACTTTCCCGGCTCCCCGGGGCTGATGGAACGCCTCTCCCAGGGGCGGATCTGGCTGGATGCCCGGCGGCGCTATGCCGGCGGGGACCGCTCCGCAGCGAAGACCGTATGGAAATACCGGCGCTTCGGCCCCCGGGCGGCGGCGCTGGAGCTGGCGCTGCCTTGGCTGCCGGAGGCGGCGCTGCGGCTGGTCCTGAACGCCGCGAGGAAAAACCGGATCTGAAGGAGAGAGGCATGAGAGTGTTTGTCACCGGCGCCGCCGGCCAGCTGGGCTGCGACGTGTGCCGGGAGCTGGAGCGCCGGGGATGGGAATACCGGGGCGCGTCCTCCCGGGAGATGGACGTCACCGACGCCGCTGCCGTGGACGCCGTCCTGGGGGCGTATGCCCCCGACGCGGTGATCCACTGCGCCGCCTGGACGAAGGTGGACGCGGCCGAGGACGATCCGGACGCCTGCTGGGCGGTGAACGCGGAGGGCACGGCCAACGTGGCCGCCGCCTGCGCCCGGCTGGGGGCGAAGCTGCTGTACCTCTCCACGGACTATGTGTTTCCCGGCACGGGGGAGACGCCGTACAAGACCACCGACCCGGTGGGGCCGCTGAGCGTGTACGGCAAGAGCAAGCTGGCGGGAGAACAGGCGGCGGAACGGCTGCTGGACCGGCTTTTCATCGTGCGCATCTCCTGGGTGTTCGGGAAAAACGGCAAAAACTTCGTCAAGACCATGCTCCGTCTGGCGGAGACGAAGACGGAGCTGGGGGTGGTGGCGGACCAGATCGGGAGCCCCACCTACACGGCGGACCTGGCGCCCCTCCTGTGCGATATGATCGAAACGGAGAAGTACGGCGTGTACCACGCGACCAACGAGGGAGAGTGCTCCTGGGCGGAGCTGGCGGAGGAGATCTTCCGTCGGACGGGGAAGACGGTGAAAGTGGATCGTCTCACCACGGAGCAATATCCTGCCAAGGCTCCCCGGCCCCGGAATTCCCGGCTGGACAAGGGCAGCCTGACGGCGGCGGGCTTTGCCCCTCTGCCGGACTGGCACGATGCCCTGGACAGGTATCTGAAGGAAATCGAAGCGATATGAAGCATGTTTTGCTTGTTACACTGGAGATGATCCCCTCCGCCGTGCTCTGCGGCGATGCGCCGCTGCGGCATCTGGCGGAGCGGGGGCGGATCGAATACCGGTGGCGGACCCCCAAACGGCTCCGGGGCCGGGATCTCCGCTGGGCGGACGCGGTGATCTTCGTCCGGGGGGACGACTATCTCTCCCGGAAGGCCGCGGCCGTTGCCCGGCGATCCGGGCGGTACACCGTCTACGTGATGGACGACGACCTGCTGAACATCCCCGAGGGGTTGGAGAGCAGCGCGGCGTACCGGGACGAAAAGACCCGGGAGACGATCCGGGGCGTCATGGCCGAGTGCCGCTGCCTTCTCTCCCCCTCCCGAAACCTGCTGGCAAAGTACGGCGGGGGATTTGAGCGGGCGGAGCGGATCGAGGAGCCCGCCATGGCCCGGGGCGCGGCCGCGCCCGGAGGGACCGATACGGTGAAGATCGGCTTTGCCGCGTCGGTGGACCGGGCCGGGGATGTGGACCGGATCGTTGCCGGGGCTCTTCGGCGGGTGCTCCGGGAATACCCCGGCCGGGTGACGGCGGAGTTCTTCGGCGCACGGCCGGAGATCGTGGACGAGTTCGCCCTGCGGCATATCCCCTACCAGCGCGCCTACGAGGAATACGGCCGCACCATGCGGACCCTGGGATGGGATCTGGCCCTGGCCCCCATGCCGGAGACGGAGTTCCACCGGTGCAAGCATTACAACAAATTCATCGAATACGCCTCCTGCGGCATCCCGGGGATCTACTCCGACGTGGAGCCATACCGCTGGGCGGTGCGCCACGGGGAAAACGGCCTCCTGTGCCCCAACACGGAGGAGGGATGGTACGCCGCCATCCGCCGTCTGGCGGAGGATGGGCCGCTGCGCCGCGCCCTGGGGGCGGAGGCGCTCCGGGAGGCGGAGAGCCTCTATTCCCTGGAAACCGTGGCGGGGGAGTGGGAGCGGATCCTGGACTCCCTGGAGACCGCCCCGGTCCGGACCCGGGAGCTGGACTGGTACGACCTGCTCCGGCTCCGGGACCGGCTGCGCCGGGGAATGGCCAAGGTCCGGGAGCTGGGCTGGCAGACCCCCCGGTATTTGTGGGAAAAATGGAAAAACCGGCATTGACATAAGGAGAGACAGACCATGAGAAAGATATGGACGTTCATCAAGAAGGTGCTCAAGCGGTTCTTCCCGGTCACCGTGCACATCCTTATGCGGGAGGTCAACGGCCTTCACGGCGCCATGGCCGCCCGGGAGGCGAACCTGTCCCACCAGCTGGGCGTGGCGAAGGCGGAATCCCAGTCTCTCATAAAGCAGATCGGACAGCAGCAGGCGGAGCGGCTGGACCGGATGGAAACCGACCAGAGTGAGCGTCTGGGCCGGATGGAAGAGGAGCAGGGCAAACGCCTGGAGCGGCTGGGGGATCTGTTCGAGTCCGCCAACCGGGAAAACCTCCGGCTGTTCTTCGAAGGCCGGGAGGAGCGCCGGGAGATGGACCAGCGCTATGCCCAGCTGGCAGGGCAGTATGAGGCCCTGACCAAAGAGGTGGCCGGTCTGCGGGAGCGCCAGGCGGAGCTGGAACAGCAGCTGGCGGAAAACCGGAGCGCTACGGAGAAGATACTTGCCGAAAATCAATCCGCGGTGATCGACGGACAGAAAAAACTGGAGATGGGTGTAACAGCGGTACAGAAAGCGGCGGAAGAAGGAGCCCGTTCGGCATCCGAGAGCGTGTGGGCCGAAATCTTTAATCAGACTATCTCTGACAGTGCGTGGCTTAAGGATAAGTCCTTCTCTCCAGGTCGATGGGCAGTTGGCTACCCGTATCTGTATGTCATGTACCGGGTACTCAATGAGACAAAGCCCCGGAAGATCCTGGAGCTGGGGCTGGGTCAGTCCACCCGGATGATCGCCCAGTATGCCGCCGCTCACGAAGGCGTGGAGCACTATGTGGTGGAGCACGATCCGGAGTGGATCCATTTCTTCACCAACGATTTTGCCCTGCCCGCTGCCACGAAGATCGTTCAGCTGCCCTGGGATTATGTGACCTATAAGGAAGCGGAGTCTGTGCGGGTATATAAGGACTTCGAAAAAACGTTCGCCGGGCAAACGTTCGACTTCATTTCCATCGACGGTCCGCTGGGCGGGGATATGAAAGAATACTCCCGGATCGACGTGCTGGGGCTTCTGCCGGATTGTCTGGAAAAGAGTTTTGTGATCATGGTGGACGATTTCAACCGCGCGGGAGAGAAAAATACGGTGCGGGAGATAGAAAAAACGTTGAAGGACAGGGATATAGGTTATGGAAGAGGCGTGTATGCAGGGGACAAGGAAGTAGGGCTGATTATATCGTCCGACAAGATCTTTTTGGCCACGATGTAATTCAGTAAAAACAACTTTTTTACGGAGGAAACACAATGAGTGACCATCCTATCGTATCCGTAATCATTCCTGTCTTTAATGGAGAGCTGTATCTTCGTGAATGCCTGGACAGTATCGTCAATCAGACGTTGAAGGATATTGAAATCATTTGTATTGACGACGGATCGACCGATGGAACAGCGAGTATCCTTCAAGAGTATTGCCGCCGGGACGACCGGCTTCGTGTTATTACTCACAAAGAAAACATGACGGCGTCCATTTCCCGAAAGGAGGGCGTGCTGCAGGCAGCCGGAAAGAATATCTGGTTTATCGATGCAGATGACTATGTTGAACTGGATGCTTGTGAATGGCTCTCTCGTGAGATGGAACACAGCGGCGCAGAGATCCTTCATTTTCAATCGGATGTGGTCGCGACGGAAGGGGTTGACCTCAAGGCACGAAGGGCATGTGAGGAGTACGTAAAACCTTTTTTCGGGAGAATTCATGGGGAAAAAATAGTAGACGCCTGCTTTTCCCAGAAGCTATTCCAATTTACGCTCTGGAACAAGTTCTTTTCTGCAGAATTACTGAAACGATCTTTTGCCATGGTCGAGGATATTCCCTTGCCTATTGCCCAGGATAAGTATGCTTTTTTCATTATCAGCTATTATGCGCGCTCATACTGCGGAGTGGCGTCTCCGGCCTTTTACCATTATCGCTATGGGAGCGGAATCACTGGGAAGATGCATTTGAGCAGAGAACAATTCCGAAGATATTGCCGGATGGGAGATGTTTCTCGGGCTATGGAACGGTTCCTCTCGGGCCAGGCAGACGGAAGCGCTTACCGAGACGCGCTGAAGTCGGCCCAGGAGGATCTTCTTTCCCATTGTGTGTATGTATGGGATGATCAGCTTTCGGAGGAGGAGAAAAAATGGGGATTTGCTGAGTTGCTTCTTGGATGGAGTGCGGAGCAGATTAATGAGAAAATCGCTGCGAAAAGACGGAATTGCGCTCCGAAAACCTTGGAATGGCAACCAACCGTGAAGGTCTCTGTGATCATTCCCGCATTCAACGCAGCGACATATCTTCCCCAATGCCTTGATAGCTTGATCGTGCAAACGCTGCGGGATATTGAAATCATCTGTGTTGACGATGCTTCCACGGATTCTACTCCCGATGTGCTTCGCACGTACATGAAAAAAGACTCCCGGATCAGATTTTTTCGCCACGATCACAATCAACGGGAAACTGCGGCGAGAAAGCTCGGCGTTGAGAACGCCAGAGGCAAGTACATCCTTTTCCTGGATGCAGATGATAGTTTGGTGCCCGTTGCCTGTGAGACCGTTTACAGGGAGATGGAAAGTCGAGGCGTCGAAATCCTTCAGTTTAATACGAACATCTTTTGCGGAAAAGAACAAGACACGAATCGTATCCGAAATCTAGCTAAGTTTCTGCGGCCATATGAAGGAAAGCTTACCGGCAGAGACGTATTTCGAGGGTGTTTCGACGAACAAGTATTCGGGTTTACCATTTGGAATAAGGGCTATTCCACAAAACTCTGTAAAAAAGCCTTTCGACACATTAAGCCCAGCCCCATGCCTATCGCGGGAGATGAATACTCTTTTTTCATTCTCAGTTATTATGCTGATTCTTATGTCGGACTGCCGGATGAATATCTTTATAACTATAATTTTGGCTTGGGTGTCACGGGCGGGACACAGTTGACTGGAAAAGAATTCGATAAATTCTGCACCGCAGGAAAGGTCGTGGAAGAGATCCAGGCATTTCTCTTTGCAAGAGAACACACGGAAGAAAGTGTTCGAATCATGGAGAAGACACGAGCCCAGCTTCGCAGATTCTGTGTTGGAGATTGGAATCTGTATTGCCGTGATGAGGATAAAGCAAAAGAATTTGACGAGATGCTTCGGAATTGGCCTGCTGCAGAGGTCGTTGCTGAGGTAGCGCGGATTTTCTGGACCAATAAACCGAAAGCAGTATCATATTTGAAAGACGCGGCGATATTCCATCAAAAAAACAGAAAAGTAAAACGGATTGGCGTTTACTATCATAGTCTTTCCATCGGAGGAGCACAGCAGGTAACCGCCCAGCTGATCCGCATGTGGACTTCCATGGGATATGAGTGCGTTTTGCTTACGGACCAACCCCCGAAAGAAAACGAATACCCTTTACCGGAGGGAGTTCACCGGGAAGTGATCCCTTCGTACTTTTCCCTGACGCCAGAAAACTACCTTTACCGGGCACGGAGGCTGGAAGACATCGTCCGTCAATACGAGTTGGATGCCATCGTATACCATGCATGGGTAGCGACCTGTTTACTTTGGGATACACTGCTGTTTAAATGCTGCGGTACATCCGTGGTGATACATGCTCATAGCGTGTTCTCCTTTATGCTTCGCGGCTGTTCTCCCGACTGGGGAAACAATGTGCCCGCTGTGCAGATGGCCGATGCAATGATTACGTTAAGCGGTATGGATCGGTTTTTCTGGGAACAGTTCAACCCTCGGGTTTTTACCGTAGTGAATCCGATATTCTTTGATGTTCAACGGCAACCGCAGGCATCTTTAAAAAACAATATTGTGCTGTGGGTAGGCCGTTTTTCGGAAGAAAAGAGGCCCTATGATGCTATTCGGATCATGAAAGAAGTTGTATCCCGTTTTCCCGACGCCAAACTGGTAATGGTTGGGGACAGCGAAACTGACCCGGGATTCCTGGAAAAAATACGGATATTTGCAGAGGAAAACGGCATTAAGGATTCGGTTGTGTTTACCGGTTTTCAAGACGATGTTTTTCCATTTTACCTGTCGGCGTCTGTTTTTCTGATGACGTCAGATTATGAAGGATTTGCACTCACGCTGCTGGAGGCGGGCGCGTGCGGCCTTCCGGCAGTGATGTATCGTCTGCCGTATCTGCCGCTGGTCCAGGGCAATCGGGGAATCGTTTCCGTTGAGACGGGAGATACGAAGGCGGCGTCGAGGGAAGTAACAGATTTACTGAGAGACAAGGAAAAACGGGTCAAAATGGGAAAAGCCGCCAGAGAACATATTCTTGCGTTTTCCGGCTTCGACTATTTGAGCGCGTGGAAGGAGATCTTTGATTCTCTGGAACGACAGGGAAGCGGAGCATGTGTCACTGAAAATGGGAAATTGATGTGGGACACGCTGTTCGAGCATTATCGGACGGGCGCGGAAAGAAGCCAGCGGCAGATTAGCCGCCTTCAATGGGAAAACAAGGAACTTTCCGCTTCACTTTCGCATGACAACTCCGGCTCATAAGGGAGATCAAAGCAAGGAAAAAAGCATTGCTTCGGCTGCAAGGGCGCTTCGCGTTCTTTCAGCCATGACCGAGACACAGAGTTCGCCTTTTCCAAGGCATGGAACGCAGTTGGCGTTTTGCCATCACTAAACCGCGGAGGTTTCCGCTGTGCTGAAAATGGGCAGGAGACCCCGCCGGTCCCCCTTGACCATGCGGCGGGAGCGACCGGCGGCATTTGCGGCTGGCCATCAGGCCAAAACGTCAGGAAAAAGGAGTTTCCGTCGGAAGGTGATCCATTCCCGGAGGAAGGAGGTCCCATGAGAGGAAAACCGATCGTATCCATCGTTGTCCCCGTGTACAACGCGAAGGCGTATCTTCGTTCGTGCCTGGACAGTCTCGTTTCCCAGACCATGCGGGAGATCGAGATCCTGTGCGTGGACGACTGCTCCACGGACGGCTCGCCGGACATCCTGGAGGAATACAGGCTGCGGGATCCCCGGGTGACCCTGATCCGACACGACCGGAACCAGCGGGAGAACGCCGCCAGAAAGCACGGCGTCGAACGGGCTGCGGGCCGGTATATCCTCTTCGTGGACGCGGACGACAGCCTGGAGCCCCGGGCCTGTGAGATCCTGTCCCGGGAGATGGAGAAGCGGGGCGTGGACATCCTGCAGTTCAACACCAACGTGGTCTGCGCCGGGGAGCAGGACACTCAGCGGGTCAAAAACCTGGAGGCGTTCCTGGAGCCGTATCCCGGAACGCTGGAGGGAAGGGACGTGCTCCTGGGCTGCTTCGACCGGGGAGTCTATCACCACACGGTGTGGAACAAATGTTACGCGGCCGGGCCCTGCAAGGAGGCCTTCGCCCACACAAAGACGGTCCCCATGCCCATGGCGGGGGACGAGTATTCCTTCCTGATCCTCGCCTGGTACGCCCGATCCTACGCGGGCCTTCCGGACGAATACCTGTACAACTACAATTTTGGGGTCGGGGTCACGGGAAAGAACGTCCTGACGGAGAGCGACTTCCAAAAATACTGCACCACCGCCGTGGTGGCGGACGAGATCCGGGACTTTCTGCTCTCCCGGGAGGATTCGGAGGAAAACCGCCGTATTTCCGAGAAGATCCGGGCCCAGCTCCGTTCCTTCTGCGCGGGGGAATGGAATCTGTACGCCCGGGAGGAGGACAAGGCACGGGAATACGACGAGATGCTGCGGCACTGGCCTGCGGCGGATATCGCCGCGGAGATGGCGCGGATCTTCTGGAATGACAAGGGCCGGGCGGTGCGGACGCTGGAGACGGCGGCCGCGGTGCGCGTCGAACCCCGGAAAGTGCGGCGTCTGGGGGTATACTACCACCGGATGTCCATCGGCGGGGCGGAGAACGTGGTGGCTCAGCTTCTGCGGCTGTGGACCTCTCTGGGATACGAATGCGTTTTGATCACGGACCTGCCCCCGGGGGAGAACGACTATCCCCTGCCGGAGGGCGTGGACCGGGTGGTGATCCCGTCCTATTTTTCCCTGACGCCGACCAACTATCTGGAGCGGGGCCGTGCACTGGAGGCGATCGTGGACCGGTACCGCCTGGACGCGGTGGTTTACCACGCCTGGGTGGCGACCTGTCTGCTCTGGGACATGCTGGTGTTCAAGGCCCGGGGCGTGGCGGTGATCGGCCATTGTCACAGCGCGGCGTCGTTCCTGCTCCGGCTGGGCAGCCCCCAATGGGGGGATCTGCCCCAGACCTATCGGCTGCTGGACGGCGTGGTCGCCCTGAGCGAGTCGGAGCGCTGTTTCTGGGAGCCGTTCAACAGCCGGGTCTTCGCTGTGGTGAACCCCCTGCCCCCGGCGCTCCGCACCGTCTCCCCGTCGCTGCTGAAGGATCCAGCGGTGATCTGGGTGGGAAGGCTATCCGATGAAAAAAGACCGTTCGACGCCATCCGCATCTTCCAGAAAGTCCGTCGAACGGTGCCGGAAGCGAAGCTGATCATGGTGGGGGACAACGCCGAGGACGCCGACTATCTGGGACGGATGTCTGCCCTGGCCCGGGAACTGGGCGTGGGCGAGGCGGTGACCTTTACCGGCTTCCAGACCGAGGTGATGCCCTGGTACGGAAAGAGCTCGGTATATCTGATGACCTCCGAATTCGAGGGCTTCCCTCTCTCGCTGCTGGAGGCTGGGGCGGCGGGGTTGCCCTGCGTGATGTATCGTCTGGATTATCTTACGCTGGTTCGGGGCAACCGGGGCGTTTTTTCCGTGGAACACGGCGACATGGACGGCGCGGCGAGAAAGATCGCGGAACTGCTGCAGGATCCGCAAAAACGGCGTTCGGCAGGAGCCGCCGCCCGGGAGCACACGCTGCGGATCACGGATTTCGACTACGCCGGCGCCTGGCGGGAGATCTTCGGGTCGCTGGAAACGGAGCGGCCCGATCCGCCGGTCCCGGATGACGCCCGGCTCATGTGGAACACCTTGCTGGAGCACTACCGGGACGGGGTGGACCGGAAAAACAGCGAATTCCGGCGAGCGCGTCAGCGTCTGGAGCGGGAAAACGACTATTACAGGCGGGAGCTCACCCTGGTGAAGAAGTCCTTCTCCTTCCGCCTGGGACAGTTCCTCACCTGGCCCGCCCGGAAGGCCCGGACCTTCATCCGATGCTGGAAGGAAAACGGATTCCGGTACACCATGCGGGTATATTTCCTGGAGAGAAAGAAAACGTAACGGGCGCCGCGCCCGCGCAGCAAGGGCTGCATCTAAACGGAGGCTTCCATGAACACTCGACCCAACGTATCCCTGCTGATACCCATATACAACGCGGAGGAGTCCCTGCGCCTGAGCCTAGACTCCGCCGCGGCGCAGACGCTGCCGGAGCTGGAGATCCTCTGCCTGGACGACGGCTCCTCCGACGGCAGCGCCGCCCTGTGCCGGGAATACGCGGAGAGGGACGGACGTTTCCGGCTGCTTCGGCACGGGGAAAACCGGGGCTCCATGGCGGCCCGAAAGACCCTGGTGGAGGAGGCCCGGGGAGCCTATATCATGTTCCTGGACGCGGACGACTGGCTGGAAAAGGACGCCTGCGCCCGGGCGTACGAGCGCATCCGCCGGGAGAAGACGGACCTGGTCCAGTTCGGCCTGACGGTGGACCCGGCACCCGGGATCTCCCCCGAGGCGGCGGACTGGTTCCGGCGCTTTTCCGCTCCCTGCTGCCGTCGCCTCCACGGCACGGAGATCCTCTCCGCCTGCTTCCTGGACCGGGAGATGAGCTGGAATCTGGTAAACAAGATCTACGCCGCGCCGCTGCTGAAGCGGGCCATGGACTATGTAGACTTTTCCGGGAAGATCATCCACGGGGAGGACCTGTATATCACCTTTGCCGCGCTATGCCTGGCGGGATCCTTTGCGGGCTTTCCCGCCGAGCTGTACCATTACCGATACGGCTATGGCGTGACCGGCAGCGCGGTCACGCCGGAGGCCTTTGAAAAGCTCCGGGGCGAGGCGCTGGTGGACGCGCGGCTCGATCGGCTCACCGGGGAGCTGGGCGGCCCCCGGAAACGGCGGGAGGCGTATTTCGCCGCCGCCCGGGCGCTGATCGACGACAGCGTGGGCAAGCTCTCCCGGCTGCCGGAGGCGGACCGGGCCGAGGGCATGGCCCGCCTGCTGGACTGGTGGAAGGACTCCCCCAGCCGGGACACACTGGTCCGCCGGGTGGAGGACGCCTTTGCCCTGTGTCTGGACTCCGGCGCCCCCGCTCCCGGGGAAAAGGCCCCGGCGGCGGTGGTGTTCGCCGCCAATGCCGACTATACGGCCCACACCGCGGCGGCCATCCAGTCGGTGATTGTTCATGCCGCGGCGGACCGGGATTACCGTATCTATGTGCTCCATGAGTCCGTTCCGGCGGAGGACACTCTCCGGCTGGAGGGCATGTCCCGGGACCGGGTCCGCGTCCGGTGTCTGAATATCGCGCCCCGGATCCAGGAGAGCATCCGCGCGCTTCCCACGCTGAGGCACATCACGTCGGAGACCTACTTCCGCTTTTATATCCCGGAGATCTTCGCAAACTACGATAAGGTGCTGTATCTGGACGCCGACGTGGCGGCGGAGGCGGACGTGGGGGAACTGTTCGACACTCCCATGGGCGACGCCCTGCTGGGCGGCGCGGTGAACGTGTGCAAGACCGCCACCGCGGACCGGGTGGCCCGGGACTTCGGCATCTCCAACGAGCGCTATGTGAACGCCGGGGTGCTGCTGTTCCACAACCGGCTCCTCCGGGAAGAGGGCGCGGACAAGCGGTTTTTCCGGTTTTTGGAGACGGTCCCGCCGGAGCTGCTGTTCTACTCCGACCAGGACGTGCTCAATGCCGTGTGCAAGGACCGGATCGTATACTTCGATTCGGCCTGGAACTTCTGCTGGAACCACATCCACGGGGATCCGGAGCTGGCGGAACGGGCGAAGGGCGAGGTGGAGCGGGTCCTGCCCCGGATCCGGATCTGCCATTTCGCCGGGCCGCTGAAGCCCTGGACGGACCCGGATCTGGAGCTGGCCGACCGATACTGGAAGTACGCCGCCCTCACGCCCTTCTTCCCCGAAGAGCTGCACGCCGCTGTGCGGAAGGCCCGTCTGCCGGAGGACCGGCCGAGGGAGAACGACGCCTTGGAACTGGAGACGATCCGGCGCTCCGCCTCCTATCGCCTGAGCCGCCTGCTCACCTGGATCCCCCGGAAGATCCGGGGGGTGATCCTGTGCGTCCGGGAGCACGGCTGGGATTTCACCTGGCGCCGGGCCATCGAGCATTTCGGGATCCCCATGGGGGCGCTGCTGCCCCGGGAAACAGACAAAAAGACCCCGCTGCCCCCGCCCCCCATGCTCCCGACACGCCCGGAGCCGGTGACGGCCCCGTCCCGGGAGGGACGGCCCCTGGTCAGCGTCATCGTCCCGGTGTACAACGCGGAGCTCTACCTGCCCGAGTGCCTGGCCAGTCTCCAGCGGCAGACGTATCCGGACCTGGAGATCCTCTGCGCGGACGACGGCTCCACAGACGACAGCGCCGCCGTGATCGCACGGTTCATGGACAAGGACGACCGGATCCGGTACCTCCGGCTGGACCACCGCTCCGCCGGGGCCGCCCGGAACGCGGCGCTGGCCGAGGCGACGGGCCAGTACCTCTGTTTCTTGGACGCGGACGACTATTACGCCCCTCGCTTCGTGGAGGAAATGACGGCCCGGGCGGAGGCGCTTTCCGCGGACGTGGTGGTCTGCGACGAGTACGAGCACCGGCAGAACACCGGGGAAGACCTTCTTCCCACGGGAAAACTCCGCACCTCCCTGCTCCGGGGGTATGAGGTTTTCTCCCGGCGGGAGCTGCCGGAGGAGCTGCTGGTGTTCACGACGCCGGAGCCGTGGAACAAGCTGTTCCGCCGGTCGTTTGTGGAGAAAAACGGCCTGCGCTTCCAGGATCTGCCCAGGAGCAACGACGTGCTCTTTACCTACTCCGCCCTGTCCGCGGCGGACATGATAAGTTATGTAAACCAAAGGCTGGTGAATTACCGCCGCGGCACCCGGACCAATCTGCAGTCCCGGAACCAGGACACGCCCCTGGCGTTCTTCGAGGCGTTCACTGCGCTGCGCCGGTTCCTGGAGGAGCGGGGCTTCTATGAGCCTCTGGCGCGGAGCTATGGCAATCTGTGCCTGGACAACGTCCTCTATGGGCTGGACAAGCTGACCGGGGAGGATCGGGAGCGGGCGGAAGCGTTTCTGCGGAACGGGGGATTTGAGCGGCTGAACATCCGGCCGCACTCCCGGGCGTATTTCTTTGACCGGGAGAAGTACGGGCGATACCGGGAGATCCTGGAGCCGGAAGCCCCGGACCGGGGGCCGGCGTACTACGCGTCCCTGCCGCCGGAGAAGTACCCGGAGGAACTGATTTTGTGGTACGAGTCCCGGACCGGGGACGAGCTGCCGCTGGACGCCCCGGCCACCTTCAACGAGAAGCTCCAGTGGATGAAGCTCTGGGACGCCACGCCGGAAAAGACCCGCCTGGCGGACAAATACCTGGTGCGGGAATGGGTGAAGGAGACCGTCGGGGAGGAATATCTCATCCCTCTGCTGGGGGTATGGGAACGCTTTGAGAATATCGATCTGGACGCCCTCCCGGAGCAGTTCGTCCTGAAGGCCAACGACGGCAGCGGACGCAATATCATCGTGCCGGACAAGGCGGACTTCGACGCCGACGCGGCAAGGGCGAAATTCCGGAAATGGAAAACGGAGCCCTTTGCGTTCGACACCGGCTTCGAGATGCACTACCTGAACATCCCGCCCCGGATCATTGCCGAGAAGTACATGGAGAACATGGACCAGCTGGTGGACTACAAGTTCATGTGCTTCGGCGACGAGGTGAAGTTCATCTGGGTGGACACGGACCGGTATACCCGGCACCACCGGACACTGTTCACCACAGACTGGGAACGGATGGACGTGACCATCGGGGAGTACGCCCCCGCCCCCGGGGAGATCCCCCGGCCGGAGCGGCTGGCGGAGATGCTGGCTCTGGCGGAGAAGCTCTGCCGTGGGTTTGCCCATGTGCGGGTGGACCTTTACGAGGTGGACGGCCGGGTGTATTTCGGGGAGATGACCTTCACCTCCACCTCGGGCCTGGACCGGGCGTATCCCCGGCGCTTTGAAAAGACCATGGGGGACTGGCTGCCTCTGCCGGCTCCCCGTCCCATCCCCGTAAGAGAGACAGAAAAACATGAAGCAACAGAGAGAACACAACCGAATCCTCTTCATCTCCCATGAGATGAACTACACCGGCGCCCCCCGGAGCCTTCTGCGGATGTGCCGGGTGGCCCGGGAGCTGGGGTATGTCCCCACGGTGTGGACCATGCGCCCCGGCCCCTTCGAGGCGGAGTACGAAGCCTCTGGCTTTGAGGTGGAGACCGTCCCGGCGGAGGCAACGGACGACCCCCGGCTTCTCCGGCGCATCGGGGACTTTGATCTGGCCGTGTGCAACACCAGCATCACCGCCCGGTTCGCCAGGGCCTGCTGCCAGAGGATCCCCACGGTGTGGTATATCCGGGAGGCGGCCAACATCGCGGACGTGCTGGAGAACTCGCCGCCGGAGACGGCCTTCATCCTCCGGAACAGCCGGGACATCTGCTGCATCAGCGACTATGCGGCGGAGGCCCTCCGGCCCTATACCGATCACCCCGTCCGGGTGATCCCCAACTGCGTGGAGGACGAGGCCCTGCTGGCCGAACCCCACACCCCCGGCGCCGGGAGCAAGGTGCGCTTTCTGCAGATGGGCACGCTGGAGTACCGGAAGGGGTACGACGTGCTGCTCTCCGCCTTCGAGTCCCTCCGGCCGGAGCTGCGCCGGGAGGCGGAGCTGTACCTGGCCGGGCCGGGGAACGACAGCGTCTACGGCCGGGAGGTGCTGCGCCGCGCCGCCGCCATCCCCGGGGTGCGGTACCTGGGGGTCATCACCGGCGATACGGAGAGGACCCGCGCCATATCCCGGATGGACGTTGTGGTGGTCGCCTCCCGGGACGAGGCAGGCTCCCTGGTGGCCCTGGAGGGGGCCATGCTGGGCAAGCCCCTCATCGTGACGAAAAACGTGGGCGCCCGGTATATCGTGGGAAAGCGGAACGGCTATATCACGGAGAGCGGCGACCCGGCAAGTCTTTCCCGGGCCATGGCAGACTGCATCGAGCGGCGGGAAAACCTGGCCCCCATGGGGTTCGAGTCCCGGCGGCGGTATGAAAGCATGGCCAGCATGGAAAAATATACCGAGGACATGAAGAAGCTGTTCGCCCTGGCCGCGCAGCGGGACACGCCGGCTGCCCGGGCGGAGCGTGCCCGGAACGTCCTGGTGTTCCGGGGCAAGTGGAAGCTGGCAAAGGGAAAATGATCCGCCCCGCCCCGGGCGGGAGAAGGAGAGCGTATGCTGGAGAAATGGAGAAAGCACCGGTTCCTCTTTGAGGAGCTGGTGAAGCGGGATTTCAAAGCCAAATACAAGCGCACGGTGCTGGGCATGGCCTGGAGCGTGCTCTCCCCGCTGCTGATGCTGCTGGTGATGCGGCTGGTGTTCACCCGGTTTTTCGGCCGGGGCATGGAGCACTATACCACGTACCTGTTCTGCGGCAACCTGATGTTCTCCTATTTCAGCGAGTCTACGGGACAGGGCATGACCTCCCTGATGGGCAACGCGGGGATCTTTACCAAGGTGAACGTGCCGAAGTACCTGTTCCTCTTTTCCAAAAACGTACAGACGCTGATCAACTTCGGCCTGACGCTGTGCGTGTTCTTCCTCTTCTGTGCGCTGGACGGCATCACCTTCACCTGGAAATTCGTGCTGCTGCTCTATCCCATCGTGCTGCTGATGGTATTCAACATCGGGATGGGGCTGATCCTGTCGGCGCTGTTCGTGTTCTTCCGGGACATCCAGTACCTGTGGACCGTGTTCACCCAGCTCCTCATGTATCTGTCCGCCATCTTTTACACCATCGACGGCTACAGCGAGACGGTGCGCAAGCTCTTCCTGCTCAACCCGCTGTATCTTTTCATCCGGTACTTCCGAAAGATCGTCATCGAGGCTACCATCCCCAGCGTCTGGTTCCATCTGCTGCTGCTGGCGGACGCGGCGCTGGCTTTCGCCGTGGGCGCCTGGATCTACAAGAAGTACAACACACGATTCCTCTATTATCTGTGAGGGAAACGCCATGAGCATTTTGGAAGTGCAGGACGTCTCCATCGTCTATCTCACCGGCGATTTCAAGGAGATCGGCCTGAAGGAATACATCCTGCGAAAGCTGAGACACGACTATCACGTCAACCAGTTCTGGGCGGACCGGCACATCACCTTCACCCTGGAGCGGGGGGAGATGCTGGGCATCATCGGCGCCAACGGAGCGGGGAAGTCCACCTTGCTGAAGGTGATCTCCGGGATCATGGAGCCCACAGAGGGCGTGGTGCACCGGGAGGGGAGCATCGCCGCCCTGCTGGAGCTGGGCAGCGGCTTTGACGGGGAGCTTACCGTCCGGGAGAACACCTATCTCCGGGGCGCCATGCTGGGCTACACCCGGAGGTTCATGGACGAGACCTACGACAGCATCATCGATTTCGCGGAGCTCCGGGAATTTGAGGACCGACCCTTCAAGCAGCTCTCCTCGGGCATGAAATCCCGGCTGGCCTTCTCCATCGCCTCTCTGGTCCGGCCGGACATCCTGATCCTGGACGAGGTGCTGTCCGTAGGGGACGGGGCCTTTCGCGCCAAGAGCGAGGCGAAGATGCGGGAGATCATCCGGGGCGGCGCCACCACCATCCTGGTGACCCACAGCATGGAGCAGGTGCGGGACCTGTGCAGCAAGGCGCTGTGGCTCCACCGGGGAGAGCAGATCGCCTGCGGCACGGACGTGGACGCCATCTGCAGCCGATATGAGCGTTTTCTGGCGGGGAAGGAGACCCTCTGACCGGCCGGGGATCGAATCGAAAAAACACGGGAACGGGGGACGAAGCGCAATGACCAATGGCGGGGGAGACGGCCGGAAGGGCGGCTTGTTCCGGAGCCGGAGAGCGCGCACGGCGCTCCTGGCGCTGGCGCTGTTCCTCCTGTGCGTATCCGCCCACGCCTTCTGCCGGCCCTTTCGGGTGGACCGCATGGACATCGCCACGGTGTCCCGGCTGCCGGAGGATTATTCCCTCTCTCTGACGGGCGATGATACGATCCTCCAGTCTTTTTGCCTGTCCCGGAGCGTGGAGCGTATGACGCTGCACATCGCCGAGTACTCCCCGGACGGTCCGGGGGCGCTTCGGGTCCGGATCCTGGATCGGACGGGAGCGACTCTTCGGGCGGAGAAGCGCTGGCCGGCGGCGGCGCTGGCCGGATCGCCCGATCTGCCCGTCCCGGTGGAGCTTCCGGCGGGGGAGTATCGGCTGGAGCTGAAGGGAGAGGGGCTGGAGACCCCTGTGCACATCCTCAGCCGGACGGCCTCCGATCCGGAGAGACAGGCCGTCCGAAACGGCGAACCGCTGCCCCTGCAGACGGCCTTCACCGGGGAGTATCCGGCGCTGCGCTATCCCGTTTCCCAGACCGCGGCGGCGGGAGCCGCGCTGCTGCTGCTCTTTTTCCTGGCCGCCCGGCGGCGGACCAGTCTGCGTGTGAGCCTGTTTGCCCTGCTCCTTTCCGGGACGGCGATGGGTCTTGTCCATATCCTGGGCCTCTCCCGGGGAGGGAGACAGGCCGTTTTTTTCCTCCTCCTGGCGGGGAACTGGATCCTGGGGCCCTGGCTGCTGGCCCGGAGACAGTTCCGGGCGTTTTTGAGAGGAGCGCTGGCTCTGGCCGGGAAGACCGGAAAGACGTTCCTGGCCCTCGTTCTGGGCGCCGGGATCGGCGCATTGACGGAGGCCGCGGTCTCCCGGTGCCTGAACCAGCCCTTTTTGTGGGGGCGCGGCGCCGCCTTTTCCGCCGGGATCTTTCTGATCCTGCTGTTTGTCCTCTGCGGCCGGGAGATGCTCCGTTCCCCGGAGCGGTGCTTCGCCGCGGTGGCCCTGGTCCTGGGGCTGTACCTGGCGGCGGCTCTGCCGCCGGTGACCAGGGTGTCCTGGGACGATCAGATCCATTACGAAAGGACCGTCCGCCTCTCCCAGGGAGCGTACGTCCTCACCTCCGACGCGGAGCGGGACCTCTCGGAGATCGCCTTCCCCCTTACCTTTTCCCAAGCCGGACTTCGACAGATCCGGGGGGAACAGAACGCTCTCCATGAAAACGGAAACGGGATCATCACCTTCAGCCGGCGATCCCTCTTTCCGGACCGGGCTGGCTACCTCCCGCTGGCGGCCGGCCAGTGGCTGGGGGAGCTCCTGGGCCTGCCGTATGCCGGTGTGTTCGTCCTGGGACGGATGGGGAACGTGGTCTTTTTCGTGTGGATGCTGTGCCTGGCCATCCGGCGCCTCCGGGGCGGGAGGACTCTGCTTCTCCTGCTTGGCCTGCTTCCCACGGTGCTGTTCCTGGCCGCCTCCTATTCCTACGATCCCTGGGTCCTCGCCTTTTTCGCGGTGGGCTTCGCCGAGTTCTTCTCCCTGCTCCAGACCCCGGGACGGACCGTGACGCGCTCCGACGTCGCCCGGATGGTCGGCTGCATCGCCGCGGGCTGCCTTCCCAAAGGGATCTATTGCCTGCTGCTTCTGGTTTTGCTGCTGTTGCCCCGGAAGAAATTTTCCGACGGCCGCTCCTGCCGCCGGTTCCGCGTCCTGGTGCTGGCCGCGGTCGCGGTGCTGCTCGTATACTCCGCCGCTCCGCAGATGGTTGACATAATCACAAAAAACGGAGGCGGAGACGTTCGGGGCGGGAGCGGCGTGAACACGCTGGCCCAGCTGAAGGGCGTTCTGGCCCATCCCCTCCGGTACGCGGGGGTGCTGCTCCGGTTTCTGAAAGGGTACCTGAATCCTGCCAGCGCGTTCGAGTATACCAGCTCCATGGCGTACCTGGGTCCGGTGAACACGGCGGGATGGCTGCTGCTGCCCGTTCTGGCTGCGGGGCTGCTGGACCGGGGGAGGGAGCCCTTCGCCCTGGACGGACGGCCCGGCCTCCGTCTGGCCGGACTGGCGGCGGCGGCGGTGCAGATCGCCGCGGTCGTCACGGTGTTCTACCTGGTATTCACCCCCGTGGGGGCGGAGAGCGTGGCGGGCTGCCAGTTCCGGTATCTTCTGCCGCTGCTGTTCCCTGTGGGTATGCTGGCCCTTCACCGGGGCGGCGGCGTCCGTATCCCGCCCAAGGCCTGCACCGCCGGGGCGACGCTGGCGGGCGCGCTGGGCGCCGGATGGACCGTCTGGGCCCTGGCCGCGAGCCGATTTGTCCCCTGACACGGAAAAAACTGCCCCGAGGAGGCCTCCATGGGCGAAGTGCCGAGACAACTGAATACCCCGGCCCGGCGCCCTGCTTCCTCCTGGGGGGAGCGTCTGCTGTTCGCGGCGGTGGACCTGATCGTCACCTTTCAGCTGACGGGTGCGTTTCTTTTCCAGGACCGGACGCTGTCTGCCGTCCCGCTGTGGCGGGTGGGCGTGTTTCTTCTCTGCGCCGGTGCGCTGGTCTTCCCGCTGCGGGGGGTCGCCCGGCTGCTCCGCCGGTGGGACGAAAAGGCTGTGTTCCGCGCCCGCCCCGGCGGGAGAGAAAAGAGAAAGCGCCTGGAATGGATCATCGCCGCGGCGGTTTTTCTGGGGGTCACCGCCCTGGCGCGCGGCGTCCTGCCGGAGCTGACGGCGGAGGGCCACGGGGAGACGTCGGTCACCGTCACGGTCGTCTCCGGCCGGGTGGGCGTGCTGGCCTCGTATGACCGGGACGGCGCCCCGGCGGCCACGGAGATCACGGAAGCCGCCGGAGACTGGGCCGTGGGGGAGGACGGAAACTGGTGGGCGTCCCGGACCGGGAGCGCTCTCACGGTTCACGTTCCCGCCTGCCGGGACGCAGACCTCCTTCTGGCCTTTGACGCCGAGGGACGCGCGGAGATCGCCGACGGGGACCTTCCGCTGCGCCGGGGCCTTCGTTCCCCCGATCCGGAGGGAGAGCCCCGGGTCTATCACGTCCGAAGCGCCCGGATCCCGGGACTGAGTCCGGGAATGCTGTGGCTTCTCTCCCTGGCCTGCGGCGCCGCGTACGCCCTGACGGCCCGGGAGCTTTACACCGTCACCGTGTGCGGCGTGTCCCACGGCCGGTACCGCCGGGGGGTGTTTTTCGCCCTCGCCGGGATCTGGCTTTTGTATCTGGCGGCGGGGAATCCCGGCGCCATGTCCGCAGACAGCCTGGACCAGCTCTCCCAGGCGCTGGGGCTGAGCCCGGTGACGGACGCGCACCCGGCGCTGCTGACCTTTGTATGGCGGGGGATCCTCCGGCTCACGGGAAGCCCGGCGTGGATCTCCGTCTGTCAGATCCTGGCGTATGCCGCCGCCGTTTCGGCGTTTCTCGGCTGGCTGTCCCGGCGGGGCCTGTCTCGGAACTGGCTGACGGCCTTTGCCCTGGCCTACGGCTTCCACGTGGTGAACGGGATCTATGCCGCGGTGCTGTGGAAAGACGTGCCCTACACCATCGTGCTGCTGTGGCTGACGCTGCTGCTGGTACGGATGGGGGAGGAGGGAAGAGCCTTTTTCACCCCGCTGCGGATCGGAGAGACCGGCCTGTGCCTGGCGCTGACGCTGCTGCTGCGGCACAATGGGCTGGTGGTGCTTCTGTTCGCGGGGCTGGCCCTGGGGATCCTGAGTCTCCGCGGCCGGACGCTGCGGCCCCTGCTGGCCCTGGCCCTGGGGGTGGGGCTGATCCTGGGGATCCGCGGTCCCGGCTTCCGGGCGCTGGGCGTGGAGGCGCGGGCCATCTACGACCCGGCGGAATTCCTCCACGGCATGGCCCACGTTCAGATCGTCACCGGGGAGGAGGACCCCGTTCTGACGGCCATGGCGCCGCCGGAGGTATGGGAGAAGCTGTACTCCCCCTATATCGCCAACGACATCACCATGTCCCCGCTGGCGCTGGCGTACGATATCCCCGGCCAGGCCGGGGAGCTGGGGGCCGCCGGGGTGCTCCGCGCCTACGGACAGGCCTTCCTCCGTCACCCGTTCCTGGTGCTCCGGGACCGGCTTTACGGGTGCAACCTGCTGTGGGACCCGGTGCCCACGGGCTATAACTACCGGGTCTGCGGCGACGCCTATGACCACGTGGTCAAACCCAATGCGCTGGGATACTTCTGCCGGGAGAACGCTCTCACGGAGGCGGTATACGCCCTGTACGCCCTTACGGCCCACCGTCTCCTGCTGGATGTCCTGGTGTGGCGTCCCGCCTGGTGCCTGGGGCTGACGCTGCTGCTGTTCTGGATGGCCGTGATTGAGAAAAAGCGGGGGCTGCGGTCGGGTGCCCTGCCCATGGGCGCCAACGCCCTCTCTCTGGCGGCGGCCATGGCCTGGCAGGACTTCCGGTATGTGTATTTCGTCTTCGTCTGCGGGGCGTTCCTGCTGCTGACGTATTTCGTGCCGCCCCGGGAAGAAAGGAAACCTGGATGAAGACCCTTGTGATCATTCCCGCCTATAACGAGGAGGAGAATATCGTCGCCACGGTGGAGGACCTGCGCGCCCACTGCCCGGGGCTGGATCTGGTGGTGGTGAACGACGGGTCGGCCGACGGTACGGCGGCCCTGTGCCGCCGCCGGGGCTACCCCGTGCTGGATCTTCCGGTGAATCTGGGCATCGGCGGCTGCGTGCAGACCGGGTACCGGTATGCCCGGGACCGGGGGTACGACGCCGCGGTACAGTTCGACGCCGACGGGCAGCACATGGCCGGTTATATCCCGGCGCTGCTGGCGCCGCTGGAGCGGGGCGAGGCGGATCTGGTGATCGGCTCCCGGTTCCTGGACAAGGAGGGCTTTCGCTCCGGCGCCGTCCGGCGGCTGGGGATCGGCTTTCTCAGCGCGCTGGCCCGGGCGCTGTGCGGCGTGGAGGTCCGGGACATCACCAGCGGCATGCGGGCCGCCGACCGGGCGGCCATCGACTTTTTCGCCCGGGAATATGCCCAGGATTACCCGGAGCCGGAATCGGTCCTCGCTGCCGGGCTGAGCGGTCTGCGCATCCGGGAGATCGCCGTGGAGATGCGGCCGAGACAGGGGGGCGAGAGCTCCATCACCCCGCTGCGGGGCGTATACTATATGATCAAAGTCTCCCTGGCCCTGGTGCTGGGGCGGCTCTTCCGAAGGAGGATAGGACATGCTGAGTAAAAACGCCCAGATTGTGATGCTCATCGCCCTGGCCGTCTATACGGCGGTGCTGTTTTTGCTGCTGCGGCAGAAGCGGCTGACCCTTCGGTACGCCCTGCTGTGGATCTTCTCGGACATCCTGATGCTGGTCCTGGCGGTCTTTCCCCGGATCCTTCCCTGGTTTGCCGGGCTGGTGGGAATCTACGACCACACCAACGCCCTGTTCGCCACGGTGATCTTCTGCCTGATCCTGATCCAGATGGCTCTGACCTCCGCGATCTCCGGCCTGAGCGAGAAGGTCAAGACGATGGCCCAGACCAACGCCCTGCTGGAAAAGCGCCTGCGGGAGCTGGAGGAGAGGGAGAGCAAGCCATGACCTTTTCCGCCCGGGACCACACGTTCGTGATCTGCGCCTACGGGGAGAGCCCCTATCTGGAGGCGTGCATCCGCTCTCTCCGCACCCAGACGGTCCGGAGCCGGATCGTCATGGCCACATCCACCCCGAATGAGACGCTCCGGAGGACGGCAAAGGATTACGATATTAAACTTTATGTAAACCAATATCCGGAAAACGGCATCGCCGCAGACTGGGATTATGCCCTCCGCTGCGCCGATACGTCTCTGGTGACCCTGGCCCACCAGGACGACGTTTACCTGCCGCTGTACACGGAGCGGATGCTGGCCGCGGTGAACGCCGCGGCTTCCCCGATCCTGTTTTCCTGCGGCTACGGCGAACTGCGCCGGGGGGAGACGGTGGTTGCCAACCGGCTGCTGAACATCAAAAAGATCCTTCGGATCCCCATGCGCCTTATGCCCGGCGTCCGGGCGGCGCGGCGGCTGTCCCTGGCCTTCGGCGACCCCATCTGTTGTCCCTCGGTGACCTATGTGCGGGAGCGGATGGCGGACTTCCGGTTTTCCCGGGAGCTGCGCTGCGATCTGGACTGGGACGCCTGGGAGCGGCTGAGCCGGGAGAAAGGGAGCTTCGTCTTCTCTCCGGAGGTGTTGATGCTCCACCGGATCCACGACGACTCGGAGACCTCCCGCATTCTGGGAGAGAACGCCCGGAGGGCGGAGGATTATCAAATGTTCCGGCGCTTCTGGCCGGAGGGTGCCGCCCGGCGGCTGGCGGATCTTTACGCCGCCAGCGAGAAGAGCAACCGGCTCTGAGGAACGCCTATGGAGAAGAAACCGCTTTCCTTTTCCCAAAACGCCGCCTGGAACACGGCGGGGTCCCTCTTTTACAATCTCTGTCTGTGGGCCACCACCATGGCCGTGGTGCGCCTGACGGCGGACTACGTCGCTCCCGGGCGGCTGCAGCTGGCCATGGCGGTGACCAACGTCTTCGCGGTGGTCTCCTCCTGGGAACTGAAAACCTGTCTGGTATCCGACGTCCGGGAGCGCATTTCCCTCCGGAGCTATCTGGGGCTCCAGTGGATCGCCGGAGGCCTGGCCCTGGCCCTCTGCCTTGGATACGGGGCGCTGTGCGGCTACGACGGCGCTGTCCTCTCCGTGATCGGGATCTACATGCTGTTCCGGGTCCTGGGGAGCCGGGCGGAGGTCTATTACGGCGTGGAGCAGCGGCATTTCCGCATGGACCGGGTGGGGATCTCCTACGTCCTTCGGGGCGCGGGGATGCTCCTTGCCTTTGCCCTGACGCTTCGGTTCATGGGCTCGCTGACGGCGGCGGCCGCCGCTATGGCCGCTGTCACGGCGGCGGTCCTTGTTTTCTTTGACCGGCGGTCGGCGGCGGCGCTGGAGCCGGAGGGAGGGACGTTCTCCCGGGCCGGGGCCTGGACGCTCCTGCGGGAGCTGTTTCCCGCCGTGCTGGCCCTGGCGCTGTTCACCGCGGCGGTGACGGTGCCCCGGCAGACCCTGGAAACCATGCTGGGCACGGAGGCCCTGGGGATCTACGCCACGGTGGCCGCGCCGGTGGTGGTGCTGCAGGTGCTGGCGGTGGGGATCTTCGACCCGGCGGTGCGCACCGCGGCGGAGCGATGGGACCGGGGGGAGACAGGGGCGCTGGCCCGCCTGGGCGGGCAGCTGCTTTCGCTGCTGGCGGGGATCGCCCTGGCCGCTCTGCTGGCGGCCCGGCTTCTGGGCCGGTGGGCGCTGGTGCTGCTCTACGGGGAGAGCATCGGCCCTCACAGCGGCCTGCTGGGCCCGGTGGTGGTGTGCGCGGCGCTGTATTCCGCCTGCTGGCTGCTGAGCCGGATGCTGATCATCCTGAGGGGGATGCGGTTCCAGCTCCTCATCACGGCGATCTGCTTTGCCGCCGCCGCCGTCACCGCCCGACCGTGGATCGCCACGGCGGGGAGCAACGGGGCGAGCTGGGCCGTGGCCACGGGCTACGGAGCGTATTTTCTGTTGAGTTTTCTGTATATCGCCGGGCGGCTCCGCCGCCGGGAGAGGGAGGATCGCCATGAATAAGAAACCGGACACCTGCCGCACCGTCGTCCTCCGGGGGACCGTCTCCGGGGAGGAGCTGCGGAAAAAGTACATAGACATCCCCCGATACGGCGCCATGTGCACCCACTGTCCCAACTACGGCAAATGCTGGACCTGCCCGCCCTACGACTTCGATCCCATGGAGATCTGGGACCGGTGCGAGGAGGCGGAGCTCCTGGCCCTGCAGATCTTCCCGGAGACGCCGGAGGACCGGGAGTGGGCGGCCCGGGACGTGCGGAGCTGTCTGGCACCCTATCGCACGGCCGTGGACGAGGAGATCGCCCGGATGGAGGAGAACACCCCCCACAGCCGTCGGCTGAACGCGGGAAAATGCTGCCTGTGCCGGGACTGCACCCGGGCGGAGGGCAAGCCCTGCCGTTTCCCCCGGGAGACGCGCTACTCCCTGGAATCCCTGGGCGCCGCCGTGGGCGCCCTGACGGAGGAGATTCTGCACACGCCCCTGCGCTGGGGGAAGGAGGGGCAGCCGCCGGAGTATTTCGTACTGGTGGGGGCCCTGCTCCGGGAGCGAGAGGATGCTTGAGAGCCTTTTCGGGCGCTTCGATCCCATCCTGGTGCTGGACACGGAAACCACCGGCATCTCCTGTCGGCGGGACGAGATCATCGAGCTGGGCTTTGTCCGCCTGGGCCGGGACGGGGACCGCCGGGAGGAGGACTGTCTCCTGCGCCTGAGCCCGGATCGGCGGCTCCCGCCGGAGATCCAGCGCCTCACGGGGATCTCGGAGGATATGCTCCGGGCAGAGGGCGTGGAAAAAGAAGCCGCCGGGTCGGCCCTGTGCGCTGCCCTGGAGGGGGGGGCGCCGCTGATCGCGGCCTACAACGCCCAGTTCGACCTGTGCTTCCTCTACTGGTTCCTCCGCCGGCTGGGGCTGGCAGACGTGCTGAAGCGCTGCCGTTTTCTGGACGTGATGTCCGTGTACAAGGATCGGCGGGACTACCCTCACCGGCTGGAGAACGCGGTGGAGGAATACGCCGTGGGAGGCGTCAATTCCCACCGGGCCTCGGACGACGCGGCGGCGGCGCTGGAGGTCCTCCGGGCCATGGAGGCCGAGCGGGACGATCTTGCCCGGTACATAAACCTTTTCGGCTACAATCCCAAATACGGTCCGCCCCGGCCGTCTATCGCCTCCGTCCGGTACGAGCCGCAGCCCTACGACCGGCGAAAGCTCCTGTACGAATAAGAAAAACCGCCCCTGTGCCGAGAGCACAGGGGCGGTTCCCGTTCAAAACGGAGAGGGAGGGAAAAGAGGGTCATCCGATGGCGGAAAAATCAAAGAGTTCGGCAAAGGTCTCCAGATCGGAGCGGGTCACCGGGTCGGGCATGAAGAGGGAGTCGCCCAGCGTGCCGCCCAGCAGGTTCACCGCCACGAAGGACTCGGGCAGGTCCGCCATGAGCACGCAGCGGGAGGGACCCAGGGAGAGCTGTACCGCCACCCCGCCGGAGGTGGTGTACATCCACTCCTCATAGTCGTTCGGGTTGCCCACGTGGAGGGTGACCTCGGAGAAGGAGCCCTTTACGTACCGGCCAAACTGATATTCGTAGCACCGGCCGGCCACGCTGGTGCCGTCGCCCTGGAAGGAGCCGTCCTCGTACACGTAGCCGCTGATGGCGGCGCAGTTGGAGATGAAGGGGCGGGTCCCCAGCAGGGAGTAGAGGTCGTCCTCGCTGTCAAAGTCGGCGAGGGAGGTATGGAGCTTCAGACCGTACCGGGCGGTGATCTCGTCCAGCGCCTGGCCCGCATCGTCGGAAGACACGCTGTAAAAGGCGTACCGGGGTTCCACCCGGGCCTCGGTGTCCACGGCGGCGCCGTAGGCGGCCAGATAGTCCATCCACTCCGCGTTGGCCCGGAACTCGGCGCTCTGGGGGAAGCCCTGGAGGGCGATCAGGTCGCTGGGCGGCGGGGCGGCGGTGGCCTCCGCTACGGCGTAGGGATCGGTGACGATCAGGCTCTTGAGCCCGAAGAAGTCCGTCGCCAGGGCGGTACCGGCCAGAAGAGCCACCACCAGCACCGCGGCGATGAGGGTGGCGGGGCGGAAGCGGAAACGGCGGATTTTCGGTTCCTCCTCCAGGGAGGCGAGGATCTGACGCATACGCGCCTCAAAAGACGCGGGGACTTCTTCCCCAAACGCGTCCTTCCAAAGATCGTTCATACCGGCACCTCCTCACCCAGCAGCATCCGCAGCTTTCCTCGCCCGGCGTGCAGCCGGGACTTGACGGTCCCCTCGGGGATCAGAAGCATCTGGGAGATCTCCCGGATGCTGAAGCCTTCCACATAAAAGAGTATGATGGGAAGGCGGTAAATGTCTTCCAGCCTGGCGATGGCGTCCCGGAGATCCCGATTCCCGATCTCGTCCGGGGCCACCGCGTCGGGCAGCTCGTCCAGGACGATGATCTTGCTGCTCCGCCGACAGATGTCATAGCACTCGTTGATCAGGATCCGGGTGACCCAGGAGCGGAAAGCGGCGTCGCTTTTCAGGGACTCCCGTTTTTCCCACGCTTTCAGTATGCACTCCTGCACCGCGTCTTCCCGGTCCGCCTCGCTGCGGAGGATGCCGCAGGCGACGTGGTAGAGTGTTTTTTTCATGTCCATGATCTGGACGGCGAAGTCATCTTTTGTCATAAAGCACTCTCACAAAAGCGGCGGCGCCGGGCACATCGCTTTCTCTACAGGATAGACGGACGGTGAGGGGGATCGGTTCGCCCGCCGATGAAAAAACAAAAGAATTTTCTCCAGAATAGCACACGCTCCGCCCCCGCGCCACTGGAAAAAAACTCCCCGGCCGCAGCCGGGGAGAAACGGTTGAGGACTTCAGAGCTTGGTATGGGATCCGTCGCAGTAGGGGGCGTTGCCGGTGTGCTTGCAGCGGCACAGAAAAGCCGGCCCGGACTTCTCGGCGGTGAACATCATCCCGCCGTCGTGGGTGGTGCCAAAATGGGAGTTGTCGCAGAAGGGCTGACCGCCGCTGAGCCCGCAGGTGCAGTAGCAGTATTCCTTGCCCGCCTCCAGCTCCACCTTGATGGGGGTCTTGGCGGCGATCACAACGTCTTTCTTGCTCTCCATGTTGGTTCTCCTTTCCAGTATTGGTTAGTAGTTCTCGGCGTTGATCTCAAAATAGCTCTGGGGATGGGCGCAGGTGGGGCAGATCTCCGGGGCCTTCTCGCCCACGACGATATGGCCGCAGTTCCGGCACTCCCAAACCTTCACCTCGCTCTTGGCGAAGACGGCCGCGGTCTCCACGTTTTTCAGCAGGGCGCGGTAGCGCTCCTCGTGGTGCTTTTCGATGGCGCCCACCAGGCGGAATTTCTCCGCCAGCTCGGGAAAGCCCTCCGCCTCGGCGGTCCGGGCGAAGCCCTCGTACATATCGGTCCACTCGTAATTCTCTCCGTCCGCGGCGGCGGCCAGGTTTTCGGCGGTAGAGCCGATGCCCTCCAGCTCCTTGAACCAGAGCTTGGCG
>JAFRDL010000134.1 GCA_017411265.1 Oscillospiraceae bacterium | reverse complement strand
GGAACGGCATCATCGACCGGAAGGAGTACGCCGCTCTGCTCCTGCGTCACGAAGGGAAAAGGTAAGCCCGCCGCCGGTCCTTTGCCTGGGTCGGATCGGGATTGTAGGGGCCGGCGTCCTCGACGGCCCGGCGTGGAACGGGAGGGGCGAGCCCCTCCCCTACGGGCAATATCCGACGTTAGACCATGCCTGTAGGGGCCGGGCTTGCCCGGCCCGCCGGCGGTCTTTCTCCGGGCAGGGCGCGTTGTGGACCAAGCGCCCGTATTTTCCGCCGCAGGCGGTGCAGGGAAACAGAGTGATGCGATCCTGGAACGGCGTTTTCTTTCTTCTCCCATTCTTTCTTTGCAAGAGAAAGATAGAATGGGAAAAAAACGCGTTCTTTCCGCCGACGTTGTTCTTGCCGGCAGGCCGATGATCCTGTTTCCGCGCATGTCCGCTCACTCCGTTCGCTCTGGCGCTCCGTGGTCTGCCGTCCAACACCGCAGAGGGACCCAAGCGAAAACCGAAGCATCGCGTTTTATTTGGCGTCTGATATTTTGAAAAGCGAGGAGACTCATGAAAACCGTGATCCTGTATACGGACGGGGCCTGCTCCGGCAACCCCGGCCCGGGCGGCTGGGCCGGTTTGCGGCGCAAACCGAAGAGGTGTCCCCACTCGCTCCCGGCTGCGCCGGAACCGCTCGGGGATGACACGGCGGCCCGGCCGATGGAGGTAAAAGATTGAAAACCGTGATCCTGTATACAGACGGGGCCTGCTCCGGCAACCCCGGACCGGGCGGCTGGTCCGCCATACTCCGCTACGGCTCCGCCGTGCGGGAGCTCTCCGGCGGCGAGGCGGAGACCACCAACAACCGCATGGAGCTCACCGCCGTTCTGGAGGGGCTGAAGGCCCTGAAGGAGCCCTGCGCCGTGGAGCTCTTTTCCGACAGTCAATATATCGTCAACGCCCTGAACAACGGCTGGCTCCGGGACTGGAAGCGCCGGGGCTGGAAGCGCCGGGACGGCGAGCTGAAAAACCCCGGACTGTGGCAGGAGCTGGACGCCCTGCTCCAGCAGCACACCGTCGCCGCCCATTGGGTGAAGGGCCACGCCGACAACGAATACAACAACCGCTGCGACGCCCTGGCGGTGGCGGAGCGGGATAAATTTGCCCCGGAGGCCGAGCCATGAGGGACCGGGATTTCTCCCGGAGCGCCCTTCGGGTCTTTCTCAGCTATTACCGGCCCCACCGGCGGCTGTTCGCCCTGGACATTTTCATGGCGCTCCTGGGGGTGGGGGCGGAGCTGGCGTTTCCCTACGCCACCAGGAACGCCATCCAGACCCTGCTGCCCGCCCAGAAATACCGGGCCTTTTTCACCGTGATGCTGATCCTGCTGGCGGCCTACGCGGTCCGGGCGCTGACGGTGTACGTGGTCACGGTGTACGGTCACGAGCTGGGGGTCCGGGTGGAGGCGGACATGCGGGAGGACATCTTCCGCAAGGTGCAGACCCTGTCCTTCTCCTTCTTCGACACCCACCGCACCGGCAAGCTCATGAGCCGGATGACCACCGACCTCTTCGAGATCACGGAGCTGGCCCACCACGGGCCGGAAAACATCCTCCAGGCCGGTCTGACCCTCATCGGCGTCTTCGTCATCCTGCTCACCATCCGCTGGGAGCTGGCGCTGGTGCTCTTTGCCATGGTGCCGCTGGTGCTGGCGGTGGTGATCACCCAGCGCAGCCGGCTGCGCCGGGCCAGCGTCGGCGTCAAGCAGGAGACGGCGGAGATCAACACCGCCGTGGAATCCGGGGTTTCCGGGGTGCGCACGGTGAAGGCCTTCGCCAACGAGCGGGAGGAGATGGAGAAGTTCCAGACCTCCAACAGCCGCTTCAAGCTGGTCAAGCGCCGGTATTACCGGGAGTTCGGCCTTTTCAACTCCACCATCGAGTTCGCCATGGCGCTCATGCAGCTGGTGGTGATCGCCCTGGGCGGCTTTTACATCATGCGCGGCCGGATGGATCTGGGCGACCTGGTGGCCTTCACGCTGTACGTGGCCGCCTTCACCAGCCCCGTCCGCAAGCTCATCAACTTTGTGGAGCTTTTCCAGGGCGGCAGCGCGGGCTTCCTCCGGTTCCTGGAGATCATGCGCACCGAGCCCGCCGTGCGGGACGCCCCCGACGCCGTCGAGCTCCGGGACGTGAAGGGGGACGTGGAGTACCGGGAGGTGGGCTTCCGCTATGAGACGGGGCCCCAGGTGCTCAGGAACGTCAACCTCCGTATCCGGCCGGGAGAGACCCTGGCCCTGGTGGGGCCCACCGGCAGCGGCAAGACCACCCTCAGCCAGCTCCTGCCCCGGTTTTACGACGTGACCGAGGGGGCGGTGCTGGTGGACGGGCAGGACGTGCGCGCCGTCACCCAGGAGTCCCTGCGCCGGAACATCGGTATCATCCAGCAGGAGGTGTTCCTCTTCGCGGACACCGTCCGGGAGAACATCCGCTACGGCCGGCCCGGCGCCACGGACGAGGAGGTGGAGGAGGCGGCCCGGCGGGCGGCCATCCACGCCGAGATCCTGGAGATGCCCGACGGGTACGACTCCTTTGTGGGGGAGCGGGGCGTGATGCTCTCCGGCGGGCAGAAGCAGCGGGTGGCCATCGCCCGGGTGTTTCTAAAAAATCCGCCCATCCTGGTGCTGGACGAGGCCACCTCCGCCCTGGACAGCGTCACCGAGGCCGCCATCCAGGCGTCCCTGGAGCAGCTGAGCCGGGGCCGCACCGGGATCGTGGTGGCCCACCGGCTGAGCACGGTGCGCCACGCGGACCACATCGCCGTCATCGGGGACGAGGGCGTGGCGGAGTATGGCACCCACGAGGAGCTGATGGCGCGGGACGGGATCTATGCCGCCCTGTGGAATACCCAAAAGCTGGGTTGATTTTCCGGAACAACTTGTTATAATACCTCCCATAGACCATCGGGAGAAAAGAGGGAACGCAAATGAAACGAGTACGGATCAAGGAGCTCTGGACCGACGCGGCCGCCTTCGCGGGCCGGCCCGTCACCGTGTGCGGCTGGGCCCGCACCATCCGGGACATGAAGAATTTCGGCTTCCTGGAGCTGAACGACGGCAGCGCCTTCAAGGGGCTGCAGGTCGTCCTGTCCCGGGACGCGCTGGATAACTACGACGAGCTGGTGAAGCAGAACGTGGGCGCCGCCTTCATCGCGGAGGGCGAGCTGATCCTCACCCCCGACGCCCCCCAGCCCTTTGAGCTGAAGGCGTCCTCCGTGGCGGTGGAGGGCCCGTCCGCCCCCGACTACCCCCTGCAGAAGAAGCGTCACAGCGTGGAATACCTGCGGACCATCCAGCACCTCCGGCCCAGGACCAACCTGTTCTCCGCCACCTTCCGGGTGCGGAGCGTGGCGGCGCAGGCGGTGCACGATTTCTTCCAGAGCCGGGGCTTCGTCTACGTCCAGACCCCCATCATCACCGGTTCCGACGCCGAGGGCGCCGGAGAGATGTTCCAGGTGACCACCCTGGACCTGGACGCGGTTCCCCGCACCCCGGACGGGGCGGTGGACTATTCCAAAGACTTCTTCGGCAAGCGCACCAGCCTCACCGTATCCGGCCAGCTGAACGCGGAGAACTTCGCCATGGCCTTCGGGGACGTGTACACCTTCGGCCCCACCTTCCGGGCGGAGAACTCCAACACCCAGCGCCACGCCGCCGAGTTCTGGATGATCGAGCCGGAGAGGGCCTTCTGCGACCTGGAGGGCGACCTGGAGTGCATGGAGGCCATGGTGAAATACATCATCGCCACGGTGCTGGAAAAGTGCCCCCAGGAGATCGCCTTCTTCAACCAGTTCGTGGACAAGGGGCTGAAGGAGCGGCTGGAGCACGTGCGGGACAGCGCCTTCGGGCGGGTCACCTACACCGAGGCGGTGGAGCTGCTGCTCCGGAGCGGGAAGAAGTTCGACTATCCCGTCCGCTGGGGCATCGACCTCCAGACGGAGCACGAGCGGTATCTCACCGAGGAGATCTTCCAAAAGCCCGTGTTCGTCACCGACTACCCCAAGGAGATCAAGGC
>JAFRDL010000133.1 GCA_017411265.1 Oscillospiraceae bacterium | reverse complement strand
TGATCTCCCGGCCGCCGGGGTGAAAGCATCCTGCCTCCATTTATTCCAGCGGTGTCAGGTACCGGGCGCAGAAGGGGATGATCCTTCCCTCCCGGTAGACGTGGAGACTGCATTGGCGCAGCCGTTCGATGTCCAGATTGCCCGCGTCCTGGAACGCCATGGCGGTGACGGTAAAGCCGTATTTCAGCACCCGGTCCAGAAACTGGCTCATGTCGCTCATATCGGTGCCCTCCGGGCCGTCCTTGTCCCGGCGCTCCCACCGTTTTCCCACGAACTGGCGGTTCAGCGCCGCCGGGTCCGCCGAAGGCGTCCCGCAGCAGCACCCTTCCCCCGCGGTCTGCCGGTGGGTCAGGGGCATCAGCGAGCCGTCCGGCATGACCACGAAATCCCCGTGGAAGCCGCAGAGAGGATGGTCGCAGGAGGACGGGGCGATGTTTTCTCCCTGGATCAGGCCGTCGCTCTGGCGCAGCAGTTCGGCGATCAGCTCGTCCAGCGTGAAGCGGTCCTCGTCCCGGGGGAGCGCCGGGATCCGGCCCATATAGCTGACAGGCTGGAAGTGGACCCCCCGGACCGTCGGCGAGCGGCGGATGGCGTAGCGCAGGATGGGGCCGATCTCTGCGATGTTGATCCCCGGCACCAGGGTCGGGACCAGGGTGACCCCCAGGCGGCTCTTTCCGCAGTTTTCAATGGCCCGCTCCTTGAGCTCCGCCATGGGACGGCCGCGCATGGCGGTCCACACGTCGTCGTTCGTCCCGTCGAACTGGAGGAACACGAAGGAGAGCCCCGCCGCGGCCAGGCGCTCCGCATACCCCTCTTCCTCCGCCAGACGGACGCCGTTGGTATTCAGCTGCACATACCGGCAGCCCGCCTCCTTGGCGCAGGCGATGATCTCCGGGAGGTCCTCCCGGACCGTGGGCTCGCCGCCGGAGAGCTGTACCAGTGTCTTTCCGGGCACCGCCAGATCCCGGAGCCATGCCTTCACCGTTTCCAGCGGAGGGTCCCGGATATATCGGTTGTCCGCAAAGCAGTACCGGCAGCGCAGGTCGCACCGGTCCGTGATCTCCAGCAGGACGCAGCAGGTGTCCCGCTTATGCTCCGGGCAAAGGCCGCAGGCGGCGGGGCAGTTCCGGTTCTCCCCTTCCCCGATCTCCGGCAGACCGCCGATCCAGCCCTGGAAATCCTCCCGCCCGCGCCAGACCACTGCGGAGAAATCCCCGTGCTCCGGGCAGCGCTTCTCCAGGTACATCGCGCCGTCCCGCAGCACCCGCTCCGCCGGGATCTGCCGCAGGCACACCGGGCATACGCTCCGGGTCCGCCGGATCCGTGTTCCCTGTTCGGCCATCTCACTTGTCCTCCAGTTCCTTTTCGACTTCCTTCATGCGGCCCCGGACCAGACTCTCCGGGATATACACCTCGCCGCACTCCGGGCATCGCAGGATGTCGGTGTGGAAGGTGTGGCCCACATACCGGAAAAAGGTCTCCGCGGGCTGCAGCTTCTTTCCGCAGCGAAAGCACGTGATCTCCTTTTGGTTTTCGTTCATGCTTCCTCCTCCAGACACATCCGGTGGGCGTAGCCGTTCAGGAGGCGGAAGCCGTCTCCCTCCGGCGCGTATTCCGCCCAGAAGGTCATATTCTGGATCTTTTTATGGCCCAGAAAATGGCCGTCCACCAGGAGCTTCCGGCCCTCTGCCTCGCACCAGGCCACCACTTCCTCCATGTCCTCCTCCAGGATCATGTCCCGGGAAAGACGCTCCTTCAGCTCCTCGCCGATCACCAGATCGATCACGCGCTTCCTCTCCTCTCCGCGGATGCCCAGATATTCCTCCGCCAGGGTCCGACACAGTTTCCGCCGGTTTTCCCACCGCTCCGTGAGCCGGGGCGCCGGGCGGTCCGGGCCGTGCAGGCCGAAGAGCAGATCCAGGATGTGATACGCCTCTTTCCCCTGCCGGGCGATGGTATCCCGGCAATTGGCGCAGTAGGCGATATAAACGGTGTCCCGCTCCTCCGTCCGGGCTTTTGCCACCTCCCGGGTATAGCGGGGGTCCGCGATGGCGGTGTGCCCGCCGAAGCTGCAGCACCGGGCCATCCGCCCCTCATGGGACAGGGGGAGCAGCGGTATTTGCATTTCCTCCAGCAGGCTCCGGACGCTGCTCTGCAATGGGGGCGCGTCCCGGCTGGCGCAGGGGTCGAACACGGAGCAGATCTTTTCCCCCGCAGGCGCGGCGGGCGGGTCGATCCCCCACGCCGCCATGCGCTCCAGAAGGAAGCTCCCGGGGATCTCCGGCAGGAAACGGGAAAACATCTCCCGGCAGGTGGCGCAGCCGAAGATCAGCTCCGGCCGGCCCAGTTCCTCCCATCGGTCCCGGAGCTCCCGGAGCTTCTCCCCGTGGAGCTCCGCTTCCCCGGCCCACTCCGCCGGAGCGCCGCAGCAGCGCAGCCACAGCCCGCTCTCCGGCTGCCGGGAGAGCAGCCAGGCGAAGCTCTTCTCCACATAGGCCGGCTCGGAGGCCCCCAGCTGGCAGCCGGGGAAAAACAGATATTTCGGCTTTGCGCCTCCGGGGGGCGGGACGTACAGCGCCGTCTCTCCGTCCGCCATGGCCATGTCCCGGAGCCAGAAATCGTGGAAGGCCCAGGGCATGGCTCCCTTGGCCTGCATGGTGCGCAGGCTTTGCCGGAGGAACGCCCCGATGTCGATGCGCTCCGGGCATGCCTCCCGGCACAGCCCGCACTGATTGCAGGTGGAAATGAGCCGGGTCGCCCAGGTGGCCTCCTGGTCGATGGTCCCCGGCTGGATGGTGATGAACACCTCTTCGTACAGCCGCCGGGGCGTCTTGTCGAACAGGCGGAGAAGGTCGCACTCCCGCATGCACGCGTCGCAGGCGCACAGGGCGCAGCGCTCCGCTTCGGCGGCGGCCTCGCGCTCCGTGAACATGCCGTTTTCCGCCCGGACAGGCGGATCGACCGCCAGCTTCGCCGGATCCATCCGCAGCCGGGTAGACCGCCTCTCTTCCGGCTGGTTCATCAGCCCCGCCTTCAGATAGCGCTCCACCGCCCGGGAGGCGGTCAGTCCGTCGGCGACAGCCTCCGCACTGGTGCGCCCGCATAGGGAACCGCCGAAGAACACCCCCGGACGCTGGGACGCCAGGGCGCCGGTGCCGGACAGCCGCAGACCGAAGTCCGGCCCGCCGGCCCCGGTGGCCACGTAGACCGCGTCGAACTCCGCCAGCTCCGCCAGATCCAGGATCTCCGTTTCCAGCCGGAGCTCGTATTTTTCGTTGCTGAACTGGTTCCGGATGTCCCGCCGGAGGATCTCCGGGTCCATCACGTTCCAAAGATGGCCGCCCACCCGGTCGGTCTTTTCAAACACGGTCACGTCGTATTTTTTGTTGCAAAGGAAGAGGGTGCAGGCCAGGCCGCTGACACCCCCGCCCACGACGGCCACCCGCTTCCCCTTCGCCGGAAGGTTGTAGGCGTTGGGCTTTTTCCGGGTGGCGTGGGCCACGGTGGCCCGCTCCAGCTCCCGGAGGGCCACGGCCCCGTCCCGCTTTGCGCGGAGACAGGCCTTTTCACAGGGCGCATCGCATACGGCCGCCACGATCTCCGGAAAGGCCACCGCGTTGGCGTAGGTCCGATAGGCCGCGTTGAACCGGCCCTTTTTCCATTTGCCCACCAGGTCCTTCACGTCCAGGCCAAAGGGACACGCCGCCGTGCAGAACGGCGGCTCATTCTGCAGGCACTTCTCTTTCAGAAGGCCCTCAAATTCATCCAGAAAGCTCATGTTCTCCCTTCTCCCGGGCCCGGGCCCGACAGGTCCGTACCTTTCATAGGAGAAGAGTGACGCTTCCCCATCGCTGAAGTCGCATCACTCTTCCCGTCTGTCCGGAGCGTGCGCTCCGGAGCCGTTCTCAGCCCTTCTTGGGGTTGGGGCTCAGAGCCACACAGAAGTCCTTCCCGTCGTAGGGGAAGGGGTTCTCCTGCAGGTTTTCCAGTTCCTCGTACAGCTCGGGCCCCAGGTAGTATTTGGCCGGGACCTCGGGCTCTTTGCCGGCGGCGATGGCGTCCAGCCCGGCCTTGATCTTGGCGGGCAGCGCCGGGATCTCGTGGATCCGCACGCCGCAGGCGTCGTAGATGGCGTTGAGCACCGCGCAGTGACCGGAGGCCTGGAAGGCCTCGGAGGCGCCGGAGGAGCCGAAGGGGCCGTCCTCGATGGTGATGGGCATGTGGATCGCCCGGATCTTGTCGGGGATGTCCTTGATGTAGGGGATGCCGGCGCCGGCGATGTTGGCGTGCTTCTTCACATCCTGGTAGTTCTCGCTCAGGGCGAAGCCGATGCTGTGGGAGATGCCGCCGAAGGCCTGGCCGTCCACCGCCTGCACGTTGCCCACCGCGCCCACCATGTCCACGCAGGTGAAGCCGATGCAGGTGGCCTTGCCGGTGGCGGTGTCCACCTCCACTTCCGCCAGATTCAGGCAGTATGTGTAGGCGGGGGTGGGATCGCCGATGCCGGTGTTGGGATCCAGCCGGCACAGACCGGGGACCGTGGTGCCCTCATACTTGCCGAAATATTTGGTTTCCAGGCCCTCCGCCACCATCTCGTCGTAGGTGCGGAAGGTGCCGTCCGGCTTGCGCATGGCCGCCAGCAGCTTGTCGGCGGCGATCCGGGTGGCGTGGCCGTTCATGTAGTGGGACCGGCTGGAGGCAGCCATGCCGCTGTCCGGGCAGATGCCGGTGTCGCTCTGGATCAGGTGCACGTCCTCGGGCTTGAGCTTCAGCTCTTTCAGCGCCTCCAGCGTCACCATCAGGGAGCCGATGTCGCCGCCCTGGCCCAGTTCTTCCCAGGTGTCGTACTTGTTGATCTTGCCATCGGGCCGGAGCTCCAGCGCCACCTCCGCCGCGTCGCCCGCGCCCTCGGACACGTTGAAGCCGCCCCAGGCGATGCCCACGCCCCGGCGCTTCTCCGGAGTGTCGGCGGCTTTGGCTTCCGCCACCGCCTTCTCGTAGAGAGGCCGCATGGTGTCCATCATTTTCTCCATGGGGTACTGACGGAACGGATAGCTGTTGATATTGGTGTCGCCGGGACGGGCGATGTTCTTGTAGCGGAATTCGAAGGGATCCATGCCCAGCTTCTCCGCCATCATGTCCATCAGCGCCTCGGACAGGGTGTAGGCCTGGGGCGAGCCGTAGGACCGGTAGGCGGTGCCGAACGCGTGGTTGGTGTTGGCCACCCGGACCAGACCGGCCACGTTGGGCACGTTGTAGGGCCAGAAGGCAAAACGGGCGGGCTTGGTCATGATATCGTCGCTGCACCAGGAGTAGGCGCCGTGATCCATGCCGAAATCGAACTCGGCGGCGACGATCTTCCCGTCCTTGTCGCAGGCGAGCCGTCCATTGCTGTAGCAGGCGGTGCGCTTGCCGCTGTAATGCTGGTGCTCCTCATAGCTCATGGACAGGGACACCGGATGGCCGGTGCACACCGTGCCCGCGGCGGCCAGCATCAGGTCGCCCACGTTGGTGGACCAGCCGAAGCTGGCGCCGGTGGGGTTCATGATGATGCGGATCTTGTCCTTGGGCACGCCCAGCGCGTTGCCGAAGCGGCCCCGAGCGGAATACACGCCCTGGGACTTGCCGTGGATGCACAGCATGCCGTCCTCGTCCCAGTAGGCCTGGCAGACGCTGCCCTCGATGGACATATGGGGCTCGCGGCTGGAGAAGAAGCTGCCCTCCACCATGTAGGGCGCCTCGTCGATGAGCTTTTCCACATTCGCCGCGTTCTCCAGGCCCACGCCCTTGAACACGGGCTGCTCGCAGGTGATGTTGGGCGTGTCCTCATGGATGCGCATGGCGTCGGGCATGCAGGCCTCCAGATAGGTGAGGTACTCGGGCAGCGGCTCGATATCCACCTTCACCAGTTTGGCCGCTTCCCGGGCGGTGCGGTGATCGTAGGCCAGGACCAGGCCGACCACGTCGCCCCAGCGGCAGAGCTTCTCGTCCTGGAACACCTTCCGGGACGGGGTGAGGACCGTGGTGCTCTCATGGAAGGCGCTCTCGGCAAAGAGGTTGTCGCCGCCCACGGCCAGGAGATCCTTGGCGGTGAGCACCGCGTACACGCCCTCCATCTTCTCGGCCTCCTCGGTGTGGACGGCCAGGATCTTGGCGTGATGGGACACCCGGGGCTGCACCACCGCGGCGTACAGCGTGCCGTCCGGCATCTTCAGCGCCTGGTCGTCGCCGTAGTCCGCCAGACCGCAGACCTTGGCCAGAGAGGTGGGCCGGACCACGGGCTTGCCGTAGTACTCCCCGTCCTTGGGATCCTTGAACTTGATGTCGTCGATGGAGCACTCGCCCCGCATGACTTTGGCCGCCGCCATCACGGCGTCCACGATCTGCTTGTAGCCGGTGCAGCGGCAGACGTTCTTGTGCTTCTGGAACCAGTCCCGGACCTCTTCTCTGGTGGGATCGGGATTCTTCCCCAGCAGGCAGTAGGCGGAGACGATAAAGCCGGGAACGCAGAAGCCGCACTGCACCGCGCCGCAGTTCATCCAGGCCACCTGGAGCGGGTGGAGATGCTGGGCGTTGCCGATGCCCTCGATGGTGGTGATCTCGCTGTAATCCTCGACGGCGGAGATCTTCCGTGTACAGGAGCGCACCAGCTCCCCGTTCAGGATCACGGTGCACGCCCCGCAGACGCCCACGCCGCAGCCGACCTTAACCCCCGTCAGGCCGATCCGGCGAAGCACGTCCGACAGTCTGTCCCGCTGCGGATCGCACATGAACAGACGCTCCACGCCGTTGATGTACAGCACTTTTTTCAACAACTTGACTTCCATACTTGCCTCCTTGCTTTTTTCGATTCTATCGTTTAGGTTTTAAACTTTGCTTTCTTCCGGTATCCGCGTTTCCCCTATGCTTTGCTTATTCCTGCCCCCCCTGCAAAAGCAGATGGTAATACTCGTTCCATTTTTCCGCCTGCTCCCACCGCCGGCGGATCGCCGCGGCGGCTTCCGGATCGGCGCCGAATTCCTCCAGCCGACGCTGATACCGCTCCGGAACGGTGCAGGGCCTATCGCCCAGGACGTGCTTGTCCGCCAGAAAAACCACCAGCTCCTCCGGTGTGACCGTTTTCCTCTCCGGAAGATCGGCGTGCCGCTCCACGGCGTCCGCCGCCCGGGGCAGCCCCAGTTCCCGGAGCCACGCAGCTCCCGTCCGGCCATGCCCGGGTCTTCCCTTGGACACGTCGTGGAGCAGCGCCGCCGCCGTCACGGTCCGAAGATCGATCTTCCGTCCGGCGGCAATCAGCGCACGCGCCATCTCTTCCGCTTTGTCGGCCACCGCCGCGGAATGCCGCCGCAGCGCCGGGCTGAGCCCCGCCCAGTCCCAGATCTCCCGGCAGCGGTCCCGGTCGGGGACCTCGGTCTCCATATAGTCCAGCAGCCGCCGGTAATCCTCCGGCGTGTCCGCGTCCATCACCAATCCCGGCTCCGGCAGGGCCAGGTCCAGGACCCGCTCCCCATGTCGGGAGAGGAGGCCCCGCAGGCCCTCCCGCCCGTCGAAGTCCCGGACAAGCGGGAAAAAGCTCCGCCGCAGCAGCAGCGGGTGTCCCGGCTTCCCCCCCGCCGTGGGACGGATCACATCCGCGCCGCCGGAGGCAAACGCCTCCATTTCCCGCCGCAGGGTGAAGAGAGTAAATCCCGGCGCGTCCGCGGGCAGGACGAACGCCCCCTCCGTCTCTTCGGGCAGCGCCGACAGCCCCAGCCGCAGGGAATCGATCATCCCCGTAGAGGCAAAGGCGCCGTTGTGTACAAATTCCACTCCCGGTCCGGCGCACTCCGCCGTGATCCGCTCCGCCTCGTGTCCGGTGACGACCACGACGCGCCGCACCCCGGCCCGGGCCAGAAGCCCAATCTCCCGGGAGAGTATGGTCCCCCCCGGCACCGGGAGCAGGGGCTTGAGCGCCCCCATGCGGGAGGATCTTCCCGCCGCCAGGATCACCGCGCCCAGCGCGGGCCCCACCGGCCACTCGTATACCCCGCCGCAGGGCAGGGCGATATCCATCAGTTTACGGAGATCCCGGCCCTCCAGTGCGCAGATCAGGGACCGGAAAAACCCCACGTGGCCCACGACGGCCGTGTTCCCGTCCATCTCGGACAGGATCCGCCGGTATGCTTCCATCGCCCGGCGCTGACAGTCCCGAAAGCTCTCGCCTCCCGCGGGGGCGTACCCCGCCATATCCTCGCCCCGGCGGCGGTATTCCTCCGGGAACCGCTCCCGGATCTCCCGGAAGGTGAGCGTCTCCCACTCCCCCATGGAGTTTTCCCGCAGCTCTTCCCGGACGATCACGGGGATCTCCCCGCCGGAGAGGATCTCGCCGCTCTCCCTGGAGCGGACCAGGTCGCTGACATAGATCCGGCGGATCCCCGCCCGGCGGACGAACTCCCGCAGGCCCTTCATCTGTTCCCGGCCCTCCCGGGAGAGAGGCGCGTCGGCGGCTCCCAGGCAGACGGGCTCGTCCCCCGGCAGCTCCGGCAGGCCGTGCCGGATGAGATACAGCTTTGCCATTCAGTTACGGTCCCCGGCGTTCAGCGGCAGGTTGTACCCGTATTCCTCCAGGATCTCCCTGGTCTCCAGGAACACGCGCTCCACAAGGGGCGGGCATACGCGGAACCGGTTTTCCCGGTCTCCCTCCAGGATGTCCAGACAGTCCGTGCCGTTTTTCCCGAAGGTCTCCTGAAACCATTCCACCAGCTGGGGGATCATCTCCGTTTTCGCCGTCTCGGGATCCACGTAGCTGAGCAGACACGCCGCGCCGCTGACCGCGCCGCAGAGGAGACCTTTTCTCACTCCGCCGCCCAGGCCGCCCAGGGCGCGGACCGCCCCGGGGTCTTCTTCCCCCAGACATTCCAGCCCCAGCTGCAGGATGGACTGGGCGCAGCACAGTCCGCTCTGATGCAGCTCACGAAGTCTGCCAAGCTCTTCCATAACGCCTCCCGAACACACAGACGGTTTAATTGCTATACTTATCTTTTTTTACTATATCACAAGAATCCATGCGGCACAATACGCAATACGCAACGGATTGAACCGTTGTTTTTCATCAAATTCCACAAGTGGGCGGCCGAAAGCGTTTTTTCGCCGGAGACGGGTTTCCCTCGGTTCGCCTATTGACACGTGTGATATAATACCTTTACGGCCTGAACAGACGGGAGGTGGAAGGCCATGGGGAAAAAAGAGGGGATCAAAGAGATCGCCTCCAACCGCAAGGCGTTCCACGAGTACTACGTTCTGGAACGGTTTGAGGCCGGGATCGAGCTGTTCGGTACGGAGGTCAAGTCCATCCGCGGCGGGCAGGTCAATCTCAAGGACAGCTTCTGCTTTATCAAAAACGGGGAGCTGTTCGTCCGGGGGATGCACGTGAGCCCCTACGAGAAGGGCAACATCTTCAACCGGGATCCGGTGCGGGTCCGGCGGCTGCTGATGCACAAAAAGGAGATCCGCAAGCTGGGCGACCGGGTGGCCCAGGACGGGGTGGCCCTGGTCCCCCTGTCCCTGTACTTCAAGGACAGCCGGGTGAAGGTGGAGCTGGGTCTCTGCAAGGGCAAGAAACTGTACGACAAGCGCGAGTCCGACGCGAGGCGGGAAGCGGAGCGGGACATGGACCGCGCCAGAAAAGAGAGGTATGCGTAAATGAGCAATCCCATCGTGACCATCGAAATGGAAGACGGCGGCGTGATGAAGCTGGAGCTCTACCCCGAGGTAGCTCCCCAGAGCGTCCGCAACTTTGTCCACCTGGTGCAGCAGGGCTTTTACGACGGTCTGATCTTCCACCGGGTGATCCCCGGCTTCATGATCCAGGGCGGCGATCCCGAGGGCTCCGGCATTGGCGGACCGGGCTACCACATCTACGGTGAGTTCCGGCAGAACGGCTTTGACAACCGGCTCAAGCACACCCGCGGCGTGCTGAGCATGGCCCGGGCCATGGCCCCCAACTCCGCAGGCAGTCAGTTCTTCATCATGCACGAGGACGCCCCTCACCTGGACGGCGGCTACGCCGCCTTCGGCAAGGTGACCGAGGGCATCGAGGTGGTGGACCGGATCGCCGGCGTGCGGACCGATTTCCAGGACCGTCCCCGGGAAGAGCAGAAGATGAAGAAGGTCACCGTGGAGACCTTCGGCGTGGAATATCCCGAGCCGAAGAAGTACAAATAAGGCCGGTCTATCTCCCCGACCTTGTTCCAAAAAGAAGGGGTCCTCAAGGGGGAACATGGTTCCCCCTTGAAGTTGCCCCGCCGTCAGGCGGCTCTCGCACTTTCCGCAGAAAGTGCGGGCAACTCTGGGGGCGTAACGGTTTCGACGGGGATGCGGAGACTGGAATAGCGGGCGGATGCGCCTACCATCCGAAAAATGGGCAATTATAAATTAAAGAACAACGATAACGCTGTTCTGGCCGCGGCCTGAGCCGTGACCCGTCCCCTCCGGGAGTGCCTCGGCCCGGATGCGGGGCGTCGATGAGAGGCGGACGTGTGTGCGCAAAGCTTTGAGCGCACCATGAACCATGAAGCTACCTGACCGGCAGGTTTGACGTCTTGACCCGCCGGAAGGGGAAACGGGCCTGTCCCACAACAAGCGTCTGCGCCCGGAGAAGTTCCTTTTGAAGCGTTTTCGGACAGGAGTTCAACTCTCCTCGCCTCCACCATGATAAAAGGCTCACCCTTTGTGGGTGGGCCTATTGTCATAAACGCGAGGGGAGTTGAACTCCGTGTCATCCCCGAGCGGTTCCGGCGAAGCCGGGTGCGAGTGGGGACATCCGTGCACTAAGTGCCGCTGGCGGCACTTCAACTCTCCTCGCCTCCACCACGTCGTCTCAAGCTACGTATCGCTTGCGACGACTTTTTTA
>JAFRDL010000132.1 GCA_017411265.1 Oscillospiraceae bacterium | reverse complement strand
CCCCCACCGAGGCACCCGCGCCGGAGCCCACCGAGACACCCGCGCCGGAGCCCACCGAGGCCCCCGCGCCGGAGCCCACCGAGGCCCCCGCGCCGGCTGTCGTCGTCACCGACATGACCGGCCGGGAGATCACGCTGGACGAGCCCGCCACCCGGATCGTGGCCCTCACCGCCTCCGACTGCGAGATCCTCTGCGCCATTGGCGCCGGGGACGCGCTGGTGGGCCGGGGCGAGTACTGCGACTATCCCGCCGAGGTGCTGGACGTGCCCTCCGTGCAGTCCGGCTATGACACCAACATCGAGCAGATCATCGCCCTGGAGCCCCAGGTGCTGCTGATGGCCACCATGGCCCAGACCCCGGAGCAGATCGAGGCGCTGGAGGCCGCCGGCGTGAAGGTGGTCGTCTCCGACGCCCACGACATCGAGGGCGTGTACACCGCCATCGGGATCATCGGCCAGCTGATGGGTAAGGAGGACAACGCCGCCGCTCTGGTGGAGGAGATGCGGCAGGGCTTTGACGCTCTGGCGGCGGAAGCCACCGGAGACGGCACCCAGACCGTGTATTTCGAGATCTCTCCCCTGGAGTGGGGCCTGTGGACTGCCGGCAGCAATACCTTCATGAACGAGATCGCCGAGATGCTGGGCATGAAGAACATTTTCGCCGACCTGGACGGCTGGGCCTCCATTTCCGAGGAGCAGGTCCTGGAGCGGAATCCGGACTATATCCTCACCGTTACCATGTACTTCGGCGAGGGCCCCACTCCCACGGAGGAGATCATGGGCCGGGCCGGCTGGGAGAACGTGAGCGCCGTGCAGAACGGGAACGTGTTCATGGTGAACAACGACGCCATGACCCGCCCCGGACCGCGTCTGGTGCAGGGCGCCCAGGAGATGTTCGACTATATCTACGGGGAGGCCGCTGCGGAAAATGCCGCTTGATCCCAGAGCAAAACGAGAGGGCGCGCAAGCGCCCTCTCCGGCTATAGGGAGACCACGCGCCGAGGGCTTCGGTCCCGGCGCGTATCTGGCGTTCCTGGCGGTGATGCTGGGCACCATGATCCTGTGCGTGTGCGCGGGCAGCGTGAACATCCCGGTGCGAGATACGGTCCGGGTCATCACAGCGGCGGCGCTGGGCCGGGAGGTCCCGGGGATCATGGCAAGCTCCATCATCCTCTCCGTCCGGCTGCCCCGGGTCCTGTGCGTGGCCCTCACGGGAGCGGCTCTGTCCGTGTGCGGCGCGGCCATGCAGGGACTGCTGAAAAACCCCCTGGCGGACGGCTCCACCCTGGGCGTCAGCTCCGGCGCGTCCCTGGGCGCGGTGCTGGCCATCGCCTTTGAGATCACCATCCCCGCCCTTCCCTTTGCCGGGACTATGGTGATGGCCATGCTTTTCGCCTTCCTCTCCCTCATTTTGATCCTTACGCTGGCCTACCGGCTGGACTTTTCATTGTCCACCAACACCATCATCCTCATCGGCGTGATCTTCTCCATGTTCGTCAACAGCGTGCTGTCCCTGGTGATCACCTTCGCCGGGGAGCATCTGAAGAGCATCACCTTCTGGACCATGGGCTCTCTGGCGGGCAGCAGCTACCGGAACGCCCTGGTGCTGCTGTCGGCCCTGGCGGTCTGCGGCACGGTGATCCTCTGCCACGCCCGGGAACTGAACGCCTTTGCCATCGGGGAGGACAACGCCCGGCACATCGGAGTGGATGTGAAGCGGGTGAAGCTCACGGTCATGATCACCGTTTCGATCCTCATCGGCGTGTGCGTATCCATCGGCGGCACCATCGCCTTCGTGGGCCTGGTGACGCCCCACATGGTCCGGATGATCACCGGGCCGAACCACAAGCGGCTGCTGCCCGCGTCCCTGTTCGGCGGGGCCACGTTCCTCATGCTGTGCGACCTGGCGGCCCGGATCCTTCTCAACCCCCGGGAGCTTCCCATCGGCGTGGTGACCTCCTTCATCGGGGCCATCCTGTTCGTGGTGATCTTTTACCGGTCCAGGAGGGCAAAGCAATGACGATGCTGGAAGTGAAAAACCTCTCCGTCCAGTACGGAGAGCACCTCATTGTGGACGACGTGAGCTTTTCCCTGGAGGAGGGGCGGTGGCTGATGCTGATCGGCCCCAACGGGGCGGGGAAATCCACCATCGTCAGCGCCGTGTCCCAGGCGGCGCCGTACACCGGCACCGTGCTCTACCGGGGCCGGGACGTGAGAAGCTACAAGGCCGTGGAGCTGGCCCGGCATCTGGGGGTCCTGAGCCAGCACCACAGCGTGGGCTACTCCTTTACCGTGGAGGAGGTGGTCCGCCTGGGCCGGTACTCCCACGCCCCCGGCATCTTCTCCCGGCACAGCGACGCGGATGAGGAGAGCGTGGCGGAGGCCCTGGCCCTCACCGGACTGGAGCCCCTGCGGCGGCAGTCGGTGCTCACCCTCTCCGGCGGCGAGCTGCAGCGCGCCTTTCTCGCCCAGATCTTTGCCCAGGATCCGAAGATCCTCATCCTGGACGAGCCCACCACCCCCCTGGACCGGGT
>JAFRDL010000131.1 GCA_017411265.1 Oscillospiraceae bacterium | reverse complement strand
CGCCGTGGGACGCCAGCGCGGCGCGGGCCTGGGCGGCGGTCACGACGAGCGCGAGCAGACGCTGACCCCGCTGCTGCTGGAAAGGGACGTCTTCACCCATAACGAGGGCGTCATCGTCATGGCGGCCACCAACCGGGCCGACATCCTGGACAACGCCCTGCTCCGTCCCGGCCGATTCGACCGGCGGGTGTACGTGGGCCTGCCCGACATCAAGGGCCGGACCGAGATCCTGAAGGTCCATGCCCGGGGCAAGCGCCTGGGAGACGACGTGGACCTGGCCGACATCGCCAAGGGTACCCCGGGCTTTACCGGCGCGGACCTGGAGAACCTGCTCAACGAGGCCGCCCTGCTGGCGGTGCGGCGGAGCCGGAAGTTCGTCACCCAGAAGGACATCGACGACGCCATCCTCAAGGTGTCCATGGGCCCGGAGAAGAAGAGCCGGGTCATCACCGAGAAGGAAAAGCGGCTCACCGCGTATCACGAGGCGGGCCACGCCGTGGCGGCCTATTATCTCGACCACGTGGATCCGGTGCAGTATATCACCATCATCCCCCGGGGCCAGGCCGGCGGCTTCACGCTGATGCGTCCCCAGGAGGACAAGCAGACCCAGTCCCGCAGCGAGATGTTCGAGAGCATCGTCATGGCCCTGGGCGGACGGGTGGCGGAAAAGGTGTTCCTGGACGACATCTCCACCGGCGCCTCCGGGGACATCCAGCAGGCGACCCACATCGCCCGGAACATGGTCACCGTCTACGGCATGAGCGACCGGCTGGGCCCCATCAGCTTCGACTCCTCCGGCCACAGCATCTTCATCGGCCGGGACTTCGGCCAGACCAAGAGCTACAGCGAGGAGACCGCCGCCATCATCGACGAGGAGATCAAGCGGATCTTCGACGAGGCCGCCGCCAAGTGCGAGGAGATCCTTCGCGCCCACGCGGACGTGCTGGTGGGCGTGGCGGAATACCTGCTCATCAACGAGACCATGGACGGGGCGGATTTCGCCAAATACTGCGAGACCAGGACCCTCCCGCCCGACAAGGTGGAGACCCGTCCGGGCAAGCCGGAGAGCGGGGCGGAGACGCCCGCTCCCGCCGGGGAGCCGGAGACCGGTACCCCGGAGCCGGAGCCGGAGACCGGTACCCCGGAGCCGGAGCCGGAGGCCCCCGCCGCGCCGGAGGAGGAGCCCCCGGAGGACGGCGGGCAGGACTGACCGCCCGACAATCGATACAGATCGAAAGCAGCAATTGCCGTGGGAACACGGCCATTGCTGCTTTCGGCCCGCCGCGGGATCGGTTTCCGGCCGAGGGGGAGGGGCAAGCCCCTCCCCTGCATGTATGCTTTGTCGTCGGATTAATCTTTGTAGGGGCCGGCGTCCCGACGGCCCGCCGCGGGATGCCTGCCCCGCTGTTGCATGGCCCGGCCCGATGTGCTATTATTTTTCCGGAAAAGAAAACGGGGAGGGGTCCCGCATGGGAACGTTCAACAGTCTGGAGGAAGCGAGAGAATACATGAGCGGCGATGCGTTCGCCGCACACTGCGGCATGCAGCTGGACGAGCTCACGGACGAATACTCGGTGTGCAGCATGGCGCTGACCGGGGAGCATCTCAACATCCACGGCACCGTCATGGGGGGCGTGATCTTCACCCTGGCGGATTTCGCCTTCGGCTGCCTGGCCAGCCATATCCACCGTCCCACCATGGCCATGCAGGCCAGCGTCAGCTTCCTGGGCGCTGCCAGAGGAAAACGGCTGATCGCCCGCGCGTCCTGCCGAAAGAGCGGGCGCAGCACCACGGTGGCGAATGTGGACGTCACCGACGAGAGCGGCCGGGACGTGGCGCAGCTGGTGATCACCGGCTTCAAGCTCTGAAAGGGACGAAGAAACCGAGAGGTTGTTTTTCTCCCCCGCATGATGTATGATAAGAAAAAACCGGGAAAGCGCGGGTGCAGCCATGAGCAGAGCCGACGAGATCTTTATTCAGAACTGCAGGGATATCCTGACCAACGGCGTGTGGGACACGGACCGGCCGGTCCGACCCAAATGGGAGGACGGTACCAGCGCCCACACCGTCAAGAAATTCGGCGTCGTCAACCGGTACGACCTCTCGAAGGAGTTCCCCATCCTCACCATCCGCCGCACCTACTGGAAGTCCGCGGTGGACGAGCTGCTGTGGATCTGGCAGAAAAAGAGCAACAACGTCCACGATCTCCGCTCCCACGTCTGGGACGCCTGGGCGGACGAGAACGGCTCCATCGGCAAGGCATACGGCTATCAGGTGGGGGTGAAGCACCACTATCCCCAGGGGGATATGGACCAGATCGACAAGGTCCTCTGGGATCTGAAGCACAATCCCGCCTCCCGGCGGATCATGACGAACCTGTATACCTTCGCGGATCTGTCGGAGATGGCCCTCTATCCCTGCGCCTATTCCATGACCTACAACGTCACCGGCAACAAGCTCAACGCCATTTTGAACCAGCGGTCCCAGGATATGCTGGCGGCCAACAACTGGAACGTGGTCCAGTATTCCGTGCTGCTGATGATGCTTGCCCAGGTGTCCGGTCTGGAGGCCGGGGAGCTGGTGCACGTGATCGCCGACGCCCATATCTACGACCGGCACGTACCCATGGTGGAGGAGATCATCCGCAACGAGCCCAAGCCCGCTCCGACATTCTCCCTGGACCCCGCCGTGGACGATTTTTACAAGTTCACCGTGGACAGCTGCACCATGGAAAACTATCAGTACTCCGACTTCAGGGGAAAGATCCCGGTGGCGGAATGAACGGCGTGGACGCGATCGTGGCGGTCTATGCCGACTGGGGCATCGGCGCGGGGGGTACCCAGCCCGTGGTGGTCCGGGCCGACCGGAAGCATTTCCGGCAGGTCACCGGCGACGCGGCGGTGATCGTGGGCCGGAAGACCCTGGCGGATTTCCCGGGAGGACGGCCGCTGAAGGGGCGGCGCAACATCGTCCTCACCCGGCAGGCGCTGGAGATCCCCGGCGCGGAGGTGGCGCACACCCCGGAGGAGGCGCTGACCGCGGCGGGCGGGGAGCGGTGCTTCGTCATCGGCGGCGCCAGCGTATACCGGCAGATGCTGCCCTGGATCCGGCGGGTGTATGTGACGCAGCTGGACGCCTGCCCGGCGTCCGACAGCTTTTTCCCGGACCTGGACGCCGACCCCGACTGGCGCTGCGCCGAGGCCGGGGACTGGCAGGAGGAAGAAGGGATCCGGTACCGCTTCTGCGTCTACCGGCGCCGGGAGGCGGCGGATGACGAACGTGAAAAAACCGAGGCTTGAAACGAGCCTCGGTTTTTTCATTGCAAAACGAAATGCCGGACGACGATACCGGGAAAGGCCGGCTCGCTGTCAGATCAGAACATAAGGCTTGATCAGATCCTTGGGCTTGGAATCCATCAGCTTGAAGGCGTCCTCGATCTTGTCAAAGCCCTCGAACTTGTAGTTGAGCAGCTTGCCGGGGTGCACGCGGTCAGCCTGGATCAGCCGGACCAGCCGCTCGATACGCCGGGCGCCGCCGGGGCAGAAGCCGCATTTGAAGGTGATGTTGGACATGCCCAGACCCCACGCCATGGCGGGGAAGGAGATGGTGTCAGAGGGATCCAGGAAGTTGACGTTGGAGATACCGCCGTTGGGACGGACCAGCTGCAGCGCCTGGTTGAAGCTGTCGCCGTTGCCGCCGGCGAAACGGATGAGTTTCAGCGCTTGATTTCCTGATTTAATATTATAGGAAGTTCGGGAATTCAAGACGAGCGAATCGTCAATTTACAGATATTCGCCGATTATACAACGATATTGTATAAATTGCTTATGAACGCCGTCTTGACGGCCGATACCGCATATGGCAGGGCCTTTTTGAACCTGGTCCCCGTACACCGGATTCCGCGGCCCTTTACCCGCCGCTCTTCCGTCGAGGCGGCGGGTTTCCTGTCTGCTGCCGAAAGGAACAGGTGTCGTATTCCGGAACACGCAGCTTTTCACCTCATCCGTCGCGGCGGCCGCCGCGACACCTTCCCCTCAAGGGGAAGGCATTTCAAGGGGAAGGCATTTCAAGGGGAAGGCCTGGGGAGGTATGGCTTCCCCCGGAAGGGAAGCTGTCAGCCGTAAGGCGGACGGATGAGGTTTCTTTTCCTTCCCCCTCGAAACCCGACAGGGCAAGCCGCCTCAAAAGGCCGGCACGCACTCCGTCGCGGCTGCCGCCGCGGCGCCTCCCGCTGCCCGGTTCCCCTGTATGACGGTGCAAAGAAGCGGGATTATGCGCCGAAATCTATTGAGAAAAGAGCCTATCCATGATATAGTAAGGGACGTGTCGGGCTCTTTTCTTTCCGGAAAGGAGGCCATGGCCATGGGGAAAACCGGATCGGCGGCCGGACACCGAACACCGACCGGGAACTCTTGAAAAAAGGAGATGTGCAAATAGATGAAATTAGGCATCGTGGGTCTGCCCAACGTGGGCAAGAGCACCCTGTTCAATGCGCTGACCGGCGCCGGGGCGGAGACCGGCAGCTATTCCAACGCCGCCGCCCGGCCCAACCTGGGCTCGGCCAAGGTGCCGGACGAACGGCTGGACTGGCTGGCGGACTACTGGCACCCCAAAAAGTATTCCCCTGCCTCCATCGACTTCGTGGACGTGGCCGGCGTGGGCAAGGGCGGCGGCAAGGGCAACGCCACGCTCCAGACCATCCGGCAGACGGACGCGCTGGTTCATGTGGTGCGCTGCTTTGAAAACGAGGAGATCTTCCTGGAGAACGCCGACCCCCGCCGGGACGCGGAGGATCTGGACATGGAGCTGATCCTGGCGGACATCGAGGTGGTGGAGCGCCGGCTGGACAAGGCCCGGAAGGCCGCCAAAAGCGGCGACAAGAAGCAGAAGCGGGAGGCGGACATGTGCGAGGCGCTGCTCTCCCACCTGTCCGACGGCAAGCCCGCCCGCTCCTTCCCCTTCACCGAGGAGGACAGGGACATCCTGCAGGACGGCGGGCTCCTCACCGTGAAGCCGGTGATCTACGCCGCCAACTTTGACGAGAACGGCATGGCCCGCTACCGGGAGGATCCCAAGTATAAAGAGCTGCAGGAGCTGGCGGCGGAGCAGGGGGCGGCGGTGCTGCCCGTGGCCGCCAAGTTCGAGGAGGACATCGCGGACATGGACGCTGAGGAGGCCGCCATGTTCATGGAGGAGCTGGGTCTCACCGAGCGGGGACTGGACCGGCTGATCCGCACCTCCTACGACCTGCTGGGCTATATCTCCTTCCTCACCGCCGGGGAGGACGACGTGCACGCCTGGACCATCGTCCGAGGCACCATGGCGCCCCAGGCCGCCGGGAAGATCCACACCGATATCGAGCGGGGCTTCATCCGGGCGGAGATCGTGGCCTTTGAGGACCTGAAGGCCTGCGGCACCATGGCCGCGGCCCGGGAGAAGGGCCTGATCCGGCTGGAGGGCAAGGACTACGTGATGAAGGACGGAGACATCACCAACTTCCGCTTCAACGTGAGCAAATAAATGAGCGGCGCGTTCCCGGAAAAACCCGGCCGGATCGGGTGGCTGGACGCCTGGCGGGGCGCGGCGGTGCTGGTGATGATCGGCTGGCACCTGTGCTGGGATCTGGCCATGCTGGGGGTCCTCCCGCCGGAGCGGATGGAGGGGCCGCTGGCGGTGGGCGTGCGGTATTTCATCGCGTGCTCCTTCGTGCTCATCGCCGGGATCTCCTGCCGGTTCTCCCGCAGCAACGCCCGCCGGGGAGTGCGGATCCTGCTGTGCGCCCTGGCGATCACGGCGGTGACCCGGCTGGCCGGGCAGCCCGTCTGGTTCGGGATCCTGCACCTTCTGGGGTGCTGCATCCTGCTGTACGCCTGGCTGGGCCCGAAGCTGGAAAAGCTGCCGGAGCTCCCGACTGCGGCCGTCTGTCTGATCCTCTTTTTCGTGTTCAACAGCATCTGCTACCGGGTGCGGGTAAACGTGCCGGGGCTGTGGATGTTCGGCTTCCGCACGCCCTCCTTCCGCTCGGCGGACTGGTATCCCCTGTTCCCCTGGCTGTTTTTGTTCCTCCCGGGGACCGTGGCCGGGGGATGGATCCGGCGGACGGCCGGGGCGGGGAGGCAGGGGAGGAGCTGGCCGCCCCTGGAGTGGATCGGGCGGCGCGCCCTTTGGGTTTATCTGCTCCACCAGCCGGTGCTGCTGGCGCTGGCCATGCTTTTCACCGGGCGGATGCTCTGGTAAAAAGCCTTGACACACAAGCGGTTTGGTGTTACTATGCCATCCGTCAGGCGTTGATGGGAAACGCCCGGAGGACCCTTTTCAGAGAGAGACCGCCCCGGCTGCAAGCGGACTCAAGGGAGATCCCGGTATCGACCGTCCCGGAGCCGGCGGGAGGAAATGCCCGCCCGTGGGCGCACGTTACAGCGCATCTGAGTGAAATCTCAGGGTGGAACCGTGTGGATAACCGCACCCCTGGGCCGAATGGCGCAGGGGTGCTTTTGATTTTTGGGGAGGATTCGTACATGAAGATCATTTACAAGGACGGCACCGTGGCGGAATGCCCGCCGGAGGAGGAGCTCCACGTTCTGCGCCACAGCGCGGCCCATATCATGGCCCAGGCCATCAAGCGGCTGTACCCTCAGGCGGACTTCGCCTACGGCCCCGCCACCCAGAACGGCTTTTACTACGACGTGGATCTGGGGGACGTGAAGCTGACGCCGGAGGACCTGGAGGCCATCGAAAAGGAAATGAAGAAGATCTGCAAGGAGAATCTTCCCTTCAAGGCCTACATCCTCAACCGGGAGGATTCCGCCAAGCTCATGGCCGAGCGGGGCGAAAAGTACAAGCTGGAGCACATGGACGACCTGGCCGACGAGACGGAGTTCAGCTTCTTCCAGCAGGGCGAGTACGTGGACATGTGCCTGGGGCCCCATCTGACCTACACCAAGGCCCTGAAGGCCTTCAAGGTCACCCAGCAGTCCGGCGCCTACTGGAAGAACGACAGCGAGAACAAGATGCTCACCCGGATCAACGGCGTCGCTTTCCGCACCGCCGAGGAGCTGGCGGAGTGGGAGAAGCAGCAGGCTGAGGCCCGGGAACGGGATCACCGGAAGATCGGCAAAGAGATGCGCCTGTTCATGACCGACGATCTGGTGGGCCGCGGTCTGCCCATGTTCCTGCCCAACGGCTATGTGGTCTGGCAGGAGCTGGAGAACTATATCAAGGCCAAGGAGCGCAGGCTGGGCTATCAGCACGTGATGACCCCCTGCGTGGGCACGGTGGACCTGTACAAGACCTCCGGCCACTGGGATCACTACAAGGACAACATGTTCCCCGCCATGGAGATGGAGGGGGAGGCCTATGTGCTGCGGCCCATGAACTGCCCCCACCACATGCGGATCTACGCCAACCGGCCCCGGTCCTACCGGAATCTGCCCCTGCGGATCGGCGAGATCGCCCATGACTTCCGGTACGAGGCCTCCGGCACCCTGAAGGGCATCGAGCGGGGCCGCCACTTCTGCCAGAACGACGCCCACCTGTTCGTCACCCCCGACCAGATCAAGGACGAGGTGGCGACCGTCTGCGACCTGATCTTTGAGGTCTACCGGGACTTCAACATTACCGACTACCGCTGCGTGCTGTCCCTGCGGGATCCGGCGGACAAGAAAAAATATCACGACGACGATCAGATGTGGGAGACCGCCGAGACCGCCCTGCGGGAGGTGCTCACCGAGCTGGGCATAAACTTCACCGAGGAGATCGGCGAGGCCGCCTTCTACGGGCCCAAGCTGGACGTGAACGTGAAGCCTGCCGTGGGCGCGGAGTACACCCTGTCCACCTGTCAGCTGGACTTCTGCCTGCCTGCCCGGTTCCAGCTCACCTATATCGATTCCGACGGCAGCGAGAAGACCCCCGTGGTGCTCCACCGGGCCATCCTGGGCTCTCTGGACCGGTTCATGGCCTACCTTATCGAGGAGACCAAGGGCAAGTTCCCCGCCTGGCTGGCGCCGGTGCAGGTGAAGGTGCTGCCCGTCAGCGAGAAGACCATGGACTACGCCCGCGCCGTGGCGGACAAGCTGGACGACGCCGGGCTCCGGGTGGTGCTGGATACCTCCAACGAGAAGATCGGCTACAAGATCCGGCAGGCCCAGTCCGAGGACCGGGTGCCCTACATGCTGGTGCTGGGACCCAAGGAGGCCGAGAGCGGCACCGTGGCGGTGCGCAGCCGGGCCGGGGACGAGGGCGCCATGGACCTGGACGATTTCATCGCCCGGATCCGGAACGAGATCGACACGAAGAAAATGTAACCGCACGCAAAAATTGTCATCAATAATGAGATCGCTCCTTCTCAAACTAAGAAAAACGGTTTGGGAAGGAGCGGTTTTTCATGTCATACGGCAAACGGCGGCTTTGTCTGGCGCTGGCGGTGATTTTTGCGTTTCATATCGGGGTGATCTCTCTGGCCCAGCGGGCGGACGCGGCTTCCTACAAGCGGGGATCCACCGGCAGCGTGGTGAAGGAGATCCAGCAGAAGCTGCGGAACTGGGGGTACTACGACGGGGAGGTGGACGGCGTCTACGGCAGCCGCACCGAGGCGGCGGTGACCTGGTTCCAGAAGAAAAACGGCCTCACCGTGGACGGAAAGGCCGGGGCGCAGACCCTGGCGGCCATGGGGATCAGCACGAAGGGGATCGTGGAGAGCAGCACCTCCGGGGATGTGTCCCTGCTGGCCCGGCTGATCTCCGCCGAGGCCAGGGGAGAGAGCTACGAGGGACAGGTGGCCGTGGGCGCGGTGGTGATGAACCGGATCGCCCACCCCTCCTTTCCCAATACTCTCTCCGGGGTGATCTATCAGAGGGGGGCGTTCTCCTGCCTGAACGACGGCCAGTTCGACCAGCCGGTGGCCCAGAGTGCCTACCAGGCCGCCCGGGACGCCATGAACGGCTACGACCCCACCGGCGGAGCCATCTACTATTTCAACCCCGCCACCGCCACCAGCAAGTGGATCTGGTCCCGGCCGGCCCTGGTGACCATCGGACGGCACCGTTTTTGCGCGTAGGTCGTTGCAATCCCGCGCCTCTCTGTGATATACTTTTGTCACGCGAAAAACACGGGGAGGAGGCTTTTTATGGCGTTTTGTGAGAAATGCGGGGCGTATATCCCCATCGGGGATACGGCGTGTCCCGCCTGCGGATACGACCCGGAGGAAGAGGCCCGGAAAGCCAAAGAGGCCGAGGAGGCGGAAAAACGCCGTCAGGCGGAAGAGGAAGCCAGGCGCAAGGCGCAGGCCGAGGCGGAGGCTGCCCGGAAACGGGCGGAGGCGGACGCCGAGGCCCGCCGGAAGGCCCGGGAGGAGAGCTGGGCCGCCCAGCAGCGCAAGCAGGAGGAGGCCCGCCGTCGGGCGGAGCAGGAGCGGCAGCGCCAGCAGCAGTATTCCGGCGGCGCGGCCCACAGCCAGTACGCTTCCCAGCGCACCGGGCAGAGCCAGGCCTATCAGAGCCAGTACACCTCCCAGCGCACCGGCTCCGCCCGGCAGCAGTGGGCGCCTCCCTGGCAGGAGACCCAGAACCACGGGAACACCCAGAGCCAGAGCGCCTATCAGGGATACACCGGCAGCCAGAGCCAGCAGTACGCCGATATGCGGGACAAGGCGGCAGACTCCGCGGCCAATCAGAAGCTCTCCATCCTCTCCTACATCCCCTGGATGCCCCTGTTCCTGATCCCCCTGCTCACCCGGAAGGACGACGACTTTGCCCGCTACCACGCCAACCAGGGGCTGAGTCTTTTCCTGGTGACTATGGGAGCCTCTGCTCTGGGATCCATCTCGGGCATATGCCCGGTAGCCGGGACGATCTTCGGGATCTATGGCATGATCCGGGGCATCGGCAGCGTGCTGAAGGGGAAGAAGGAGCCGCTG
>JAFRDL010000130.1 GCA_017411265.1 Oscillospiraceae bacterium | reverse complement strand
GCGGCATCGTGTCCTCGCCTGGAGCTGCGCTCCTCTGTATTACTCCAACTGGTGCACCTGGGCCTACAACTGCTGGGGCCTGAACTGCATCATCAACATGGACTCTCTCATGTTTGACATGACGATCCGTACGGACTGCTATGAAAACACGCTGGAGGACATGGCCCAGTACCACATGTGGGCTCCCATGCGCCGCATGGCCGTGGGCGGTATGCACCATTTCTTTGAGCTTTGGAAGTACATGGAGCAGTTCAACTGCGATATGGTGGCCATGTATGACCAGCTGCAGTGCAAGGGCGCGCAGGGTATGCACGGCGTTTTTGAGGACGAGTTCCGCCGCCGCAACATCCACGCCTTCTGGATCCCCCACGCTCTTCCGGACTGCCGTACGGTGTCCCGGGCGGAGATCCGGCGAATCATCAACGATTACATGACTACGGTCATGCACGAGGAACCGCTGGATCCGTCGCTCCTTGAGTACGACGACTCCATGACCTGGTAAAGGGGAGGTAAGGACATGCGCAAACTCTGGAAAATCATAGGAAAGATCGTGGCTGTTCTCGGCGCCGTGTACGCGCTGCTCTTCGCCGTTTTTTTCTTTGACCTGGACGGCAAGCTTCTGTACTATGTGGTGGAACCGTTCCTGAAAAACCACTATGACAAGATGCCGCGGCGCGACGTTACCAAACAGGAATACAAGATCGGCAACCTTTGATCTCAAATGATCGCAAAAAAAACACCGCGCAGGAGCGCGGTGTTTTTTTGATAAAAAGAAAAAGGGGGATGAAAGGTTGAAATCCGACGGAAAAAGGAGTAAAGTTTGTTCGATCCGTCCATACCGAGAAAGGAGTACAGGGCATGAGCAAGAAGAGAGAGCATCGGGGCGACCGTCCGGACGGCGTGCTGCTTCGGGATCTGGATTCCCTTCACTTTATCACCGGGATCATCTATCCCAACCGCTGTGACAACGAGGCGTATATCAGCGAGCGGATCGATCTGACGAATATCAACGCCTATCTTGAAAAGAAAAATGCCGGGGATCCGGAGTATAAATACAATCTTTTTCAGCTGATCGTCACCGCGCTTGTGAAGGCGATCACTCTTCGGCCCAAAATGAACCGTTTCATCGTCAACAGCAACTTCTATCAGCGCAAGGAGGTCTCCGCTTCCTTTGTCGTAAAGAAACGTTTCGCAGACAGCGGGGCGGAGGCTCTCGCCTTTCTACATACAAAGGAGACGGACACTCTGGATACCGTCCATGAGTATATCCGCCGGCAGGTGACGGAGTGCCGGTCGGAAAAGGTGGACAGCTCCACCGGCGCGATGGACATTCTCAACAAGCTGCCCCGCTGGCTCTCCAAGGCCGCTGTCCGCTTCATCATGTGGCTGGATCGCCATGGCCGTGTTCCCAAGGATATGATCGCCACCGATCCCTATTATTCCTCCGTGGTGATCTCCAATCTTGGCTCCATCAAGATGAAAAGCGGGTACCACCACCTCACCAACTGGGGGACCTGCTCCATCATCTGCCTCATCGGCGAAATCAAAAAGCGTCCGTTTTTCAACGAGGACGGCACCTATGAGATGCGCCCCTCGGTGGACCTGGGTCTGACGATCGATGAGCGAATTGCCGACGGCTATTACTATTCCAAAACCATGCGGCTCATCCGCAAGCTGCTGGAAAACCCGGAGCTTCTGGAGCTCCCGCTGAGCGAGGAGGTCGAATACTGATGTCGGAAACCACTGTAAGAACCCCCTGGATCGCCAATCTGGGGGACGTCCCTGCCACTTTGGAATACTTCCAGGGCTCCATGTTCGAGGCCCTGCAGAACATGGCGGAGAAATACCCCAACTTTATTGCCTTTGATTTTATGGGGAAATCCACCACCTATAAGGAAATGATCCGCAACATTGAGCGCTGCGCCCGTTCTCTGAAGACCATCGGAATCCGGGAAGGGGACAGGGTCACCATCGCCATGCCAAACTGCCCCCAGGCTATCTATATGTTCTATGCGGTCAATCTGGTGGGGGCCGTGGCGAATATGGTCCATCCGCTCTCCAGCGAAAAGGAACTGGAGTTTTACATCAACGAGTCCGAGAGCGTCTCCGTGGTGACGCTGGATCAGTTCTACCATAAGTTTGAGGCCATCCGGGAGAACACCTGTGTGGTGAACATCATCATCGCCAGCATCAAGGACGCCCTCTCCCGTCCGGTACGAGCCGGATATATGCTCACCGAGGGCCGGAAAATCCAGAAGATCCCGGAGGATGCCCCGGTGATCCGCTGGGATGAGTTCATGCGCCTGGGGAACGCCTGCTTCTGGAAATACGCCGTGAAGAGAACCGCCCAGGATCCGGCGGCGATCCTCTACTCCGGCGGCACCACCGGCACTACCAAAGGCATCCTTCTCACCAATCTGAACTTCAACGCCCTTTCCCAGCAGATCGTCGCCACCAATCCCATGTACCGTCCCGGCGATAAGATGCTCTCCGCCATGCCGCTGTTCCACGGCTTCGGTCTGGGTGTCTGCATTCATTCCATGCTGTCCCAGGGTGGACGGTGCATCCTGGTCCCCCGGTTCACCGCCAAGAGCTACGCCAAGCTGATCACCAAGTACAAATGCAACTTTATCGCCGGCGTTCCCACCCTGTACGAGGCGCTGCTCCGGATCCCCGATATGGAAAAGGCGGATCTGAGCTGCCTGAAGGGCGTGTTCTCCGGCGGCGACTCCCTCTCCGTGGAGCTGAAGAAAAAGTTTGACAAGTTCCTCTATGATCATCACGCCACCATCCAGGTCCGGGAGGGATACGGCACTACCGAAACAGTCACGGCCTGCTGTCTGACCCCCTCTCATATGTTTAAAGAAGGGAGCATCGGCCTGCCGTTCCCGGACACCTATATCAAGATCGTAAAGCCCGGCACCGATGAGGAGCTTCCCTACGGGGAGGAGGGGGAGATCCTTCTGGCCGGCCCTACGGTGATGAAGGAGTACATTAAGCATCCCGAGGAGACGGCCCAGACTCTGCGCACCCATGCCGACGGCCTTACCTGGGTCTATACCGGGGATCTGGGCGTGATGGACAGCGACGGATTCATTTATTTCCGGGGACGCAGCAAGCGGATGATCATCACCTCCGGATACAACGTGTATCCCGCCCAGCTGGAGAACATCCTGGACGCCCACGAGAAGATCCACATGAGCTGTGTGATCGGCGTGCCGGACCCCTACAAAATGCAGCACGTGAAAGCCTTTGTGATGCTCAAGCCCGGTGTCCCCGCCAACGAAGAGACCCGGGAGGACATCATGTCCTACTGCCGGAAGCACATCGCCAAATACGCCATGCCCAAGGAGATCGAATTCCGGAACGAGCTTCCCAAGACGCTGGTGGGCAAGGTCGCCTATCGGGTATTGGAGGAGGAAGAGGAGGCCAAACGCAAAGCCGAACAAGCGGAAGCCGCCGCAGCTGAATAAAAAAAACCGGGTACCATTGGTACCCGGTTTTTTTATTTGCCGATGTATTCTCCCTCCGCCACCACCACGGCGGGGCCTGTGAGATAAATATCCGTGACGGCGTTTCCCTCCATGACAACGGAAACCAGGAGCTCACCCCCCGGGAAATCCAGTTCGATGGGATCCTCTTCCATGATCCGCAGATACCGCAGGGCCAGCGCGGTGCTCCCGGCGCCGGTGCCGCAGGCCAGTGTGAAATCCTCCACGCCCCGCTCAAAGGTAATTGCTTTGGCATGCCCACGGCCGAGAGGACGCCAAAAGGTGACGTTGGCCCCCTTGGGAAAGGCCGGATATTCGCGGATCATCTTTCCCAATGCGTAAAGCTCGCTGCGGGGGATCGAATCCCAGTTTTCCATGGGAACGACCGCGTGGGGAATGCCGGGCCGGCCCAGCTCCACGTAAAAGCAGGACAGGATCTGGCCCTCCCAAAGGATCCCGATCTCCGGCTCCAGGTGGGAGGGATCGTTGAGCCGCACACAGTACAGGTCCTCTTCGATCCGCTGGCCAATCACCAAGCCGGCGGTGGTCTCGATCCGCTGGATATCCCCGGAGAGTCCGTGATCGTGGGCGTAACGGGCGATGCAACGGGCGCCGTTTCCGCACATCTCGCCTTTGGTGCCGTCGGAGTTATAAAACCGCATGGCGATATCGCCGTCCTCCTGGGGCGGAAGGACGACCATCAGCCCGTCCGCACCCACGGACAGACGGCGTCTGCACATGTCGGCGGCCAGCGCGGCGTACTCCGTCTCCGGGATGGAGAGATCCCGGTTGTCCAGAACGATAAAATCGTTCCCGGCTCCCTGCATTTTCAAAAAACGCATATCTTCACCTCATTCATCTGCGTCGTCGGGAAGGGCTTTTACCCCGCCGGCCCGGCCGGTGGGCGTCACACCGAACAATTTTCCATAGGCGCGGGAGAACGCGGAATAGCTACGAAATCCCGAGTGGAAGCAGGCTTCCGTGGCACTCTGACCGCTTTGGATCAGATCCCGGGCAAGCAGCAGACGCTTGTCGGAGAGATATGTGTGGATGGAGGTCCCCGTCTCCTCCCGAAAGCGGCGCATCATGTGGTATTTGCTGATATAAAACCGTGCAGCCAGATCGTCGATGGATACGTCCTCGGAAAGGTTTTCGTCCAGATACCGAAGAATATCCAGGATTTTTCCGTCTCTGGGGACCACAGGCCCCGGCAATTCCGTATCGGTCTTCGCCAGCTCCTCTCCCACCTCCACCAGGGCGCGGAGAAGCGTACACCGGGAAAGGATGACCCGTCCGGGCGTATTCCCGCCCATCTCCGTCTCCAGGCGGAGCATCTGAGAGAGGAAGGCCCGGCGGAACTCGTCCGAGGGGCGGAGCACATGCCCCTTTTCTCCGGAAAAGCATCGTTCCAGTCGATAGTCGTCCACTGAGTTGCCGGTGAGAAAATCAGGGGAGATATAGAGTATGATCCTTTCATAGAGATCGCCGACCGCAAACTCAGGCTTATGAACACAGCGGCTGCCCACCAGGACGATGTCCCCGGGGAAGAGGGCGTATCGCCGGCCCTCCACCACATAGCTTCCGGTCCCGGAGAGAAGGAACACCAGCTTATAGAAATCGTGGTAGTGATAGTCCACATTGGTGCCGCGGTCGTCCTTCAAATGGAAAAGGCGGAATTCCTCTAAAAGGTATCCTCGCTTTTCATAGGTTTCTTCCATGGAGATCACCCTTACAAAAGCATCTTTTGCAGATATTGTAGCATAGAATCGGTTTTTTTTGCAAGGCCTGCACAGTAAAATGACAATATAAAGTGAAAAACTTTTTAGGAGGGGTCTGCGATGAAGTCTTCCTTTTTAAAAAACAACTGGTTTACCCTGACGATGGTCCTGGGCATGGTGGCCGGCGCCGTCACCGGCTGGCTCTGGCCGGGCGCCACGGTCCTGGAGCCTCTGGGAACCATTTTCATCAACATGATGTTCTGCGTGGTGGTCCCGCTGGTGTTCTTCTCCATCTCCAGCGCCGTCGCCAACATGGTCAGCGCCCGAAAAGCGGGCAAGGTCATGGGCACTACCGTTGTGACCTTCCTGTGCACCGCAGCGATCGCGGCCATCATCATGTATGTGATCGTGCGGGTGATCGGCGTGGTCCCCTCCGGCTTTGAGGCCATCGAGAAGGTGGAAGCCGACCCGGTCAACGTCACTGCCCTGATCGTCAATTTCTTCACCAAGCCTGACTTTACCGATCTGTTCAGCCGTCGGGCCATCCTGCCCCTGATCGTCGCGGCGATCCTGTTCGGCTTCGGCGTACAGCTGGCCGGCGGCAGAGAGACCCCCACCGCCAAGCTGCTGGCCAACATCAACGAGTGCCTGATGAAGACTATGCGGATCATTACATACTACGCGCCCATCGGCTTCTTCGGCTTCTTCGCTTATCTGGTGGCCACCTTCGGTCCCGAATTCCTCAAGGGCTACGGCCGTACGCTCATCATCTACTATGTGGTGGCCTTCGCCTATATGTTCATCTTTGCTCCCATCTATTCACGCTTCGGCGGCGGCAAAGGCGCGACCAGGGTCATGTGGTCCCATCTCTTCCAGCCTGCGGCGGTGTCCTTCGGCACCTGCTCCTCCGTGGCTACAATCCCCACCAATATGGAAGCCTGTGAGGATACCGGCGTTTCCAAGGACGTGAGCGAGATCGTGATCCCCATGGGCGCCACGATGCACATGGACGGCAGCGCCATGAGCGCGATCATCAAGGTCGCGTTCCTGTTCGCCTTCTTCGGCCAGGACTTCACCACGGGCCGGGCGATCCTGGCGATCATCGTGGCCGTGTTCTCCTCGGTGGCCATGTCCGGTATCCCCGGCGGCGGCGGAACGGGCGAGATGGTGCTCTGCTCCATTTTCTTCCCCGAGCAGATCGGTCTGGCGCTCCCCATCGCCTGGGCTCTGGGCGATCTGGTGGATCCTCCCGCCACCATGGTCAACGCCGCGATGGACTACGTCTCCACCTATATCGTTTCCCGGTATGTGGACGGCAAGGACTGGCTGCAGAAGAAGCTCAACGCCGCTAAAGAGTGATCGATCCATAAAAAAGCTCCATCCTTCGGGATGGAGCTTTTTTATGGCCTTACGTCAAAGATTTCGATGCTTCCGGAGGAGAAGGCCAGGGGATAATGCTCTCGGAAATAGCTTTCCGCGATCCCGGGCACAGCCCGCTCATAGTGTCCGATGAACACATATTCCACGCCGCTTTCCGCCTTTCGCCGTTCAAAAAACGCGGGATCGGTGAGCATTTGCTCCGCCGTCTTCTGACGCTGGGAATAATCCAGGCCGTGATAGAAGAGATAAGAGGGACTGCCGCAGAGGATGTTCCTGCCGGTGAGGACCGCCACGGGATTGTCGTGATTGTCGTCCGTCAGGAAGAGCGCGTCCGGCTCGGTATTTTCCCGGATGTATTCGGCGGCGGCGACCTCGTCAGAGTCAAAGAGTTCGTAACCGTATCTCGGTATACCGGAGGCGACCTCCCGGATCAGCGTGAAAACCGCCGCGTTGGCGGTCAGCAACAGCAAAAGCGCCAGGGATAGCCCCCGCACCGCGGGGGATCTTTGCTTTTCCAGCCAGGCAAGCACACCGTCGGCGCAAAGGAAACAGCAGAAAAAGTATCCGGCATACAGCAGCTTATTATTGTCGTACACATTGGGCTGGAATACGATGAACTCACACAGGACAAAGATCACAAGCGCGCCGGAAAATGCGGCTCTCTGCTCCCGGTCGGCGAACAGAAACGCTGCGGGTGTAATAATGAACAGGGGACCGATGTTTTTCAGCCAGAACCAGAACCAGTTTTCCGCGCCGCCGTTGACCCAGTCGAAGCTCAGCCGAAGGAAGGATTCGTTCCCTCCCACAGAGCGGACCGTCCAGATAAGGAGCTGCGGAATTGCCAGGGCGACGGCAGGCACACCGAACCAGACCCATCCCGTGATCCAGCTTTTTGTGAATCCCTCCTCCAGGAAGCTCCAAGCCATCCAACACGCGGCAAAGAGACCGAGGGCGAAGAAGGAGTGGGTATGGATCATGGGAAGCAGCCCGCCCAGGATCCCGGCGGGTAGAAACAGCTTTTCATCCCCCCGGAACACCGCCCGGAACAGCAGATACAGCACCGAGAGCAGCACCGCCCATCCAAACAGCGTGGCCCGCTGGGGAAGGAGCATGTCCGCGATCACATTGACCCAGCGGACGCCTTTTTCCGTCAGATTGGTCGGCGTCTTGTAAAAGCCAGTAAAAAGCGTACGGAGAGAGAGCCGATCCGATACGGACGAGGAGCCGAAAAGCCGGAAATAGATCATCCCCAGGCCGCCGTTGAGGAAGAAAAAGAGAAAAGCCAGAACAGGCGCGTCTTTTTTCCGGCAGACCTCCCTGGCCAGAAACCAAAAGCCGCCGAACACCTGGGCAAAGGCAAAAAACATGGGGATCATGTAGGCCCAGCGAAGAGAACTGCCCAGAAGATACAGGCTGGCGGAGACGCTGTCGCACAAAAAGGGATAGCAGATCCGCTCATAGGGCAGAATGCTGTAGTGCGGGGGGAAGGCCTGCTGCTCCGCCAGGGAGGAGATAAAGCCCAGATGCATGGACATATCCCCGTAGGTACATTGGCCGGTGTACAGCGCGCCTTTCACGTTCGGAATGGTGTGATTGAGGATCAGAACGACGCTCAGCGCCAGAAAAGGGGGCAGCAGGAAGCGGAAAAAGGGCCGGTCAACGGAGGGATCCCGGTCTTCCGGCGCGGCAAGCTCCCCAATATGACGTTTTTCGGGCAAAAGAAAGACCAGCAGCGAGGCGCCGAACACCGCCGCCGCCGCGTGCGCGGCGAGTCCGAACCCCCATACAAACGCAAAGGGGATCGGCGTCCACATGGACAGCACCGTGCCGCACACGCTGCCCAGCCAAAGCCGGACGGCCCTTCTTTTCTTTTGGAAGATCCGGCGGCACAGCAGGATCCCCATGCTCTGCCACCACAGAAACCACACGATTCCCAGCATAAAAGACAGACTCCTTCTTGGTTTCGCCTGCTATTATATCGCAAAACAGGGGATTTGCAATATTGATAAGACTATGATAGACTCCCCATGTAAACCATGAATCATCAGGTGGACAGGTTATGCGGAAAACAAAACCGGTTTTCTTATTGCTTTTCTCGCTTCTCCTCGCCGCAGTTCTCTCCATATCGGCGCTGGCCGCGGAGCCCGCGCTGAAGAACGGTGAGCTCAGCGGTAACGGTACGCCGGAGGGGTGGAGCGTCCTGGCGTATCTGCAGGAATGCGCCGATGTCTCCTCATCCGACGGAGTCGCTGCGCTTTCGGCGGAGGATTTTAACGATATACGGCTCACCCAGCTGGTGGAGGTGGAGCCCGACACCGTGTATCTTCTTTCCGGAGAGATTGCGGCCGACCGGATCGCCGGGGGACGGGGCGCCTGTCTATCCGTCGACAACTACAGCATCGACGGCGCTTATATTTATTCCGACGGTATCACCGGCAGCTGCGACTGGAAAACGGTGACACTTGCTTTCCGGACCGGCGACGACCAGCGGATGATCAACGTGGCTCTGCGTCTGGGCGGGTACAGTGAACTCAGCCGGGGAACCGCCCGTTTCCGGAATATCCGGCTGGAGAGGGCCGCGGACGGCATCACCGATGTCCAGTCCCTGACCGCCGGATACTCCGCCTCCCATTCCGAACCGTCCGGCGGGATCACCGAAGCCCGGAAGATTCAGCTGAAGAGCTATCTGCATCTTTTTGTGGTGCTCTCCGTCGCAGCAGGAGTATTTCTCCTGTTCGGGGTCTATCGAAACCGGGACTCGCTGACCGCGCGGCCCATCACAGGCACGGATACCATCCGTTATTTCATTCTTGCCGTTCTCCTGGCCACGGCGCTCCGTTCTGTCCTCGCCTCGCTGTGGGGCGGCCATGACACGGATATGAGCTGCTGGATGGGCTGGGGGAACTATATCGCCAACAACGGGACTGCCGATTTTTATACCGCACCGGGCCACGAGTGGTATGACTATCCGCCCGGATATATGCTGGTCCTGGGACTCCTTGCCCGGATCGTCCAGGTGTTGAAGATCCCCTCCGGCACCGGCAGCGCTGCGTTCGCCTACATGCTGCCCGCCTGGCTGGCGGATATTGCAACGGCGGCCGTTCTTATGCGGGAAGCCCGGCGGGAACGCTTCTCCTCCGGGTGGGTCCTTCTTCTGGGACTTCTTGTCATTTTCCAGCCTGCCGGGGTCGTTCTCTCCGGTGCCTGGGGGCAGATCGATTCCATTCTTACGCTGTTCCTGGTGCTGTCGTTCCTGGAGCTTGTCCGGGGAAGGAGAGTATCGGCCGGAGCTCTGTACGGTCTGGCCGTGATGATCAAGTGGCAGGCGCTGATCTATGGCCCGGTGCTGGCCGCGGCCTATTTCTTCCATATCCGGTCCAAAAAAGATCTGCGGGACACCGCGCTGGGCGTTCTTGCCGCGATCGGGGTCATGCTGTGCGTCTCCTTACCCTTCAAAGGTGGTCAGAAGCTTTTCTGGTTTGTGGAGAAGTTTTTCAGCGCCGCCGGCGGATACGATTACGCCAGCGTGGAGGCGTACAACTTCCTGGCGCTTCTGGACGGAAACTGGGCCCCGGCCGGAAACAAGATGATCCTGGGTATCTCCTACAAGGCCTTTGGCACGGCTGCGATTTTGATCGCTGTGGTCCTGTCCGTGTATATCCAGTTCCGCGACATGCGCCGGTCCCTGCCGGAGGCGGGGAAAGAGAACGGCGCCGGAACGCTGTTTCTGTCCGCCGGAGCCTGCATGTATATCATTTTTACCTTCGGCCACTACATGCACGAGCGATATGTGTACCCCGTTATCATCCTGCTGTTGTTCGTCTTTGTTTTCACCGGGGAGAGCCGGTATCTGTTTTGCTCCCTGCTGCTGTCTGCGATCCTCTTCCTGAACGAGATCACAGCCATGTATGTGATCTCCAATCTCGCATCCGCTGCCGTCCGCTCCACCCGGGAGCACCGCGCCGTGGTCACCGCCTGCTCGCTGGCAGAGACCGTATCCTTCCTGTATTTCGCCTGGGTCATGATCTCCCGGGGAATAACGGAAAACGAGGAGGTGAAAGAGCATGCGTAACCTCCCGGCTTCCCGGAACCGCAGCCCGCGCCTTGACAGGGGCGACAGGCTCGTCATGTGGCTTTTGACCCTGCTTTACACCGTTTTTACCCTGATAAACCTCGGCACGCTGAACTTCCCCCAGACCGTATGGAAGCCGGTGACGGGAGAACGCGTGGTGGTGGACCTGGGCGGGACCCGGGACGTATCCGCCGTCTGGTTCAATGGGAACATCGCCGTCGGGAGACTCCATCTGGCCGCCGACGACGGGAACAGCCTGGAGTATGAGCAGGTCTATGGGGAGATGTTCTCCTGGCGAAAAAAGACGGTGAATTTTCATACCCGGTATGTGGCTCTCACTGTGCTCAGCGGAGACATTGCCCTCAACGAGATCGCTTTTCTGGATGAAAACAACGAGAGGATCGCAGCGTCTGTCCCGGAACCCGCGGGAACGCAGAGCGCGCTTCTTGACGAGCCGGGCACTGTTCCGGAGGCCTCCACCTACTTCAACGGGATGTACTTCGATGAGATCTACCACGCCCGTACCGGTTATGAGTTCATCCATCGCATGAATCCCTACGAATGGACGCACCCTCCGCTGGGAAAAACCTTTATCTCTCTGGGGATCCGCATTTTCGGCATGACTCCCTTCGGCTGGCGGGTGATCCCGGCACTTTTCGGCGCAGGGATGCTTCCGGTCGTCTTTCTGCTGGGAAAGCGATTCTTCTGCCGCCGGGATTATGCCTTCCTCGCCCAGGCGCTGATGGCGCTGGACACCATGCATTACGCACAGTCGCGCATTGCAACCGTGGATGTCTTCATCGTCTTTTTCATCCTGTGGATGTTCTTCTTCATGACGGACTATCTCCGGGCGGATGTCCTGCACGATCCCTGGAAAAAGATCCTTCTTCCTCTTGGGGCCTGCGGTATCAGCTTCGGGCTGGGCGTTGCCTCCAAGTGGACGGGACTTTACGCGGGCGTGGGATTGGCCGTGCTGTTTTTCGCCGGCCTGATCGCCGCCGGTGTCCGCGCCGGGAAAGCGGGGGAGACCGGTCTGTTCTGGAGCCGGGTCTGGAAGATCCTTTTGTTCTGTGTGGGATTCTTTATCGTGATCCCCGCTCTGACGTATTTCATCTCCTATCTGCCCTTCTATCAGTATGAGATCGTCCGGCGCCCGGACGTCCGTTACGGGCTCCGGGACGCGTTTCGTACTATTGTACAGCAACAAAGATCCATGTTCGGCTATCACAGCGGGCTGACCGCCACCCACCTTTGCCAGTCGAACTGGTATGAATGGCCCTTTGCGGAGCGCTCCGTCTGGTTCTATTTCGGCTCAGCCGGGAATCTGGTATCCAACATATCCAGCTTCGGCAGTCCCGCGGTCTGGTGGGTCAGCGCCGCAGGCGCGCTCTGTCTGATCACCGAGGCCGTTTTCGGACGGATGAGATCGGATCCTGATTATCGGAAAAAAGCCGCTCTGGTGCTTCTGGCGGCCGCTGCGGCCAATCTCCTGCCATGGATGCTTGTCACCCGGTGTACCTTCCAGTATCATTTCTTCCCCACGCTTCCGTTCATGATCTTCTCCGCCGTTCTCCTGCTGCAGCATCTGGAGGAGAGGGGAGAGGTTCCATCCTGGGCAAAGTGGTGCTGGCTGGGGCTGGCGGCGGCGTATTTTCTGCTGCTGCTCCCGGCGGCCTCCGGCCTGCCCATGCCGAAGATGTATGCGCGGTTCATTGAATACGTGCTGCCCACCGGCGTGATCTTCCACGGAGCGGTATAAAGAATAACGGATACTAAAAAGCACGAAGGATCGCTCCTTCGTGCTTTTTTTATCCAGGATGAATCACTTCATGCCGTTCTCGTAGGCCTCGATCATCTTCTTGACCATCTGGCCGCCCACGCTGCCGGCCTGCTTGCTGGTCAGATCGCCGTTATAGCCCTGCTTCAGGTTCACGCCGACCTCGCTGGCCGCTTCCATCTTGAAACGGTCCATGGCGTCACGGGCCTGGGGGTTCACAAGACGATTGCTGTTGTAGCTGGACATTTGATCGCATCTCCTTTTCTTTGGATTGAACGCGGAGGCTTTTCCACGTCCGATGCTATCATTGCCTTTTCCGGCAAAGATATTCCCGAAAAGAAGAATGTAAAATTTGTCTTTCGATCAATCGGAAAGCAGGATCCTGCGAAGCTCCGTCACATCGGAGGCAATGACGTCCGCGCCTTCCGCCTCCAGCTCGTCCCGGCTGCCGTATCCGTACAGCACGCCGATAAAGTCCACACCGCCCATTTTTGCGCCGATGGCGTCGTGGGCTCTGTCGCCCACCATCACACACCGGCTCTTGTCGGTTTCGCCCAGGGTATACAGCGCATGGAGGATGACCTGGCACTTGTCCAGCGGCTCTTTATCCAGGGAGATGCCGGAAACGACATCCATGTATTGCATCAGATCGAAGTGCTCCAGGATCTGTCTGGAATAAATCGTGGGTTTTCCGGTTGCCACCGCCAGGCGCGCCCCCCGGTCCTTCAGCGCGGAGAGAAGAGCGGGGATGCCGGGATAGACCTCGTTTTCAAACAGCCCCACGGAGGAGAACCGTTCCCGGTAAAAGCGCAGCATTTCCTGCGCCTCCTCCGGGGTCGCGTTGGCGTAAACCTCAAAGGACCGCAGCAGGGGAGGACCGATCCATTTGTGGTAATGCTCCAGGGGTCCCACCGGTCTCCCGGCTTTGCCCAGGGCATACTGTATGCTGCGGCAGATGCCCAGCACCGGATCGGTGAGCGTGCCGTCCAGATCGAAGAGGATCGTAGAATACCGCATCAGCGTTCCTCCCGGAAATAGGCCAGTCCCAGAGAGGCAGGGGGCTGATCCTCCCGCTTGTTCCGCATGCTGGTCAGGATCAGAACGATGATGGTGACCACATACGGCGCCATCTTGTAAAGCTCCTTCACGGCCAGGTTCATGCCGGAGGGGATGTACATGTGAAGGATATACAGACCGCCGAACAGGAAAGAGGCCAAAACGCCCACATTGGGCCGCCAGACGGTAAAGATGACCAGCGCGATGGCCAGCCAGCCCCTGTCGCCAAAAGCGTTGTTCGTCCACATTCCAGAGGCATAATCCATCACGTAATACAGCCCGCCCAGTCCGGCGATCATGGAGCCGATGCAGGTCGCCAGGTACTTATGCCGGGAGACGTTGATCCCGGCGGCGTCTGCCGTATTGGGGCTTTCTCCCACGGCCCGCAGATGAAGCCCCGTACGGGTGCGTTTCAGGATATACGATGTCACAAGGGCAATGACGATCGCCGCGTAGGCCAGGAAACCGTATCCCAGGAACAGCTTTCCCAGGACCCCCGGGCCATCCCCCGCGGCGAGATGACGGCGGAAGATGTTGGAGGTGTTGGTCAGGATAATGGAAGGAAGCTCGCTGCCGGAGAGCTTGATAAGGGAGCCGCCGAAGAAGTTGCCGAACCCCACGCCGAAGGTCGTCAGCGCAAGGCCGGTGACGTTCTGATTGGCCCGCAGCGTCACCGTGAGGAAACAGTACAAAAGTCCCATCAGGAGACTTCCCGCCAGACAGCATAGAAGCGGAATCATGATCGCCAGGAAGGAATTCATTTCCTGCGCCGTTTTCCCGGCTTCATAGAAGAAGGAGCCGATGACGCCGCATATCCCGCCCACGTACATGATGCCGGGAATGCCCAGGTTCAGGTTTCCGGATTTTTCCGTCAGCGTCTCGCCGGTGCTGCCGAGGAGGAGGGGGATGCCCTGCATAACCGCCCGCGGGATGAATGTGATAAAGTCAAACATGGCTTATTCCTCCTCCTTTCCGGTGTTCTTTGTCAGCTTTATCTGGTAGTTGATAAAGAACTCGCTGCCGATGATAAAGAAGAGGATCACCCCGGTGAGAATATCGCCAAAGCTCTGGTTGAGTCCGAAATTCGTGGCGATTTCGCCCGCACCGCGGCCGAGAAACACCAGCAGCAGACTTGTCAGGATCATCCAGATGGGATTGAACTTGGCCAGCCACGAAACCATGAACTCCGTGAATCCCCGCCCTACCACCAGGGTGGGCGGAAGCGTGGGGTTGGTGCTGCCCACCAGGAGAAGCCCTGCCAGTCCGCACAGGGCGCCGGAGAGCAGCATGGTACGGATAATGACCTTGTCCACCTTGATGCCCACGTACCTTGCCGTGCGCTCGGATTCGCCCACAACGGCGATCTCATAGCCGTGCTTCGAGTAGTTGAGGTATATGTGCATCGCGATGCAGACAAGTGCGACCACCAGAATATTGAGCAGATACTTCTGGCCGCCGATAACCGGGAACCATCCGATCTGGCTGTTGGGGTTGATGATGCCGATCTGTCCGGAGCCCTTGGGGTTTTCCCATACGACGCAGAAGTAGGCCACGAGCTGGGTGGCCACATAGTTCATCATCAGGGTGAAGAGGGTCTCGTTCGTGTTGTATTTTGCCTTGAAAAAGGCGGGGATGCCCGCCCATACCGCCCCAGCAAAAATGCTGGAGACGATCATGCAGACGATCACGAGCCAGTTCGGCATTTTTCCTGCCAGGAGGATCATGCAGGCGGCCGCGCAGAGACAGCCGATGAGCGCCTGCCCTTCACCGCCCAGATTCCAGCACCGCATCCGGAAAGCCGGCGTCACCGCCAGGGACACGCACAGCAGCATGGCAATATTCTGCAGCAGCACCCAGAAACGGCGGGTGGTGCCGAAGGAGCCCTTCCACATGGACACATAGACAGCGATGGGGTCCTCGCCGGTGACAAGGGTGGTGATCAGCCCGCACACGATCAGCGCAGCCAATACGGCGCCGAAGCGGATCCCCCAGCTCCTGTACCAGGGAAGCGCCCCGCGTTTGACGACATGAAAGAGGGAGTACGCACTTTATTCTTCATCGGCTTTCCCTCCCAGCTTTGTCATCATGAGCCCGACCGCCCGTTTGCTGGCTCCCCGGCCCGGGACGATGCCGGAAACCTTTCCGCCGCAAAGGACAAGGATCCTGTCCGCCAGCTCCAGCAGCACGTCCAGATCCTCTCCCACATAGATCACGGCCACTCCGGATTCCTTCTGCTTGTTGATCAGATCGTAGATGGTGTACGAGGAATTGATGTCCAGGCCGCGCACGGCGTAGGCAGTAAGCAATACCTTCGGCGCCGAGGAGATCTCCCGTCCCACCAGCACCTTCTGCACGTTTCCGCCGGAGAGACGGCGGACCGGTGTGGATACCCCGGGAGTGTTTACCTCCAGATCATGGATCACATTCTCCGCCAGCTTGTAGGGGGACCGGCGGTCTGTGAAAACAGAACGTCCGCGGCGGAAAGAGCGAAGCATCATATTGTCCGCCAGGTCCATATTGCCCACCAGGCCCATGCCGAGCCGGTCCTCCGGAACAAAAGAGAGCGCTACGCCCAACGCGGCGATGGCAAGAGGATCTTTGCCGATCAGCTCCTCCTTTTTCCCCTCGTCGTTCACGTAGGAGATGCTGCCCTTTTCCACCGGCTGCAGACCGGCGATGGATTCAAGAAGCTCCTTCTGCCCGCAGCCGGAAATGCCCGCAATCCCCAGGATCTCACCGCTGTTGGCAGTAAAGGATACATCATCCAGCTTCAGGATGCCGTCGATACTCCGCACCGTCAGGCCCTCTACCACGATACGGGGCTTCGGATCCTTGGGTTCCGGGCGGTCGATGTTCAGCGTGACGGCGTGACCGACCATCATATTGGTCATCTCCTGGGCGTTCGTCTCTTTCGTCAGCATATCGCCCACGAACTGGCCGTGACGAAGGATGGCCACCCGGTCAGAGAGAGATTCCACCTCATGCATCTTGTGGGTGATGATGACGATGGCCTTTCCGTCGTTCCGCATATTCCGGAGGACAGTAAACAGCTTGTCTGTCTCCTGCGGGGTGAGTACGGCGGTGGGCTCGTCCAGGATCAGGATGTCCGCACCGCGATACAATACCTTGACGATCTCCACCGTCTGCTTCTGGGAGACCGACATACTGTAGATCTTCTGATTGGGATCCACCTCAAAGCCGTAGGCGTCGCAAATCTCCCGGATCTTTTTGGCGGCGGCCTTGAGATCCAGCTTGCCCTCCTGCCCAAGAACGATGTTTTCGGCAGCGGTAAGCACATCCACCAGCTTGAAATGCTGGTGGATCATGCCGATCCCCAGATCAAAGGCGTCCCTGGGAGAGCGAATGACGACGGGCTTCCCGTCGATGCAGATTCCCCCCTCGTCGGGAAAATAGATGCCGGAAAGCATGTTCATGAGCGTGGTCTTGCCGCTGCCGTTTTCACCCAAAAGCGCCAGGATCTCCCCCCGGTAAATATCGAGCCAGACCTTGTCGTTGGCACGGACAGGGCCGAAGCGCTTGGTGATGTTCCGCATAGTGACCGCGGCGGTCTTTGCTTCCAAAGACAACACTCCTTTCAAAAAAGAGAAAATCCGCGGGGAGAATTCTCCGTCGGATCCAGTCAGATGCTGCAAAGGGCAGCGCGGTGGCTTGCCTGTCACTGCGCTGCCCTTTGCAGCATGGGGAACTCCCGCGCTCCCGGGATGGGAGCGCGGGAGGGTGGAAAATCAGGCGTCGATGTTGGTGATGCCGTCGATGTCGATATCAAAGGTGGGAGCGCTGCGGAACACAGACTCCGCAAACTCGCCGTTGACGATGGACTCGGTATCGGGGGTGAAGGTGCCCAGATCGTTGACGTCGGCCAGATAGGAATCGAGAGCCTTGCCGCCGACGGTAAAGGTGCTGGTGTCAAAGACCTTGATGGAACCGTCGATCAGGCCGGCGGCGACCTCGGCCAGCTTCTCGGCGGTGCCGGGGGCGGCCGCGTTGGTGTTGACGTCGGTCATCTCAACGGAATTGATCGCCAGCGTGCCGGTCCAGTCCTTGTTCAGATCCTGGCCCTTGGCCACACGGCCGATCATGACCTCCATGAAAGGCACCCAGTTGATCCGGGAGGCGCAGATGAAGGTGTTGGGGCAGTCCTTGACGGCGGAGCCGTTGTAGAAAACGAAGGGGATGCCCTTGGACTCACACTCGGTGGGAGCGCCCATGGAGTCGGCGTGCTCGGAGAGAACGACGCAGCCGTTGTTGATGAGCTTGATGGCGGCTTCCTTCTCAAGGTCGGGGCTGAACCAGGAGTTGGTGAAGGTCACTTCCATGGTGGCGCTGGGGCAAACGCTGCGGGCGCCCAGGAAGAAGGAGGTGTAGCCGGACTTCACTTCGGCGTAGGGATACGCACCGATGTAGCCGAGCTTGGCCTGGTCGGCGGTGATCTGGCCTTCCTCGATCATCTGGTTGAGCTTCAAACCGGCAGCGACGCCGCCCAGGTAACGGCCCTCATAGATGGTGGCAAACGCATTGTGGAAGTTGGGCAGGCCGGCAGAGTGGGCCTGGGTGCCGGTGGCATGGCAGAATTCCACATCGGGGAACTCCTTGGCGGCCTGGATCATGAAGGACTCGTGGCCGAAGGAGTCGGCGAAAATGATGTTGCAGCCGGCGTCCACCAGCTCAGCGGCGGCGTCGTAGCACTCCTGGCCCTCGGGGATGTTGGTCTTGACGATGTAGTCGACGCCGGTGTTCTCACAGGCCTGGAAAGCGGCGTTCATGAAGTTGAGGTCGTAGGTAGAGGTCTCATCGTGCAGGAAGATGAAACCGACCTTGATCGGCTTCACTTCTTCCGCCGTCAGGGTGCTCACGTCAAAGGGTGTGGAGTCGTTGTCAAAGGGGAAGGTGGGTTCCGGGGTAACCTCGGGCGCGGCAGTCTCGGTCTTGGCGCCGCAGGCCACGAGAGCCAGGCACATAACGACAGCCAGAACCAGCGCAAGGATCTTTTTCATGTTCTTTCCTCCGTTTTTATTTTTGTATTTTTGCTTTCTGTATTCTCATCCGGTCTCCCGGAAAAAGACAAAAGAAGGAGACGAAACCGCCTCCTTCGACGCACGGAACGCCTTTCCCGACGGAAAAGCCGTTCCCGTTCGTCGATAGTCCGGTCATTTACGGCGACCGGGTAGAGACATCAAAACCATATCCTTTGATTTATATCGACCGTATTTCGTTTTGGCGTGAAGAACAGTCAGCAGAACTCGATCCCGTTTTCAGCGCTCATGGACTTGATCCTGGCCAGGGATTCTACTCGGATCCCCTCGCTCCGGAGCTTGTCTCCGCCGGGCTGGAAGGCCTTTTCGACGCAGATGGCCGCGCCGACCAGCGCGGCTCCGGACTGATCGACGATGTCGATGAGCCCCTTCAGCGCCTCGCCGTTGGCAAGAAAGTCATCCAGAAGGAGCACCCGGTCCTCCGGCCCCAGAAATGCCCGGGAGACGATGATGTCGTACACCCGGTCGTGGGTGAAGGAATACACCTTGGACGTCCAGACGTCAGGAGCAAGGTTTTTGGTCTTGCTCTTTTTGGCGAAAACAACGGGGCATCCGAAGTACTGCGCAGTCACACACGCCACACCGATCCCGGATGCCTCGATCGTCAAGATCTTATTTACGCCGCACCCGTGAAACAGACGCTCGAACTCCCGGCCCATTTCGTTGAACAGGGCCACGTCCATCTGATGATTCAAAAAGCTGTCTACCTTGAGGACATCCCCATCACGCACGATCCCGTCGCGGCGGATCCGCTCCTCCAGCAGCTTCATGAAGCAATACCTCCACGGATATTTTTGATGAAAACATTCTACAGGATTTTGCATGTTTTCGCAATTCAAATATATTGTGAAAAAGATTTCTGTTTTCCCCAATATTTTGTGCATTTCATAAAAAATCTGTCGAAACGGGGAACCGTTCCGACAGACTGCATAAAACTATTGATTGATCTCTGTTTACTGATCCTGGGAGTAGTTGTCAAAGTAGCCCTGGACCAGGACCACGGGCGTGCCTTTGTAGCCGCTGCCGCTGGTGAGAT
>JAFRDL010000129.1 GCA_017411265.1 Oscillospiraceae bacterium | reverse complement strand
GACCCCCGCAACCTGGACACCCTGCTCCATCCCCAGTTTGACGCCGCCGCTCTGAAGGCCGCCTCCCCCATCGGCAAAGGCCTGGGCGCCTCTCCGGGAGCCGCCTGCGGCAAGATCGTATTCTCCGCCGAGGATGCGGTGGAGTGGAAGGCCCGGGGCGAGAAGGTCGTCCTGGTCCGGCTGGAGACCTCTCCCGAGGACATCACCGGCATGAAGGCCTCCCAGGGCATCCTCACCGTCCGGGGCGGCATGACCTCCCACGCGGCCGTGGTGGCCCGGGGCATGGGCACCTGCTGCGTGTCCGGCTGCGGCGACATCACCATGGACGAGGAGAACAAGAAGTTCACCCTGGCGGGCAAGACCTTCCACGAAGGCGACCCCATCTCCATCGACGGCTCCACCGGCAAGATCTACGACGGGCTGATCCCCACCGTGGACGCCACCATCTCCGGCGACTTCGGCCGTCTGATGGGCTGGGCCGACAAGTACCGCCGGCTGCAGGTCCGCACCAACGCCGACACTCCCCGTGACGCCAAGAAGGCCCGGGAGCTGGGCGCCCAGGGCATCGGCCTGTGCCGCACCGAGCATATGTTCTTTGAGGCCGACCGGATCGCCGCCTTCCGCGAGATGATCTGCTCCGACACCCTGGAGGAGCGCAAGGTGGCCCTGGCCAAGATCCTGCCCTATCAGCAGGGCGACTTCGAGGCCATCTACGAGGCCATGGAGGGCACCCCGGTGACCATCCGCTTCCTGGATCCCCCGCTGCACGAGTTCGTTCCCAACACCGAGGACGAGATCGAGCTGCTGGCCAAGACCCAGGGCAAGACCGTGGAGCAGATCAAGGCCATCATCGCCTCCCTCCACGAGTTCAACCCCATGATGGGCCACCGCGGCTGCCGTCTGGCCGTCACCTTCCCGGAGATCGCCGAGATGCAGACCCGCGCCGTCATCCGCGCCGCCGTCAACGTGCAGAAGAAGCACCCCGAGTGGAACATGGTCCCCGAGATCATGATCCCCCTGGTGGGCGAGGTCAAGGAGCTCAAGTACGTCAAGGACGTGGTCGTGGCCACCGCCGACGAGGAGCTGGCCGCCGCGGGCATGGAGATGAAGTACAAGGTCGGCACCATGATCGAGATCCCCAGGGCTGCCCTCACTGCCGACGACATCGCCAAGGAGGCCGAGTTCTTCTCCTTCGGCACCAACGACCTGACCCAGATGACCTTCGGCTTCAGCCGTGACGACGCCGGCAAGTTCCTGGGCGCCTACTACGACAAGAAGATCTACGAGAGCGATCCCTTCGCCCGTCTGGACCAGACCGGCGTGGGCAAGCTGGTGAAAATGGCCGCCGCTCTGGGCCGCCAGACCCGCCCCGACCTGCATCTGGGCATCTGCGGCGAGCACGGCGGCGACCCCTCCAGCGTGGAGTTCTGCCACAAGGTGGGCCTGGACTACGTGTCCTGCAGCCCGTTCCGTGTGCCCATCGCCCGCCTCGCCGCCGCCCAGGCCGCCATCAAGGAGGAGAAATCCGCCGAGGCCGAGGCTGAGGAGCTCCGCGCCGAGATCGAGAGCAAGATCTCCGCGGCCAAGGAGGCCCTGAAGGACGTAAGCGACCGTGTCAAGGACGTGGCCGCGGACGCCACCGAGGATCTGAAGGACATCGTCTCCGCCGGCTTCAAGAGCCTGCTGGCCGGCTGGGAAGAGGCCAAGAAGACCTTCGGCCAGGAGCGGAAGGACAAGTAAAGCTCCCTGTTCGAAACAGAAAAAAGCGCACGCTTTCGGGCGTGCGCTTTTTTGTCGAAACACCCCCGGCGGGAAACCGCCGGGGGTGAAGTTTAGCGAAAGGGGAATCAGAAGAAAGGTCACTTACACAGAAGCCTTTTCCATTTCCTCATACCATTCATAAAACAGACTTATTGGACTTTTCCCGTTTTTCTCGGTACAGATCGAATCATATCGGACTTTAGCTTCAAAAGCATGCGAGTGAACATCGTAGACCATGCGGATCTCCATCGGCGGCTTCCGGTTGTTCTGCTCAAACAGCTTCTCGAGCTTATTCGCATCGCGCAGAAGAATATCCAACACTTGCGATTGAAGAGAAGCGCTGACATCATATTCTGGCTCATTTTCAGCTAAAACCGTATTCAGCTTGTGTCTGTGTACAATTTTGCCGTGAATTTGAAAGAAATAATCACAGTAGACCATACCCAGTTCATCCGCGTAATACACGAACACCTTGTCTGCCCGTTCCTCTACATATTCGAGACAGATGGAGACCATGTCTGCCTGGATCTTCGTAAAATCATCTTCAAATACTCTTGCCATATTCTCCTCCCGTTAGTTTTGGTTATTATTGATTTTTAAAAACCAGCTTAGTTGGCCTCCCGTCAATGCTTTGGTAAACCAGAATTCCCGTCGGACGGACGCCGTCCCCATCATATTGCAGGCTGATATCGAGAGAAACAGTGCTTCCTGACCTTATGGCATTTGCCCAGATCCTTTCGAGCGCATTGTAAGCGCCGCGGTTCATATGACGCAGCTGCGCAACAAGGTTATCCGCCCGATTTGATCCGCCGAAGCGATTCCCAATGAGGTGTCCAGCGTCGTCTCCAGGCAGCTTTCCCGGAACAGTTCGGTTATTTCGCAGCCTCTTGTCGCGGGTGGTCAAATGGAGAGTTTCCGTGAACACGCGGGAAATCCGCCCCAGAGAATCCGTCTCATAATGGTAATCATACTCGCCTGTTACATACTTAATGTTAGGAAGAAGATGACCAAACGCATCAAACGGGTTTTCCGCAAAATACAATCCGCTGCTGGAATAACTCGGTTGATTATACTCGGATGCGCTTGAATTATCAAGAGGACCGGGATCGTTCTTTGTTCGGCCGGAAACGGTTTCTGCCGTAGCGACAGTGCTCTCCTGCGCCATGGCCTGGATGGTATCGGCGGAGGGGGTGTTGCGAAAGGCCTCCATGGCGTCGTCCACGATCACCGCCTCCGCCACGTCCCCGGTGTCATAACGGCGGGTGCGAGTTGTTTCAAAGATCCCGCCCATCACCGCGCCTAAAAAGTAATCGTAGACGATGTCGCTCAGACGCAGCTCGCTGAGATAATCGGCCACGCTGCTATGTTGCTCGTGGGTATACACGGTCTTTGCCAGTGGTTCCCATAGATCCTCCAGAACGTTTTCCAGCCCCTCGCCGCCAATGCGCCCCAGGATCGAGAGCGCCCTTTGGCCCGCCGGTGTCTTTGCCAGCCGCACGGCCGCTTTTTCAATGATCCTGTCCGTGGCGCCCTTACCCAGCCGGCCACCCAAGCCATCAAAGATCCCCTCCTCCAACGCGGCGGACGACCCTTTCAGCGTACCATAGGCCAGCGCGTCCTCCAGCGTAGCCCCCTCGCTCAGCGCCTGCTCCACCGCCCCGCCGGAGGCGGCTGCGAAAACATACCCTTTGGACAGAAAGCGGCCGTATTTCGGTATGGCTTGCAGCACCATGGCGGGGGCCATATACCCAATGCTCTCACTGAGATCCCCCACAAATCCCAGCAGCCCGTCCGGATCTCCGTATCGTACATCTGTGACCGCCCGGTATCGGTCGCCCCAGTCCGCCGTCTTTACCGGCCGGTCGTCCTTGTGCCGGGCCTCAGCTTCCTGCTGGAGATGCTGCCGGTACAGCGCGGCGGGGTCTCCCCGCCCGGCGTATTCAAAGGCAAGCCGCTCGTTTTCGTCCATGGAGGCCAAAAGGTTGTTATAGTATCGCATGGCCTCCGGACTTCCGTTGGCGATATCTGACTGAAAGGCGTTTTCCGCCTCCATGTCCGGAAGCCCCTGGTACGAGCGGTAGCCCAGGTCATTGGCCATATTCTGAGTCCCCGCAGCGGCGCCGCCCACCGACCGGCGTGTCAGATAGTCCAGAAATTCCGGGATCTCCATCTGTCCCGCCTGGCCCGTCATGCTTCCACTGGTCACCTGGGCGTACAGATCCGCGTCGGGGGAGTAGTCATAAGGGTTGAAAGCGTGGGCCTGTGCGGCTTCCGGTCGGTTCCGGGCCGCCGCCGCGCCGGGGTTGAAAAGGGGATCCGTCCGCGCCGCCGAGACGGCGAGGCGGTGAAGCGGTTGGCGGCGGGGTTGTAGATCCCGCCGGCGCTGTCGGCCGGTGGAGGCTGGGTCGTGGGTTTCTGTGGCTGCGGGCTGGCCGCCGGCGGGCTCGTCGGGGTCTGCGCCGCCTGCGGGGCCGTGACCGCCTTCTTCCCGGACGCCGATTTGTTTTTCGGGGCACTGCCGACGGGCAGTTCCAGGATGTTTTGCTGCATCGGACCTCTCCCTCACAAGTTTATTCGCTTGATAAGCTAATAATATTGTACAAAGATACACGTTCTGTGTCCGTCAACCTTCTGGTCGAAATTCACAAATCGTGTATGCGCTGGCATTCCGGGAAAAATGAGGGAGAAAAGGGAAAAGAGGAACGGGAAACGCCGTTTCCTTCAAAACCGCGGTCATTTTGCCCATGGGCGGTTCTCCGCCGCTCCGCCGGGGCAAACTGTGTCTTGAAGAACTTTCCCGGCGTTGGTACAATACAGACGAGAGAACATCGAAGGAGGCTCCGCTTTATGGAACTGAAGATCGATCCCCATATATCCTACGCGCTGGCCCTGGAGGGCGGCGGCGCCAAGGGCGCCTGGCAGATCGGCGCCTGGCGGGCGCTGCGGGAGGCGGGCATCCGCGTCACCGCGGTGGCCGGGTCCTCGGTGGGCTCCCTCAACGGGGCGCTCATCACCATGGGGGATCTGGAAAAGGCCGAGGAGATCTGGCGGAACATCCGCTATTCCCAGGTGATGGACGTGGACGACGACGCCATGTCCGCCCTCATGTCCGGGGAGCTGGGGAACGGCGGCTGGAAGGACGCCCTGGCCCAGCTGTGGAGCGCCCTGCGCAACGGCGGCTTCGACGTGACCCCTCTCCAGAACTGGATCCGGGAGATCGTGGACGAGGACGCCGTCCGCGCCTCCGACACGGAGCTGTTCGTCGTCACCTATTCCATCACCGACAAGAAGGAGCTGGAGCTTCGGGTCAAGGATCTGCCGGAGGGGGAGATCTGCGACATGCTGCTGGCCAGCGCCTATTTCCCCGCCTTCCGGGGAGAGAAGCTGGGCGGCAAGCGTTACACCGACGGCGGCGTGCGGGACGTGCTGCCCCTCCACGTGCTCATTGAGAACGGCTACCGGAACATCCTGGCCCTGCGTCTGTTCGGCTTGGGAGTGGAGCGGAACGTGCGCATCCCCAAGGGGACGGCGGTGTACTATGTGGAGCCCTCCGGGGAGCTGGGCAACGAGCTGGACTTCGACCCGGAGCAGAGCCGGGAAAACCTCCGCACCGGGTATTTCGACGCCATGCGCTTCCTCTACGGCCTGGCGGGCAGGCAGTATTACATCGACCTCCGGTGGAGCGAGGAGGCCTGCCGCGCCTTCCTGGTGACGGCCATGGGCGCCGCCTGCCCGGACTGGCCGCTGCGGGCCATCCACGAAAAGCAGCTCCCCGCCCTGGCCGGGGAGCTGGACACGGAGGACGGGGGATACCGGGAGCTGCTGGGCGCCGCGCTGGATCGGGCGGCGGAGCGGATCGGCATCGACCGGTGGAAGATCTATACCGAGGAGGAGCTGCTCTCCGCCGTGGGCGGCGAGGGGGCGCTGTTCCCCCTGTTCCGGGAGCTGGAGCCCCCGAAGACCGCCGGGGCCAAAGCCCCCGGGGTGATAACGGCCCGCCGGGCGGAGGAAGGGAAAGAAGGCCTGAGCGTCTGCCTGCTGAACGACTCCTTCCCCCCGGTGGTGGACGGCGTGGCCAACGCCGTGGTGAACTACGCCAAAAACCTCTGGGCCGCGGAGCGCTTCTGCGCCGTGGCCACCCCGGAGTACCCGGACGCGGAGGACGACTACCCCTTCCCGGTGGTGCGCTATCCCAGCCTGGACACCACCAAGGCCACGGGCTACCGGGCGGGGAACCCCTTTGCCCTGGGCACCGTCCCGGCCCTGGCGGACATGGGCTTCGACATCATCCACAGCCACTGCCCCGTGGCCTCCACCATCCTGGCCCGGCGGCTCCGGGAGGAGATCCAGGCCCCGGTGGTGTTCACCTACCACACCAAGTTCGACATCGACATCGCCGACGCCATCCCCGTGCCCGCCGTGCAGGACGCGGCGGTAAAGGTGCTGGTGAACAACATCGCCGCCTGCGACGAGGTCTGGGTGGTGAGCCGGGGCGCCGGGGAGAACCTCCGGTCCCTGGGATACGAGGGAGACTACGTGGTCATGCCCAACGGGGTGGACCTGGCCCGGGGCCGGGCGGCGCAGGCAGCGGTGGACGCCCTGAGCGAAAAGTGGGACCTGCCCGCGGACGTGCCGGTATACCTGTTCCTGGGGCGGATGATGTGGTACAAGGGCCTCCGGCTGATTTTGGACGCCTTGGATCGGGTCCGCGCCGCGGGAAAAGAGTTCCGCATGGTTTTCGTGGGCGACGGTCAGGACCGGGAGGAAGTGGAGGCCTATGCCAAAGAGCGGGGGCTGGACGACTGGTGCCGGTTCACCGGGGCCGAGCGGGACCGGGAGGTGATCCGGGCCTGGTATACGAGAGCGGACCTGTTTTTGTTCCCCTCCACCTTCGACACCAACGGTCTGGTGGTCCGGGAGGCGGCGGCCTGCTCCCTGGGCAGCCTGCTCATTGAGGGCAGCTGCGCCGCGGAGGGCATCGTCCACGTGGATACCGGCATCCTGACGCCGGAGACGGCGGAGGGCATCGCCGCGGCCCTGCTGGCCCCGGAGGCGGGAAAGGAGACCTTCCGCCGCATCGGGGAAAACGCCGCCGCGAAGATCTACCTCTCCTGGGAGGACAGCGTGAAGGGGGCGCGGGCCCGGTACCGGGACGTGCTGGAGCGCTGGAACAGCGGGGAGATCCACCGGAAGCGGGCCAAGTTCGATTCCCTCTTCGAGCGCACCGAGGATCTGGCCGCCCGGCTGGAAAAGGCCAAAGAGGTCTTTGACCGGTATTTCTGATTTTTCCGACAAAAAGCGTCCGCCCGGAGCCGAAGCTCCGGGCGGACGTTTTTTTGCAGGGCAGACGGCCGGCCTTTATTTCTTCTCCCCGGGGATCTGGGAATTCCGGGCGTGGAGCAGCAGGTCGTTGCGGATGTCCCACAGCTTCTGGGACAGGTCCACATAGTAGCCGTGGGGGTTCTCGAAGCGCTTCACCTCGTCCCACAGGGTGTCCAGCTGCTCGGCGCAGTGCGCGCGGATCTCCTCCAGGGTGGGGAGCTTGTACACCAGCTCGCCGCCGCGGAACACGGGCACCATGATCTTCTTCGCCTGGAAATCATAGAGCTCCTTCCGCTTCCAGGTGCTGTCCGGATCGAAAATGGTGAACTTGCCGGAGTCGTCCACGGTCTCGTCGGTGAGGCAGAGATAATCCGCCAGGGCCTTGCCGTTGTCCCGGCCGTAGAACCGGTAGATCTTTTTGAAGTGGGGGACGGTGATCTTGATGACGTTTTCGCTGACCTTGATCTTGGGGACGATCTCCCCGTCGGGCCGCTCCACCGCCACCAGCTTGTACACGCCGCCGAACACGGGCTCGCTCCGGGCGGTGATCAGCCGCTCGCCCACGCCGAAGGAGTCGATGCAGGCGCCCTGGAGCAGCAGGTCCTGGATGATGTACTCGTCCAGGGAGTTGGAGCAGGTGATGGTACAGCCGGGCCAGCCCGCCTCGTCCAGCATCTTCCGGGCCTTTTGGGTGAGCCAGGACATGTCGCCGCTGTCCAGCCGGATGCCGCACTTGGTGATGCCCAGGGGCCGGAGCACGTCGTTGAACGCCCGGATGGCGTTGGGGATGCCGGATTCCAGGGTGTTGTAGGTGTCCACCAGCAGCACCGCGTTGGTGGGGTACAGCTCGCAATAGGAGCGGAAGGCCTCGTACTCGCTGTCGAACATCTGTACCCAGGAGTGGGCCATGGTGCCCAGGGCCTTTACGCCGAAGAGCTGGTCGGAGATGGTGCAGGCGGTGCCGGAGCAGCCGGCGATATAGGCGGCCCGGGCGCCCAGAATGGCGGCGTCCGCCCCCTGGGCCCGGCGGGAGCCGAACTCCATCACGGCCCGGCCCTTGGCGGCCCGGACGATGCGGCTGGCCTTGGTGGCGATGAGGGACTGGTGGTTCACGGCCAGCAGGAGATAGGTCTCGATGAGCTGGGCCTGGATGGCGGGGGCCCGCACGGTGATCAGCGGCTCCCGGGGGAACACCGGCGTCCCCTCCGGCACGGCCCAGATGTCGCCGGTGAATTTGAAGTTCCGGAGGTAGTCCAGGAACTCCTCGCAGAAGATGTTCCGGGAGCGGAGATAGGCGATGTCGTCCTCGTCAAAGTGGAGATTGGAGATGTATTCCACTACCTGCTCCAGACCGGCGGCGATGGCGAAGCCGCCCCCGTCCGGCACCTGGCGGAAGAAGAGATCGAAGTAGGTGATCCGATCCCCATAGCCGTTGCGGAAGTAGCCGTTGCCCATGGTCAGCTCGTAAAAGTCGCAGAGCATGGACAGGTTTTGATTGTTGCGAATATCCATGAAGTACCTCCTGTTCGGTTTTCCGGTTGGGTTGAGAGTATACAATATTATTATACACCACCCGCCCGGGATTGCAAGAGCGGCGGCGCGGCGCCGGATTGACAGTCCGGGGGAAAACAGGTATTCTTATCCCGTGAGTTTACTGCGCCGGGGAGGTGAGCGGAGACCGTGGGACCCATAGAGATCCTCTGCCCGAGCCGGGCTGCGGACCGCGCCCTTCTCCGCCGTCTCGAGCCGGAGCGGGTGATGGTGTTCGCCGCCTGGGCGGAGCTGGAGCCGGAGGAGGGCCGCTTTGACGAGGCGGCCGTGGACGCGCTCCGGGAGCAGCTGATGACGGCTCTGCGGATGAACGCGGAGCCGGTGCTCTGCCTGTACGCCGGGGAGGACCCGGCCTGGTTCCGGGCCAGGGGGAGCTGGAGCAAGGAGGACAATCTCCGGTGCTTCCTCCGGTACGTGGGCCGGCTGGTCCGGGCCGTGGGACATCTCCCGGCGGAGTACGTGACCCTGTACGCGCCCAACGAGCTGGTATGGAACGGGGAGCGAAGGAGCCTCCGGGAGAGCTTTCGCATCCTCTCCCACATGGCCTGCGACCATGTGCGGGCGGTGAAGCTGATCCGGGACACCCGGCAGCAGCGGGGGCTGGAGGACACCCGGGTGGGGGTGGTGCTGCGCATGGCCCCGGCGCTGGAGCTTCGGCGCTCCCTCCTCACCCGGAAGAGCCGGATCACCGCCTCCGGCTACCAGAAAATACCCCTGCTGGCCATGGCCAGGGGGGAGTTCGTCCCGCCCATGCGCAACGCTCTCCGGGTGCGGCCCGGGGAGTGGTGCGATTTCGTGGGGGTGGACTGTCCGGAGAGCAAACGGGAGCGGGTCCGGGCCGAGGCGTCGGAGCTGGTGACCGTTCCCCTGTGGGATATCCGAAGACCGGAGGAAGAGTAAGACGGACGGGAGAGCGTTTCTGCCCGTGTCCCGGGAGGACATGGAAGCCCGGGGCTGGGACTGGTACGACATACTGCTGGTGACGGGGGACGCCTATGTGGATCACCCGTCCTTCGGCTGCGCCGTCATCGGCCGGGTGCTGGAGGCGGCGGGCTACCGGGTGGCGGTCCTGGCCCAGCCGGCCTGGCACGACGCCTCCGCCTTCGCCGCCATGGGCCGGCCGGAGCTGGGGGTGTTCATCGGCGCCGGGAACCTGGACAGCATGGTGGCCCACTACACCGCCGCCAAAAAACGCCGGAGCGAGGATTTCTACTCCCCCGGCCGGAAGGCGGGGCTCCGGCCGGACCGGGCCTGCATCGTCTACGCCAACCGGGCCCGGGAGGCCTTCCCCGGCGTGCCCGTCCTGCTGGGGGGCATGGAGGCGTCCCTTCGCCGGTTCGCCCACTACGACTACTGGGAGGACAAGGTCCGGCGCAGCGTGCTGCTGGACGCCCGGGCGGACATCCTGGTCTACGGCATGGGGGAAACGGCCACCCGGGAGGCGGCGGACCGCCTCCGGGACGGACGGCCCCTCCGGGGCATCCGGGGCACCTGCGTCATCGAAAAAGCGCCGCCGCCGGGGGCGGTGATGCTGCCTTCCTTTGAGGAGGTCGCCGCCGACAGGGAAAAATACGCCCGGGCCACCCGGCTGGAGTACGCCGAGCACGACCCGGTGCGGGGGCGTCCCCTCTGCCAGCCCCACGGCGACCGGCTGCTGGTGGCCTGGCCGCCGGCCATGCCCCTGTCCGCGCCGGAGCTGGACGCGGTGGCGGACCTGCCCTATACCCGGGAGCCCCACCCCATGTACGAGGCCATGGGGGGCGTGCCCGCCGTCGACGAGGTGCGCTTCTCCGTGATCCACAACCGGGGCTGCTTCGGGGGCTGCAATTTCTGCGCCCTGGCTTTCCACCAGGGGCGGATGGTCACCAGCCGGAGCCACGAGTCGGTGATCCGGGAGGTGGAGGCCATGACCAGGCACCCCCTGTGGAAGGGCTACGTCTCCGACGTGGGGGGACCCACCGCCAATTTCCGCTTTCCCTCCTGTAAAAAACAGGAGAGGGACGGCATGTGCCCCCTGAAGCACTGTCTGGCCCCCACGCCCTGCCGGGAGCTGATCGCGGACCACCGGGACTACCTGGAGCTGCTGCGAAAGCTCCGGGCGATCCCCGGGGTGAAAAAGGTGTTCGTCCGCTCCGGGGTGCGTTTCGACTACGCGCTGTACGACAAGGGCAGCCCCTTCCTCTCGGAGCTGGTACGCTACCACGTCTCCGGCCAGCTGAAGGTGGCTCCGGAGCACTGTGTGGACAGCGTCCTGGCCTGCATGGGCAAGCCGCCTCACCGGGTGTACGAGCAGTTCCTGGAGAAATACCGGAGTCTCAACCAGCGCTACGGCAAGGAGCAGTTCGTGGTGCCCTACCTCATGTCTTCCCACCCCGGGAGCACCCTCCGGGATGCGGTGGCTCTGGCGGTGTATCTCAAAAAACACAACGCCCGACCGGAGCAGGTGCAGGATTTCTACCCCACACCCGGCACCATGAGCACCTGCATGTACTTCACCGGCATCGACCCGGTGACCATGAAGGAGGTCTACGTGGCCCGGTCTCCCCGGGAGAAGGCCATGCAGCGGGCGCTGCTGCAGTACGCAGATCCCAAAAACGCCTCCCTGGTGCGGCAGGCTCTCACAGAGTGCGGCCGGGAGGATCTCATCGGAACCGGAAAGGACTGCCTGGTGCGGCCGGCCCGGACGGAAAGGAGCAAACATGAAGCTGCTGGGGATATGGCTGCTGATCGTCAACGCGGCGGGGTACGTCCTCATGGGCGAGGACAAGCGAAGGGCCCTTCTCAAGGCACGGCGCATCCCGGAGCGGGTGCTGCTGCTGGTCGCCGCGGTCGGCGGTAGCCTGGGGGTGCTGCTGGGGATGTTCAGCTACCACCACAAGACGCTGCACAGGAAGTTCTCCCTGGGCGTGCCGGGGATCCTGCTGGCCCAGCTCCTGATCGCGGCCGCGGTGATCCTTCTGACCTGAGGCCGGCCCGCCGTCGCCGCGGGCAAAAACGGCGGGATGCTCCTCTCTGCGAGCGGCATCCCGCCTGTTTTTATGAAATGAAAAATCTTTCAGAAACTCTGTAACGAAACCGCGCTTTCTCCGTCTAACCGATGGTTTTCAAAGAAAGGGGGTGATGATCTGTGGACAGCGAGGCCTGCGAAAAGCTCTACGACGCCTGTTACATGCGGGTGTTTTCCTACGCCATGACGCTCTCGGGCGACCGGGATCTGGCGGAGGAGCTGGCTCAGGAGACGTTCTTCCGGGCGTTTTCCCGGCTTGACAGCTACCGGGGCGAGGCGGACGAGGTCACATGGCTCTGCGCCATCACCAAAAACCTGTTCGCCGACGAGATGCGCCGCCGGGGCCGGACCGGACCCATTCCGGAGGACGCCGCCGCCGGGGAGCCGGGCATGGACCAGACCGTGGCGGACAGGGACGATTCCTTCCGGATCCATCTGGCGCTCCACGCCATGGAGGAGCCCTACCGGGAGGTGTTCGAGCTGCGGGTCTTCGGCGAGCTGTCCTTCCGGCAGATCGGAAGGATCTTTTCCAAAACGGAAAACTGGGCCCGTGTCACATATCATCGCGCCAGGATCAAACTCAGGGAAAGGATGGAGGAAGAATGAAAACACCGTGTGAAATCATTCGCGACCTTCTGCCGCTGTACGCCGACGACGTATGCAGTCCGGCCAGCCGGGAGACGGTCGATGAGCATCTGCGGGAGTGCCCCGCCTGTGCGGAATATCTCAGGCAGCTTCGGGCCGGGGAGCTGGAAAGCGGGCTGCAGGAGGAGAAGGACCAGGTGCTCCGGCACCAGGCGAAGCGGTTCAAACGGCGCTCCGAGCTGGTGGGGACCGTGATCGCCGGGGTGTTCATGGTGCCGATCCTGGTGAGCCTGATCGTGAACCTGGCCTCCGGCCGCGTGCTGGGCTGGTTCTTCATCGTGGCGGCGGCCATGATCGTGGCGGCGTCGTTGATCGTGGTGCCGCTGCTGGTCCCGGAGGACAGGCTGTTCTGGACCTTCTGCGCGTTCAGCGCCAGCCTGCTGCTGCTGCTGGGCGTCTGCTGTCTGTACACCCGGGGCGACTGGTTCCCCGTGGCCGGCTCGGCCGTGCTGTTCGGGCTGGCGGTGCTGGGCCTGCCCTTCGCCATCCGGGCGAAGCCTCTGCGCAAGTGGGTCGGCGAACGGAACAAGGCGCTGCTGGTGATCGCCGTGGACGTGATACTCTTTGCCAACATGATGAACATGATCACCCTGCACAGCAAGGGCTTCCTGTACAGCGCCGGCCTGGGGCTGGTGTGTGCGCTGGGGCTGGGATTTCTGGCTGCGGCCGGACTTGGAGAGGAGAAGGACAAATGAAACGCTCGGTTATTTTTACCGCCGCGGCCATCGTGTGCGTGGTCGCGCTGATCATCGGAACGGGCCTGCTCATCCTGCGGGAGCTGGGCCGGAACGGCCAGAGCCTTTTTGACAGGGACGCCGGATCGTACACCGTCGGCGGGACGGAGCTGGACGCGAAGGTGGAAAACCTGGACATCGACTGGATCGACGGCTCGGTGACCATCGCCTATCACAGCGGCAGCACCGTGGAGATCGCGGAGATGGCCTCCCGGACCCTTTCGGAGGACGAGACCCTTCGCTGGACGCTGGACGGGACCACCCTCCGCATCCGGTACGCCAAACCTCGCATGACCTCGCTGCAGAGCCTGGACAAGAAGCTGACCGTGACGCTGCCCGAGGGGATCGCGCTGGGGGCGGTGAGCATCGACGCCACCTCCGGAGACGTGATCGTCCCCGCCCTGCGGACCGACGCCTTTACGGCCGATCTGACCTCCGGGGACCTCCGGGCCTCTCTCACGTCTCCCCGGACCGTATGGGTGAGCGCCACCTCCGGGAACGTGGAGCTGGAGCAGACCGGCGCTGCGGACAGCGTCCGGCTGGAGGGCACCTCCGGGCACCTGCGGGCCAGCCTGGGAGCGGTGGGGACGCTGCACGCCTCCTCCACCTCCGGCGGCATCAGCGTGGGAGCGGCGTCTGTGGAGAAGGCCGAATTTGAAAACACCAGCGGCGGCGTCACGGCGGCCCTGGGCGCCTTCCGGGAGCTGCAGGTGGAGACCACCTCCGGGGACGTGACGGTGGCGGTCCCGTCGACGCCGGGCTTCCGGGCGGAGATTGATACCACCAGCGGCGGCTTCGACAGCGACATCGCCCTGAGACACAGCGGCAAGTACTATTCCTGCGGCGACGAGAGCGCCGCCGCGGAGATCGAGACCACCTCCGGCAATGTGCACCTGACGGAGTGGAACGGCTGAAGCGCGGGATACAAAAAAGCAGCGGAAGGAAAAACCTTCCGCTGCTTTTTTTGCGGGGGGAGGATCACTCCTCCTCGTCCTCGTCGCTAAACTCCACTTCTTCCACGTCGGCGGTGTCGAAATCGATGACCTCGCCGCATTCGGGGCATTCGAACTCTCCCTCGTCGAGGATGTCCTCGTCCACGGTGAGCACGCTCCCGCAGCCGGGGCACTTCACGGAGTAGAACACCTCTCCGTCGTCCTCGTCCTCTTCTTCATCCTCTTCGGCTTCCTCTTCCTCGTCCTCGTCGTCCCCGACGGGGCAGCAGGAGCACTCGCAGGAATAGAACTCCTCCTCCAGCTCGGCCAGGTCGTCGCTGACCTCCTCCACGCCGTCGGTGAGATCCTCCAGAGCGTCCCGGGTGTCCGCCAGATCCAGGGCGAGATCCTCCAGAATGTCGATGATGACCTTGAAGAGCTTGCCCTGGCCGGCATCCTCCACGCCCATGCCTTCGGCAAGGCCCTTCAGATACGCGACTTTTTCGGATGTGGTCATGGTCGTACCTCCTGTGAAAGATGTTGTTGAAACGTTCGTTGAACAGGCGGAGCGGACGGCTCAGCCCTTGGCGCGCTCCAGATACTCGCCAGTACGGGTGTCGATCTTGATGCGGTCGCCCGGCCCGATGAACAGGGGCACCTTGATCTCCGCGCCGGTCTCCAGGGTGGCGGGCTTGGTGACGTTGGTGGCGGTGTTGCCGGCGAAGCCGGGATCGGTCTGGGCCACTTCCAGCTCCACGAAGGTGGGGGGATCCACCGCGAAGACCTTGCCCTTGTAGGAGCTGATGGTGCAGGTCATGTTCTCCTTCACGAACTTGAAGCTGTCGGTGAGCATGGTCTCGTCGATGGGCTCCAGCTCATAGGTCTCGGGATCCATGAAGTAGTACAGGTTGCCGTCGTTGTAGCTGTACTCCATGCTCTTGCGCCCCACGTAGGCGTTCTCGAACTTGGCGGTGGGGTTGAAGCTGGTCTCCACCACAGCGCCGGTGATGACGTTCTTCATCTTGGTGCGGACGAAGGCCGCGCCCTTGCCGGGCTTGACGTGCTGGAATTCGACGACCTGCATGACCTGGCCGTCCATCTCAAAGGTTACTCCGTTGCGGAACTCGCCTGCGGAAATCATGGGGATACCTCCTCTGTATGAATCAAAAATATTAATTTCTTCCCGTTTAGCAGCAGTATTTTACCCTAAAGCGGCCTATATTGCAAGAGATTTCTTGCGGGACGGAAAACGGCGCTACGGCGCGCCTCCGGCGGCGGCCCGGACGGCGTCCAGGGTCCCGGGACCGAAGCCCGGTACCAGCAGCAGCTCCTCCAGAGAGGAGAAGGGGCCGTGCTCCTCCCGCCAGGCCACGATGGCCGCCGCGGTGGTGGGACCCACGCCCGGCAGGGCGGTGAGCTCCTCGGCGTCGGCGGTGTTGATGTCGATGGTGCGCTCCAGCGTCACGGTGAGGGATCCCTCCGCCCCGGCGGGAGAGGGGCCGGGGAGGACGAAGGTCTCCTCCGCCTGCCGGGCCGCGCCGCCCCGGGGCAGCAGGAAAAGAGCGGCGATAAAGAAGGCCGCTGTAAGAAAAAGTAGGATTTTCTCGGTCTTTGTCATTTTTTCCCCTTGCGATTTGGTGTTGCTTTTCCCGCGCCGCTCCAGTATAATACATTTGTTGTATGTTAAAATCCCGCTTTCTACGGACATCATACCATTCCCATGGGGGATACACAATGAAAAAATTCCGCATACCAAGCTTCATATTGCTCATCGCCCTGGTGCTGAGTCTGGCGGCGCCCCCGGCGCGGGCTTTGGACGCGCCCCAGGCGGACAGCAGCTATGCGGTGGTGCTCCTGGCGGAGAACGGGAGCAACGAGTCCGTGATCTACACCAAGAACGATCACGAGCGGCTCTACCCCGCCAGCCTGACCAAGGTGATGACGGTGCTGCTGGCTCTGGAGGCGGTGGAGGCCGGGACCGTGAAGCTCAGCGACATGGTCACTGCCCAGCCGGGCTTCGATTTTGACATGATCGCCAACGGCACCTCGGTGAACATGGTGGCCGGCGAGACCATGAGTCTGGAGAACCTGCTCTACTGCACCATGCTGGCCTCGGCCAACGAGGTCTGCAACGTGGTCGCCCAATACATCAGCGGCTCGGTGAAGGACTTCGTGGACCTGATGAACCGGAGAGCCGCGGAGCTGGGCTGTACCGACACCCACTTCGCCAACCCCCACGGGCTGCCGGACCCGAACCACTACACCACCGCCTGGGACTTCTCCCGGATCTTCCGGGAGGCGGCCACCCACGAGCTGTTCATGCAGATCAGCAGCACCATCAACTACACGGTGCCCGACACCAACATGGCCAGCGAACGGCGGCTGGAGAACACCAACTCTCTCATCAACCCCACCAACGCCCACTACCCCGGAGACTACGGCTATGAGTACGCCGGCGGCGGCAAGACCGGCTACACCAGCGACGCCGGCTACTGCCTGGCCGCCACGGCGGAGAAGGACGGCATCCAGCTCCTGTCCGTGGTGATGAAGGCGGAGGCCTATCCTTTGGAGGACGGCTCCGGCTGGTACTACGGCCACTTCGCGGACACCCGGACGCTGTTCGAGTGGGCCTTTGCCAACTTCAGCTACCGGGAGATCGTCCGCTCCACGGAGATCGTGGGCGAGGTGCCGGTGGAGATGGGCGCGGATGCGGACAGCGTGTCCGTCCGGCCAAGCACCTCCATCACCGCCCTGCTGCCCAACGACGTGGACCTGGAGGAGTTCACCCGCACCGTGACCCTCTACCCGGAGGAGAAGGGCGAGACGCTGGTGGCGCCGGTGGGCGCCGGTCAGCTGGTGGGCGAGATCAGCGTCAGCCTCAACGGCACGGTGTACGGCACCTCTCCCCTGGTGACCAGCACCTCCGTGGAAATGTCCCGGACGCAGTTCATGCGCAACGAGCTGATGGACACCCTGCGTCAGCCCGCGGTGATCTTCACGTTCTGGGGTCTCGTACTCCTTTTTACGCTGTACCTGCTGCTGGTGGTGAGATACCGGGCTAAGCGGCGGGCATACCAGAAGCGGCTGGAGGCCGCCCGACAGGTCCGTCTGGATCTGGAGGATGAAGAGGACGAGATCCGCTACGAGCGCCGTGTCCGTTCCACGGCCGGCGCGAAGCCTTCGCCCGGTAAGGTAGAAGTAGTGCTGGAGCCCGAGAGCCTGAAGCAAACGGAAGAGACGCCCCCGGCGGCCCCCGCGGTGGACGAGCCCTCCCGGGTCAGCGGCCAGCTCCCGGTCATCGCCGACGAGCCCACCCGCAGCGACCTGCCCGCGGTGGAGCCGGAGCCCCCCGCCCCGGCGCCGGAGGAAAAGCCTGCGGCGGCGGACCCCCCTGCCGACGGCGACGCCCCCGTCCGGGACTACTTCGAGGAGTTCTTCGGGAAAAAATAAACCGCAAAAAAGCCCCGCGGCCATGCCGCGGGGCTTTTGCTGTCTCCTCAGGCGTATTTCTTTTCCAGCTCGGCGCGGACGGCGGAGAGGAACCCCGCGCTGTCCACCGGCTCGGGGCGGCTCTCCAGCAGCCCGGCCAGGTCGCCCGTGACCACGCCCCGGGCGATGGTATCCATGACGGCCTTTTCCAGATCGTCGGCAAAAGCGCACAGGGCGCCGCCGCCGTCCAGCTCCCCCCGCTTGCGCAGGGCGCCGCTCCAGGCGAAAATGGTGGCCACCGGGTTGGTGGAGGTCTTCTCTCCCCGGAGATACCGGTAATAGTGCCGGGTGACGGTGCCGTGGGCGGCCTCGTACTCATAGTTGCCGTCCGCGGACACCAGCACGCTGGTCATCATGGCCAGGGAGCCGAAGGCGGTGGAGATCATATCGCTCATCACGTCCCCGTCGTAATTCTTCAGCGCCCATACGATCCCGCCCTCGGAGCGGATCAGGCGGGCCACCGCGTCGTCGATGAGGGAGTAGAAGTAGGTGATGCCCGCCGCCTCAAACCGGGGGCGGTACTCCTGGTCGTACAGCCGCTGGAAGGTCTCCTTGAACTGTCCGTCGTAGATCTTCATGATGGTGTCCTTGGCGGAGAACCACAGGTCCTTTTTCTCCCCCAGGGCATACTCGAAGCAGGAGCGGGCGAAATTCTCGATGGAGCTGTCCTTGTTGAAGCAGCCCTGGAGCACGCCCGGCCCCTCAAAGTCATAGATCGTCTCCCGGCGGACCGTGCCGTCGGCGGCGGTGAACACCAGCTCCGCTTTTCCGGGCCCCTGGATGCGGAACTCCGTGTCCTTGTACAGGTCCCCGTAGCTGTGCCGGGCCACGGTGACGGGCTTCGTCCAGCCGGGGATATAGGGCCGCAGGCCGGGGGTGGGGATGGGGGTGCGGAACACGGTGCCGTCCAGGATGGCCCGGATGGTGCCGTTGGGGCTGCGCCACATCTTTTTCAGGCCGTACTCCTCCACCCGCTGGGCGTTGGGGGTGATGGTGGCGCATTTCACCCCCACATGCAGCCGGCGGATGGCCTCCGCCGCGGCCGTGGTGACGGCGTCGTCCGTCTCGTCCCGGTGGGGCAGGCCCAGGTCGTAATACTCCGTGTTCAGCGCCACGAAGGGCTCCAGCAGCTCCCGCTTGATATCCGCCCACAGGACGCGGGTCATCTCGTCGCCGTCCATCTCCGCGATGGGGTTGGGCATGGGAATCCGGTTCATGTCAGTCCTCCTTTTTCCGCCGGGCGTACCAGTTCATCAGGCAGCCCGCCAGCACGATCTCCCGCTCCTCCGCCGTGAAGCCCGGCAGCAGCAGCGTCAGCTCCGACACCGTCCCGTTCCGGACGGCCAGGGCCCGGACCCTGTCGGCGCCCCCCTCCACCGCGGCGCGGACGCCGGGGAGGAAGAGCATGTCTCCCGGCTCCAGCGCGAAGGGGTCCTCCGGGGGGAGGATAAAGGGCAGCATGCCCCAGTTGACACAGTTGGAGCGGTAGCGCTTGGTGGCAAATTCCCGGCAGATGTTGGCGCCGCCCCCCAGCACCCGCTGGCAGGAGGCCGCCTGCTCCCGGGCGGAGCCGTCCCCAGGCTTTTCCGCGAAGATGGCGGAGGCCACGCCGGTGGCGGCCAGGGCGTCCCCGCCGAAGCCGCACAGGGCCAGCGCCTCCGTGAGCTCCGGAGCGTACACGCCGCGCTTCCGATCCTCCTCCAGAGCCTGGACGGCTTTGGCCCGGCCCACGTAGGCGGGATCCCGGCGGCTCAGGGTGAAGGAGGCCAGCTTCAGAGGATTGGAGCGGTAGCTGCTGGTCTCCCCGGAGGGGATCAGCTCATCGGTGGTGGTGACCTCGTCGTGGATCACGCTGGCCAGCTTCAGCAGCAGGTTTCCGGCAGGGCGGGGATCTCCGGCCAGGGGACGATGTTGGGACCGAAGCACAGCGCCGCCGCAGCGTCCGCCTTGCCGTACCCGAAGTACACCCGCTTCTCATAGGGCCCCCGGTCGTAGACCCGGCGGACCGGGGCGGGGGGATCGTAGTCCACCTCCGTGGCCGGGGTGAGGACGCCGCCGTTCCGCGCGGTGGCGGCGATGGACCGGGCGTCCATCAGCAGCACGCCGGACAGCTGGCCGTCCCCGGGCTTGGAGCCCTCCCGGTTGGGGAAGTTCCGGGTGGTATGCCGGATGGAGAGCGCGTTGTTGGCGGGCACGTCCCCGGCCCCGAAGCAGGGGCCGCAGAAGCAGGGCTTCAGGATGACTCCCGCGCTCAGCAGCTTTTCGGTGACGCCGTTCCGGCCCAGCTCCAGCTCCACGGGGATGCTGGGGGGGTAGGCGGTGAGCTCGAAGAAACCGTTCCCGGTGCCGCGGCCGTCCAGGATGGCGGCGGCCTCCGCCAGGTTGTCGTACATGCCTCCGGCGCAGCCGGCGATGACGCCCTGGTCGATCCGGAGCTGTCCGTTCACCAGCTTCCCGGTCAGATCCATGGTCACCTTGCCGCCGTACTGCCGGCGCACCGTCTCCTCCACGCGCCGCAGGCAGTCCCCGGCATTTTGCCGCAGCTCCCGGACGGTCACCGCCTCCGAGGGATGGAAGGGCAGGGCGGCCATGGGCTCCATGGCGGAGAGGTCGATCTCGATCATGGCGTCGTAGGCGGCGCCCTCCGCCGGGGCCATGGACCGCCAGGCGTCAAGCCGGCCGTGGACGGCGTAGTATTCCTCCACGGCGGCGTCCGTCTGCCATACGGAGGAGAGGCAGGCGGTCTCCGTGGTCATCACATCCACGCCGATCCGGAAGTCCATGGGCAGGTTTTTCACACCGGGACCGGCGAACTCCAGCACCTTGTTTTTGACGAAGCCGTTTTTGTACACCGCGCCGCACAGGGCGATGGCCACGTCGTGGGGCCCCACGCCCCGGGGCGGCTCGCCGGTGAGCCACACCAGCACCACCTCCGGCGCGGGGGCGTCCCAGGTACCGCCCAGCAGCTGCTTCACCAGCTCCGGGCCGCCCTCGCCCACGCCCATGGCGCCCAGGGCGCCGTAGCGGGTGTGGCTGTCGGAGCCCAGGATCATCCGGCCGCAGCCGGCCAGCTCCTCCCGGGCGTACTGATGGATCACCGCCATATTGGGCGGAACGTAGACCCCGCCGTACTTCCGGGCGGCGGAGAGACCGAAGGCGTGATCGTCGGCGTTGATGGTGCCCCCCACCGCGCACAGGCTGTTGTGGCAGTTGGTGAGCACGTAGGGCATGGGGAACCGCTCCAGCCCGCTGGCCATGGCGGTCTGGATGATGCCTACGTAGGTGATGTCGTGGCTGATGAGGGAGTCGAACCGGACGGACACCGACCCCGGCTTCCCGCCCCGGTCATGGGCGGCCAGGATGGCATAGGCCATGGTCTTCGCCCGCCCGCCCGCCAGCTCCGACCGGGGGCAGGCCGCGGGCCGTCCGGCGTCGAGCCGCACGCTCTCGTTTCGCAGTTGGATCATTTTTTCGCGCCTCGTTTCGTTTCACTTTACCGCTATAGTGTAGCAAGAAACCGCGCCGGACGCAAGTTTTGCAATATTCCTTTTTGAAAATTTCATATTTTACCCAAAAACCCGGGAGGGATCCGGGAATTTCTCGGCACTTGTTGCAATAATTTTGATTGGGACTTGCATTTTCCTGGGGAATGCCGTATACTTTGCCATACATCCAGCCGGAAGAGAGGGATCAACATGAACAAGGACAAGGCGGAGCTCAACCGATATGTGCACGATCTCTGCGCCGAGGTGAGGGACTCCTATAAAATCAATCCCAAGCTGTACGCGGGAGACGCCATCAAGCGCGGGCTGCGGAACGCCGACGGCACCGGCGTCATGGCCGGTGTCACCACGGTGGGCAGCGTCCAGGGCTACTACCTGCGGGACTATGAGAAGGTGCCCATCCCCGGAGAGTTGTACTACCGGGGGATCAACGTCATGGATCTGGTGGAGTACCACGCATCCAGCCGCACCTTCGGCTTCGAGGAGACCGCCTATCTGCTGCTCTTCGGCAAGCTGCCATCCCGGGAGCAGCTGGATACCTTCAACGCCGTGCTCACCGAGGCCCGGGTGCTTCCGGACGGGTTTTTTGAGGATATGATCCTCAAGGCCCCCTCCAAGAACATCATGAACAAACTGGAGCGCAGCGTGCTGGCGCTTTATTCCTACGACGACAACCCGGACGACACCTCCCTGGAGAACATCATGCGCCAGTCCATCGAGCTCATCGGCTGCGTCCCCACCATCGTGGCGGACGCGTACGCGGTGAAGCGCCATGTGTTCGACGGCCGCTCCCTCCACATCCACAACCCCAAGGAGATGCTGTCGGCGGCGGAGAACTTCCTGCGTCTGGTGCGCAGCCACAAGAGCTACTCCGAGGACGAGGCCCTGCTGCTGGACCTGATGCTGATCCTCCACGCGGAGCACGGCGGCGGCAACAACTCCGCCTTCGCCTGCCGGACCCTCACCTCCTCCGGCACGGACACCTACAGCGCCATCGCCGCGGCGGTGGGGGCGCTGAAGGGGCCCCTCCACGGCGGCGCCAACGCCAAGGTCGCCGAGATGCTGGGCTATATCGCCGAGAACGTGCCGGACGTCACCGACGGCGCGATCCGGGACTATCTGGTGAAACTGCTCAACAAGGAAGCCGGAGACGGCTCCGGGGTGATCTACGGCCTGGGCCACGCGGTGTACACCATCAGCGATCCCCGGGCGGAGGCCATCAAGAAGTTCGCCCGGAAGATGGCGGACGAGAAGGGCTTCGCCAAGGACTTCGATCGGATCGAGACGGTGGAGCGGGTGGGCATCCCCCTGCTGATGGAGCGGGTCGGACGCGAGCTGCCCATGTGCGCCAATGTGGATCTCTATTCCGGCCTGGTGTACCGGATGCTGGATATCCCCGGGGATCTGTACACGCCCCTGTTCGCCACCGCCCGGATCGCCGGCTGGTGCGCCCACCGTCTGGAGGAGAGCCTCACCGGCGGCCGGATCATCCGCCCGGCGTACCGCTCCTCCATGAAATACTCCGACTACGTGCCCATCGAGGACCGGACCTGAAAAACAGCCGCAGGACCCGTATGGGCCCTGCGGCTTTGTGTTATGAAAAGGTCCCCGGCTTTTGCCGGGGGCCTTTCATGAATGAATGGAGAATTATTCGATCCGGATCTGCCTGCGCTCCGGCAGCTTCTTCTGTTCCTCCTTGGGGAAGTCCAGGGTCAGCACGCCGTCCTCAAAGCGGGCCTTGATGTCCTCGTCCGTGAGACTCTCGCCCACGTAGAAGCTCCGGGCCATGGAGCCGGAGTACCGCTCCTGATGGACGATCCGGCCCTTCTTGTCCTCCTCGTCCTCCTCCAGACCCTTGGCCGCCTGCACGGTGAGGTAGCCGTTTTCCAGATGGAGCTGGATCTGATCTTTCTTGAAGCCGGGCAGGTCCACCTTCAGCTCATAGCCGTTGTCGTGTTCCTTCAGGTCCGTCTTCATCACATGGGCCGCATGGCGGCCGTACAGCTTTTTGTCCACGTCGGACTCAAAGCCCCGGAAGGGGAAGCCCATCCAGTCATCAAACAAACTCTCTCCAAAAATACTCGGCAACATAAGTCATTCCTCCTTTGAACGTTTATCTGTCGCCTGAGCATGGGGAAGGAGGTCATTCATTTGATCTCTGTTCCTCTGTTCGATACGCATTATAGCACGTCTTTTAGCACTGTCAAGTCGAGAGTGCTAATTTTTGTGAACAATTTGTGAACATACATGGCGTATTTTGTGAATTTTTCTCCGGGAACGCCCCGCAGCCCCCGCCGGGAAAGATATTGCTTTTCTTCCGAAAGAGTGTATTATGGAATGGAAAGGGCGGCACGCCCTTTCCGGGGGAGAACGCGGCGCCGTCCGCGCTCTTCCCGGGAATACTGACCAGGAGAAATCGTGGCATATGGACAACAAAGAACTGGCGCGCCTGCTGTTCCCCGATGTGACTCTCACCATGGAGGATATGGAGGCGAGATATCCGGCCCGCGCGCTCCCGGAGGGGGCGTGCGTCACCCGCATCGGCCCCAGCCCCACGGGCTTCGTGCATCTGGGGAACCTCTATAACGCCATCATCGCCGAGCGGATCGCCCACCAGTCCGGCGGCGTGTTCTTCCTCCGCATCGAGGACACGGACAACAAGCGCGAGGTGGAAGGCGCGGTGGACATCATCATCAACGCCATGGGGTACTTCGGCGTCCGCTTCGACGAAGGCGCTGTCAGCGACGGGGACAAGGGCGATTACGGTCCCTACCGGCAGAGACAGCGGCGGGAGATCTATCACGTCTACGCCAAGCACCTGGTGGAGATCGGCCTCGCCTATCCCTGCTTCATGACCGCCGAGGAGCTGGACGAGATCCGCGCGAAGCAGGAGGCCAACAAGGAGACCACCGGCATCTACGGGCCGTACGCCGAGGCCAGCCGCAGCCTGACCCTGGAGCAGATCCGGGAGAACCTGCGGCAGGGGAAGCCGTGGGTGCTCCGGTATCGGGGCACGGTGACGGACGAGCGCTTTACGGTGGACGACGCCATCCGGGGACCCCAGAACAACGTCCGCAACTATGAGGACTTTGTCCTGCTCAAGAGCGACGGGATCCCCACCTACCACATGGCCCACGTGATCGACGACCACCTGATGCGTTCCACCCACATCATCCGCGGGGAGGAGTGGCTCCCGTCCCTTCCCAAGCACGTGGAGCTGTTCCGGGCGTTCGGCTGGCCCCTGCCGATCTACTGCCACACCGCCACGCTCCAGAAGATGGAGGGCGCCAGCAAGAGAAAGCTCTCCAAGCGCAAGGACCCGGAGCTGGCGCTGGCCTATTACCAGCAGGAGGGCATCTGCCAGAACGCGGTCTGGGAGTTCCTGCTCACCCTGCTCAACTCCAACTACGAGGAATGGCGCCTCGCCAACCCCGGCGTCAGCTATCTGGACTTCCCGTTTTCCCTCTCCAAAATGTCCGGCTCCGGCGCGCTGGTGGATCTGGAAAAGCTCAACGACGTTTCCAAGAGCGTGATCAGCGCCATGCCTGCCGACGAGGTGTATCGCTGCCTGCTGGACTGGTGCAATGTCTACAACCAGCCTTTCGCCGGGCTGCTGACCCGGTACCGGGAGCGGGCGCTGCTGGCGCTGAACGTGGGCAAAAACAGCGCCAAGCCCCGGAAGGACCTGGTCAACTGGAAGCAGGCCTGCGACTTCCTCCGCTTTTACTTTGACGAGACCTTCCAGGTGGAGGACGAACTGCCGCCGGAGATCGACGAAACGACGCGCCGGACGTTCGTGGCCCGGTATCTGGAGAGCTACGACCACGGGGACGACCCCGCCGTGTGGTTCGACAAGGTAAAGGCCCTGACGGCCGAGCTGGGCTTTGCCGTGAAGCCCAAGGATTACAAAAAGAACCCCGAGCTGTACAAGGGCAGCATCGTCCACACCACCAACCTGCTCCGCATCGCCCTCACCGGCCGCGCCAACGCACCGGATATCTGGGAGGTCAGCCACGTCCTGGGCGAGGAGGTCGTCCGGAGCCGGCTGGAGAAGCTGCTGTAAGGCGCGAACGATCCGTTTCCCGCCAAAAAACCGCTCCCGAGGAACTCTGTTCCCGGGAGCGGTTCCCGTTTTCCGGCGGAGGGACCGGGCTCAGCGATGCTTTTCCCGGTACTCGCCGGGGGTGAGGCCGGCGTATTTTTTGAAGACCCGGGAGAAATGCCCGTGGGAGGAGAAGCCCAGATAGGCGCTGAGGGCCGAGAGGGGATTGTCGGAATACCGGAGGAGGCGTTTGGCCTCCTCCGTTTTTTCCTTCAGGATGAAGTCGGTCAGGGTCTGGCCCGTCTCCTGTTTGAATTTGCTGGACAGGTAGGGCCGGCTGAGAAAGAACGCCTCCGCCATTTTTTCGACGCTGACGGGCTCGGACAGGTTGTGCCGGACGTAGTTGGCCACGTCCAGGGAGAGCTTGGTCGTGTGCTCGCCCCGGCGGAGCTTTTCCACCTGTTCGGTGTACTCCAGCAGCATGTTGTACTGCAGATTCTGGATCTTGCTGTGGCTGGTGAGCAGCTCCGCCCGCTGGATGTAGGCGTCGGAGAGGGAGAAGGCGTCGTCCTGCCGCATGCCGCCCCGGATGGCCGCCCGGGAGACCAGCGTGGCGGTCACGATGAACAGGTTGCGCAGCTGCCGCAGCTGATCGCCGGCGATGGTGCCGCCCTGGATCGCCGGGGCGGCGGACAGCCAGCGCCGGAGGGCCACGGAATCGCCCCGGCGTACGATGCCCATCAGCGCCTCCTCGAGGGCCAGCGTATTGTGGGCCTGCTGCGCCGGGACCTCCTCATAGACCCGGGAGGTCCGCCGCCGCTCCACGCCGGACTTGATGAGAGCCTGCTCCGTCTCGTGAATGGCCAGATCGGAGAGCTCCAGCTTTTCTCCCCCGTTGAGAAAGTGGTTCATGGTGCACAGCATCTGCAGCAGCGTTTCCACCGGCAGGCGCACGATGGCGTTCATGCCCTCCACAAAGGCGGGGACCTCCTCCGGCGGCACGTCGGCCCGGAAGGCCAGCTCCCGGAGCTTCTGGGCGTCGGCCATGATCTGGGCGGTGGGCCCCACGACGATCTTTATGTCTCCGGCGTTGAGGACCCCGTAATAGTGGAACAGCGGCGAGACGTAAAAGCCCACGTGCTCGGTGACGGCGAAGACCTCCTTCCGGCAGACCTCCAGGGGGTCCCGGGGCAGCGTCACGGGAAAGCAGCGGCTGAGCTCCGTCCCGTTCCGGTATGCCCGCACCGGAATGCCGGACAGCCTTGCCACGGATCTGGTCAGGTATTCCCAGTCGATCGGCATGCTTTTCGTCTCCTTTCCGCAAACTCATTACGATTATATTTATTTTATTACGATTATGCAATACAGACAGGATGCTTTTTGCTATAGTGTAAGCAGAAAAAAGTGCGCACACCCAAGCTGCTGAGGGAGGACAAGCCATGAAGCTGCCTGCAAGTCTCATCAAGTCGCCGGAAGTAACAAAGAGAGAAAAATGGCTGGGTTATCTGCTGGGTCCGGCCGGCGCGCTGCTGCTCAACGCGGTGCTGGCCACCTACCTGAACGTCTACTATACGGACGTGCTGAACCTGACTCCCCTGTGGGGCGGCGTGTTTCTGACGGTCTTCCCCATCGTCTCCAAGATCATCGACGCCGTCACCAACATCCTCATGGGGCAGATCATCGACCGCACCAGGACGAAAGAGGGCAAGGCCCGTCCCTGGCTGCTGCTGTCGGCGGTTCTGGTCCCCGTCACCGGCGTCCTGCTCTTCACCGTCCCCGAGGGCAGCGACACCGTGAAGGCCCTGTGGGTGATGATCTCCTACAACCTGTTCTATTCCTTTGCCTACACCATCTTCAACATGAGCCACGGCCTGATGGTGCCGCTCTCCACCCGTGACAGCACGGCCCGGGGCGGCCTCAGCGTCTTCAACCAGATCACCACCATCATGATGAGCGGCATCCTGGTGGCGCTGGTGTTCCCCATGGTCATCATGCCGGCCATCGGTGCGGACAAGTCCAAGTGGATCACGCTGATGTGCGTCCTTTCCATCGTCGCCCTGCCGCTGACGCTTCTGGAGTATTTCTTCACCAAGGAACGTATCACCGAGGAAATCGGTAAGGCAGAGGAAGAGAACAAGCTGACCTTCGGCCAGCAGATGAAGCTCCTGTTCACCGACCGCTACATGCGGATCATTTACGGGTATTTCCTGGTCACCACCATCGGCATAACCATCAAAAACATCGGCCTGGTCTACTACTGCAATTATGTCCTGGGCACCTACAACGACGGCGTCACCCAGATGCTGGTCTCCGTCATCGGGGGCATCCCCATGGGTATCGGCATTTTCGCGGTGTGGCCGCTGGCAAAGCGCTTCGGAAAACGGAACGTGACCATGGCGGGCTGCGCCCTGATCGCCGTCGGGTCGCTGATCTGCTGGCTGTTCCCCACCAACATGGTGCTCGTGCTGATCGGGCAGTTCATCAAAAATATGGGCGGTCTGCCCGGGTCCTACGTCTGTCTGGCCCTGTTCGCCGACTGTCTGGACCACATGGAGTGGAAATCCGATCTGCGCATCGACGGCGCGGCCATGTCCATATACAACATCATCGCCGTGGCCATGGTGGGCATCATGACGGGCGTGTTCAACTGGATGCTGGCCAAGGCCGGCTATCTCGCCCCCTTTACCTCCGGCAGCATCGCCGAGGCCGCCGCAAGGTTGGCGGAAAACGGCTGGACCGCCCAGGTGGCGCTGGAAAGCCTCAAGCCCGCGGCGGACGGCGTGCTGACCGTTGCGTTGGCGCAGCCCCGCAGCGTCGGCTGGGTCATCACCTTCGCCTTCGTGGGGCTGGAGACCTTCACCAGCGTCGCAGCCTTCCTCCTGCTGTTCTTCCTCCGAGTCGAAAAGACCATCGGCAAAGAGCAGGCCGAGATCAAGGCGCGGCATGAGGCCAAAGAGAGGAACTGACAGACATGAACGATAAAGGAGCGATCGAGATGAACGACTACGAGAGAGAACACAAGGAGATCCTGCGCCGTTTCGGCGCTGAATGCGCGGTCCTGCTGAAATCGGACGGAGCCTTTCCCCTGGATGCCCCCTGTGCGCTGGCGCTTTACGGCAACGGCGCTCGCCGCACCATCAAGGGCGGGACCGGCTCCGGCGAGGTCAATTCCCGGTATTTCGTCACCGTCGAGGACGGATTGGCGACAGCCGGCTTCCGCATCACCACCAAGGCCTGGATGGACCGCTATGAGAAGATATACGCACAATCCAAGAAGCGCTTTATCCGCGAACTGAAGCGCTCCGCGCTCAGGCGCGGTACCCTGGCGATCCTGGACAGCATGGGCGCCGTGATGCCCGAGCCGGAATACGCCCTTCCCCTGGACGCCCCGGGAGACGCTGCCGTCTATGTGCTGTCCCGCATCTCCGGCGAGGGCTCCGACCGCAAGCCCGTTCCCGGCGACATCCTGCTGACCGGGACGGAAAAGCGGAACATCCTGGAACTCAACGAAAAATACAAGAACTTCCTGCTGGTGCTGAACGTGGGGGGCGTGGTGGATCTGTCCCCGGTCACGGAAGTCCGGAATATCCTGCTGCTCAGCCAGCTGGGCGTGGAAACAGGCAGTATTCTGGCAGATATCCTCCTGGGCAAAACAACTCCCTCCGGAAAGCTGACCACTACGTGGGCTGCCTGGGAGGACTATCCCCGGATCGGTGAATTCGGAGACAAGAACGACACCCGCTACAAGGAAGGTGTCTATGTCGGCTATCGATGGTTCGATACTGTGGGAAAAGAGCCCCTGTTCCCCTTTGGATTCGGCTTGAGCTATACATCCTTTACCCTTGTTCCGGGGAAAGCCAAGGCAGAAAACGGGAACATCAGTCTGGACGTTTCCGTGAAAAACGCCGGAAGTCTCAGCGGAAAAGAGGTCGTACAGCTTTATGTCTCAGCGCCGCCGGGCAGGCTGGACAAGCCGTTCCAGTCCCTGGCAGCCTTTGAAAAGACCAACGAACTGGCCCCCGGCGAGGAACAGACCTTGACGCTGTCCTTTGCTCTGCGCGATCTGGCCTCCTACGATCCGGACCGGGCCGCCTGGATCCTGGAGGGCGGCGACTATGTGCTGCGGCTGGGAACCTCCAGCTGGGATACGAAGGCGGAGGCGGTCCTCCGCCTGGACGGGGAAGCCCTTGTCCGCAAGGTCAGGAATTGCCTCGGCAGGCCGGACTTTGCCGACTGGCAGCCGGCTGCCCGACCGTCCGAGACGCTTTCCGATGTTCCTGTCCGGAAGATCCATGCCGCAGACATACAGACCGAAACGGTGGATTACGCGCTTTCCCGGGAGGTCGATCCCCGGATCGGAATCCTGAGCGATGAGGAGCTCTGCCTTCTGAACATCGGGACATTCAAACAGAAAGGCTCCAAGACCGTGATCGGCAACGCCACCGATGCCGTGGCCGGCGCGGCGGGCGAGACCGTTTGCCTGCGGGAAAAAGGCATCCCGTCCCTGGTCATGGCGGACGGCCCCGCCGGACTCCGGCTGAGCCGTCAGTATACCCGGGACGAAAAGGGCGTCCATGCCATCGGAAGCGGCATGCCGGAGAGCGTGATGGAGCTGATGCCCGCGCCGGCCGCCCTGGCCATGAAGCTTTTCGGCGGGAACGGCAAAGCAAAAGGCGAGATCCTGGAACAGAACTGCACGGCCATCCCCATCGGCACCGCCCTGGCCCAGAGCTGGAACCTGGACTTTGCCCGGCGCTGCGGGGATATCGTGGGCGACGAGATGGAACGCTTCGGCGTCCATCTCTGGCTGGCCCCGGCGCTGAACATCCACCGGGATATCCGCTGCGGCCGGAACTTTGAATATTTCTCCGAGGATCCTCTGATCTCCGGCCGATTCGCCGCAGCGATCACAAGGGGCGTACAGAAGCACCCCGGCCGCGGCACCACGGTCAAGCACTTCGCGGCCAACAACCAGGAGACCAACCGCTACAGCTCCAACAGCCAGGTCAGCGAGCGGGCCATGCGGGAGATCTATCTGCGGGGCTTTGAGATCGCCGTGAAGGAAAGCCAGCCCCACGCGCTGATGACCTCCTACAACCTGCTCAACGGCATCCATACCTGCGAACGCCGCGATCTGATCGAGGACGTCCTGCGCGCGGACTTCGGCTATCAGGGCATCGTGATGACGGACTGGATCATCGGCGCCATGTATTCCGGGAAAAGCAAGTATTCCGCTCCCGACGCCGCGAAAACCGCCGCGGCGGGCAACGATCTGACCATGCCCGGTGGGCCGGGGGACTACAAGGCCCTGAGGAAGGGATTAAGAAAGGGTACGGTGACCCGCCGCCAGCTCCGGATCAACGCCGCGCGCATCGTCCGCATGGCCGCGAAGCTGACCGAAAAATAACGGAGGATCTGAAATGAAAGCGATCCGACTGAGAACCGAATACCTCACAGATCCCATCGGCGTG
>JAFRDL010000128.1 GCA_017411265.1 Oscillospiraceae bacterium | reverse complement strand
GCACTCCACGCTCACCGAGCCGCTCCCCGCGCCCACGTCCCAGACCACGGAGCGCCGGGACAGTCCCAGCTTGCTCAGGGAGATGCTGCGCACCTCCTCCTTGGTCATGGGGACCTCGTCCCGGTCGAAGGCCTCGTCCGGCAGACCGTAAGCCAGGCTCTCTGTGCCCCAGGCATCGTTTTCCGCCAGAAGGACGGAGAGAGGATCGTAGGTCCCGCCCTGCAGCTCCCCGGCCGTGCCCTCCGTGATCCGCTCCTCCGGATAACCCAGGCGCTCGCCGATGAAAACACGCACCGCGCCAAGGCCGGCCTCCGTCAGCCGCCGAAGCGCCTCGTTGACCCCGTCGGAGCCGCCCAGAAGGGTGAAAACGGCGGCATGGCGGCGTACCTCCCGGACAAGATCGCATTCCCGTCCGTGGAGGCTCACCGCCCGCACGTTCTCCCAGGGACGGCGGAGCCGGGAACAGAAATAGGACAAACTGCCGATGCCGGGAAGAAGCTCCACCTCCGCCTCCGGGAGCAGCTCCAGAAGCGCCTTCGCACCGCTGTAAAAGCCCGTGTCCCCGGAAAAGAGCACCGCAAAGCAGTCAAAGGGCTCGTCACGGATGACGGCGGCGATATCCCGGGCGGCGACGGCCGTGCGGACCGCCTTCCCGGCGGTGTCCGCGCTCTCCACCATCCGCTTCGCGCCAATGACGCACTCCGCCTCCCGCACCGCCCGGTCCATGCCCAGAGTCCGGGTATCCGGCGTGCCCATGCCGATGCCGCAGAGGGTCACATGCTTTTTTCGGGGCGGCAGGGAAAACCGCTCCTCCAGCGCCCGCAGCGTCTCCTCCGGAGAGAGGCCGGGCTCCTGAGGCGGACGGCCGATGATCACAGCCCTTGCCCCCGCCCGGCGGGCGGCCCGGATCTTGTCCTGGTACCCTCCGGCGGCGCCGGTGTCCTTGGTGACCATCCAGGCGGCGTTTTTCGCCCGGAGCATGGCCACGTTCATCTCCTCGTCAAAGGGTCCCTGCATGGCGATGATGCGCTCCGCGGTCAGGCCGCAGTCGGCGCAGGTCTGCAGAGAGGACGCCATGGGCAGCACCCGGGCAACGATCCGATCCCGAAGCCCCTTCCCCGCACAGAACACGGGAAGCGTCTTACTGCCGGTGGTGAGAAGGATGTTCCCCTCCGTTCCCTCCAGAAAGCGGACGCACTCCTCGGTGTCCGCCACGAATACCCCGTCCTCTGCCTCCGCCTCGCTCTGGCGAAGCAGACGAAGGCAGTCGGTGCCGGTCTCCTCGCAGGCGGAGCGGATGCTCTCGGTGACGTGAGCGGCGTAGGGATGGGTGGCGTCCACCACAACGTCGAAACGCTCCCGGGCAAGCATGGCGGCGATCTCGTCCCGGGGCATGCGCCCGGCCAGGATCGTCGTGTCCGGGTGCTCCCCCAGGGTCACCTCGCCGTATTCGGTGGCGACGCAGGCCGTCATGGCGATCCCGCGTCCCGTCAGACGCTCGATGAGCCGCCGGCCCTCGCTGGTGCCGGCGAAAACGCACAGCTTATACATCCCGATATCCCCGGGGCGTGACCATTCGGCCGTTGATGTTCATGGTCTGGCTGTTGCCGATGAAAACGGTGGTGAACATGTCCGCCTTGTATTCCCGGAGCTGAGAGAGGGTCATGACCTCAAAGCTCTCCCCCTCCCGTCCGATGTTCCGTACCGCGCCGCATACCGTGTCCGGGGATACGTGGCGCAGAAGGATGTCGCAGGCTTTCTGGAGATAGTCGGCCCGGCGGTGGCTGGAGGGGTTGTAGAGGGCGATGCAAAGATCCGCCTGTCCCGCCAGATCCAGCCGCTTTTCGATCTTGTCCCAGGGCGTCAGCAGATCCGAGAGACTGATCACGGCGAAATCGTGGGTGAGAGGCGCACCCAGCACCGCGCCGCCGCTGAGAGCCGCCGTGACGCCGGGGATCACCTCCACCTGGAGGTCCTTGTCCCGGCTCAGCTCCAGGATCAGGCCGGCCATGCCGAACACCCCCGCGTCGCCGCTGGAGATCATGGAGACCGTTTTTCCCTCCATGGCCGCGTCGATGGCCATGCGGCAGCGGTCCGCCTCCTTGCGCATGGCGGTAGTGAGGTATTCCTTCTCCGGAAACAGGGGCTTGACCAGATCCACATACACCCCGTAGCCCGCGATCACATCCGAGGCCCGAAGGGCGTCCATGGCCTTTCCGGTCATCTGGCTCGCTTCTCCGGGACCGATGCCCACAACATACAGCTTATTCAAAACAGATCCTCCTCTTTTCCCGGGCGACGGCCACCGTCACCCCGTTTCTGCCGATCTTCCGTACCAGAAGCTCGGCTCCATCCCCCGCCGAAAGCACGGCGGCGCGCTCGCACACATTGTCCACGCCCACGGCATTGGCCACGAAGGCCGAAGCAGAGAACTCTCCGGGGGCGTTCCGGAGCTGGTCCGCGGTGAAAAACCGGATCTCCCGGCCCGTCTCCCGGGCAAAGGCAAGCAGCCCCGTCTCGTCCGCCTTCACGTCGATGGAGGCCAGGGCCGTCACCGCGGGAAAAAGCAGTCCGCTTTCCCGGAACGCCTCCTCCACGGCGGCACGGATCCGCTCCGCCGGGGTCCCCCGTTTGCAGCCGATCCCCACATGGAGCACCGGCGGGATGAGCCGCAGGGTCTCCGCGAAGGGGCGGATGTCCCGCGCCGTGACGGCAAAGCCCAGCGCGCCGCTCTCGCCGGGGAAAGTCCCGGGAGGGGGCGATCCCACGATGGGCAGATCGGAGACAAAGGGAAGATCCTCCATTAAAACGGCGGCGGAGTATCTTTTCGCCGTTTCCATGGATTCGATAAGCAGTCCCTGCCGGGCGGCCCATGCGTCCACGGAAAACCGTCCGTTCACATCCGTGGCGGTGGTGACCACCGGAACGGCGCTCAGCGCGGCGGCCAGCGTTTCCGTCAGGGCGTTGCCCCCGCCGATGTGGCCGGAGAGCAGCGAGATCACGAAACGCCCCCGCTCGTCCAGCACCAGCACCGCCGGGTCGGAAGTTTAGGAAACGACGTGGGGGGCGACGGCCAGTACCGCGATGCCGCAGGCGCCCACGAAAATCAGCGCGTCCACGGTGGGAAAGAGCGCCGCCGTTTTTTCCTTCAGATCCCCCCGGGGGGCGAACAGCTCCGTCTCCCACGCCCCGCCCAGAGCGTCCTTCACCCGGCGGGCGGTGTCGGCCCCCCGGTCGCTGAAGGAGAGGACTGCGGCTCTTTTCACTTTTCCGCCTCCCGGAACTCGGTGGTAAAGCCGGGATCGTAGAGCTTGGAGCGGTCGTATTTGTCCCCCAGGAAGCCGCCCACCAGGATCAGCGCCAGCTTGGTCAGATGGTTCTCCTCCGCCGTGGCCGCCAGATCCTCCAGCTTGCAGCGGAACACCTTCTGGTCCGGCCAGCTGGCCTTATAGACGATGGCGGCGGGGGTCTCCGGAGGATAGCCGCCGGCGATAAGCTCCCGCTGCAGACCCTGCACCAGCCCGGTGCTGAGATACATGATCATGGTGGCCTGATGGGCCGCCAGCGAGCGGATCTTCTCCTTTTCCGGCACGGGGGTCCGCCCCTCCATGCGCGTAATGATCACCGTCTGGGACACGTCGGGAAGCGTGAATTCCGCCTTCAGCGCCGCCGCCGCGCCTCCGAAGGCGCTGACGCCGGGCGTGACGTCATACTCCACGCCCAGCTTGTCCATCTCGTCGAACTGCTCCCGGACGGCGCCGTAGATGCTGGGCTCCCCGGTGTGGAGCCGGACGGTGGTCTTGCCCGCCGCCTCCGCCTCCCGGATGACTCCGATGACCTGCTCCAGGGTCATATAGGCGCTATCGTGGATCTCGCAACCCTTTTTCGCATAGTCCAGCAGGGACGGGTTCACCAGCGAACCGGCGTAGATGATCACATCCGCCTCCGAGAGGAGCCGGGCGCCCCGCACAGTGATGAGATCCGGCGCGCCGCAGCCGGCGCCTACAAAATGTACCATAGTCTTATTCCTCCCGCTCTATGAGTTGATACAGTACCGCGTTGACGATGGCGGCGGCCACATTGCTGCCGCCCTTCCGGCCCCGGGCCACGATGTAGTGAGGGGCTGTCTTCATCAGCTCTTCCTTGGCCTCCACCACGTTCACAAAGCCCACCGGCACACCGATGACCATCTCCGGCGAAAGCTTTCCCGCCCGGATCAGATCGCAGATGGAGAACAGGGCCGTGGGGGCGTTGCCCACCGCGAAGATCAGGGGTTTCTGGAGCCGCGCCGCCTTTTCCATGGAAACCAGGGATCGGGTGACGCCCCTCTCCTTGGCCTCCGCGGCCACGTCCGGATCGGCGATGAAGCACCGGGCCTCCCCGCCGAATCGGGCGAGGATCTTTTTGTTGATGCCGGACTGGGCCATGGTGGTGTCCGTGATCACGTCGCAGCCCTTTCGGATGGCCTCCTTCATCCGCAGCACCGCATGCTCGGAGAAGCAGAGATTGTCAACGTAATCGAAATCCGCTGTGGTATGGATCACCCGCCGCACCAGCAGATCGTACTCCGGGTCGATGGTCCGATCTCCCAGCTCCGCCTTGATGATGGCGAAGCTCTCCCGCTCGATGTCCAAGGGTTTCATATCGTCTGTTTCCTTTCCAGGCATTTTTGGATGAATCGCTCCGCTGCCAGAGGGCAGCTGGGGAAATACAGATGGGGATACCCGGCGTACAGCGTTCCGCTCACATGGGCACAGCGATGCTCCCGGCCGCCGGGCTTCACCGCCCGAAGGGCGTCTCCCGGATCTCCTGCGTCCCAATAGTGGAATTCGTGGGCGCGGACGGCGTCGCCGGGACCGAACAACAGGCTCTCCCCCTCCCCGGTCAGGGTCTCATAGCCGAAACGGGAGAGCCTTCCCGTGTTCACGCAGTCTGTGGGGAACACCCCCGCCGCAGGCTCGCCGCCGATGCTCCGGCAGAGCGTCATAAATCCGCCGCATTCGGCCACGGTGGGGAGCCCGTTCTCCACGGCTTCCCGGAGGGCGCGCATCATGGTCCTGTTTGCCGCCAGGTCGCCGGCATACAGTTCCGGGTATCCGCCCCCCAGATAGAGTCCGTCGCAGGGCGGGAGCTCTTTATCGGTCAGAGGACTGAAGGGTATGAGCTCGGCCCCCAGCTCCTCCAGCAATTCCAGATTGTCCCGGTAGTAAAAGCAAAAGGCTTTATCCCTGGCCACGGCGACCCGCACGCTGCCCAGCCGGGGGTATCGGGGGATCTCCGCCTCCAGGGGCGGCTGCTCCGCCATCAGAGCGAGGAGGCCGTCCAGGTCGATCCCCTTTTCCGCCGCCGCAGCCAGGGTCTGCATCTTCTCCTGCAGATCCTCCACCTCCTGCGCCGTGACCAGCCCCAGATGGCGGCTCTCCAGGGACGCGCTCTCGCAGATGGGCAGATAGCCGTACGCCTTGACGCCGCACTCCGCCTCCACCGCCTCTTTCAGCTTCGGATAGGTCATGGGCGAGATCCGGTTGAAGATCACCCCGCGGATCACATTGGGGCTCCGGAGGGACATATAGCCCTTCACCACCGCGGCGGCGGACAGGGCCATGCCCCGGCCGTTTACCACCAGGATCACCGGTGCGGAGAGCGTCCGGGCCAGATGGTAGCTGGATGCCTCCTCCGAGGTCATGGACAGGCCGTCGTATAGTCCCATGACCCCCTCGATGACGTTCCATTCCCGGGCGTGCTTCACAAAGGACGACTTTACCCCGGCCTCCCCGGAGAAGAAAAGATCCAGGTTGGCGCTCTCCAGTCCCAGGACGGCGGTGTGGAACATGGGGTCGATATAGTCCGGTCCGCACTTGAAGCTGGCCGGGTCCAGGCCTCGGTTCTTCAGCGCCTGCAAAATGGCGCAGACCACGGAGGTCTTGCCGCAGCCGCTGCCGGTGCCGGCGATCAAAAGTCGATGTCCCTCTTTAATCATCGTTCCACCTGCCGCAGGGAACGTCCTCTCCCCGGAGGATCTTATAGACCGCGTCCATGTCCAGATTCTGCCGCACACCGTCGGCCAGACGGTCGTACTCCCGGCGGCGGAATTCCTCCATGGTAAGGGTTTCCCCCTCGCTGGCGGAGAGGCCCTTCTCCTGCCGGACGTGCTCCACCAGGGCGTGCCAGAACGCCCCGGTGTCGAAGATGCCGTGGAGGTAGGTCCCGATGACGTTCCCCGCCCGGTTGGTGACCCCGTCGATTTCCTCCCGGCCGTTGAGCCGCAGGAAGGGTACGCACCCGGAGCCGAATGCGTTGACGCCGGAGTGGATCTCATAGCCGTCCAGCATCAGGCCGTTGTGCCCGGAGAGCCAGGTGCCCTCCGTCTCCACGGTGCCGTGGGACTGAACGGTGGTCTTTTCCGCGTGGAAGGTGACGTCGAAGTTCAGCAGTCCCAGGCCCGCGATCTCCGGGATCCGGGATTCGGTGTGCTCCGGGTCGAAGAGCCGCTCGCCCAGCATCTGATATCCGCCGCAGATGCCCATCACCAGGCCGCCCCGCCGGGCGTGGCGGATGATCTCGTCGGCCAGGCCCTGGCGCTTGAGCCAGTTCAGGTCTTCGATGGTGTTCTTGATGCCGGGGAGCAGGATGATGTCCGCCCCCTACAGTCCGGAGACACGCTTCACATACCGGACCGAGACGCTCCGCTCGGCGCTGAGGATGTTGAAATCCGTGAAGTTGGAGATGTGGGGCAGATGGACGATGGCCACCTGGATGGGCCCGGAGCCGGTCTGCCGGTCGAAGCGCTCGGTGACGCTGTCCTCGTCCTCGATGTCGATATCCATCCAGGGGATCACGCCGATCACGGGGATATGCAGCAGTTCCTCCAGCATCCGAAGTCCCGGCTCCAGGATCTTCACATCCCCCCGGAACTTGTTGATGACGATGCCCTTGATCCGTTCCTGCTCGTCCTCCGGCAGGAGCTTCACCGTGCCGTACAGGGAGGCGAACACCCCGCCGGGATTGATGTCCCCGATGAGGATCACCGGGGCGTCGGCGGCCTTGGCCATGGACATATTCACGATGTCCCCGTCGTGAAGGTTGATCTCCGCGGGGCTGCCCGCTCCTTCGATCACCACGGCGTCCACGGTGCTCTCCAGCTCGTCGTAGATCCGGCGGATATCCTCCCGGAGTTGGGGCTTGTAGGCCTCGTACTCCATGGCGGACATGGTGCCCACCGGCTTGCCCCCCACGATCACCTGGCTCCGGCGGTCGGAGGTGGGTTTTAATAGTACCGGGTTCATCTTCACGCTGGGCTCGATCATGGCGGCCTCCGCCTGGGTCACCTGAGCCCGGCCCATCTCCAGCCCCTCGGAGGTGGCGTAGGAGTTCAGGGCCATGTTCTGGGCCTTGAAGGGCGCCACGCTGTATCCGTCCTGCTTCATGATCCGCAGCACCGCCGCGCACAGCAGGGATTTTCCCACCGAGGACCCGGTCCCCTGGAACATCAGGCTTTTTCCGCGCATTCCATTGCCTCCTTCAGCGCCTCCAGCGTACGCCGGACGGCGTTTTCATCCTTGACCGCCAGGCGGAGATGCCGCCCGTCGTTGATGCCCTCAAAGTCCATGCACCGGCGCACCAGGATCTTTTTCCCGTACAGGAATTCCTCGATGGGCCGGACGTCCCGGCCGAAATCCGCCAGGAGGAAATTGGCGTCCGAGGGATACACGAAGATCCCCAGATCCTCCAGCCCGGTGCGGAACGATTCCCGGCGCTCCCGGCTCCGGGAGCATTCCTCCCGCAGGTCCTCCCGGTGGTCCGGCAGGGCCATGGCCACCGCCTCGGCGAAGCAGCTCAGCTCCCAGGGGTTCTGGTAGCCCTGAAGGCTGTCCAGGTCCTTTCCGCACAGATAGCCCAGCCGCACCCCGGGGATGCCCAGGATCTTGGTCATGGAACCGGTCACCAGCAGCCGGTCCTCCGCCGCCGTCAGCGGCGCCACGGTATATTCGGGGCAGTAGTGGATGAACGCCTCATCCACCGCCAGCCAGCCGTTTTTCTGCCGGACAAGCGCCAGAAGATCCAGGATCTCCTCCGGAGAAAAGCCAACCCCCACCGGATTGCAGGGATTGCACAGCCACACGCAGGTGTTTTCCTCCAAGTCCTCCCCCAGGCACTCCGTGAGAGGCCGGACCGACCGGCCCGGGGCAAGCAGCGGGACCGTCTCCACCGTCAGTCCGTATTGCCCGGACAGCGCGGCGTATTCCGTAAACGCGGGCACGGGGATGCGGACCCTGTCACAGGGCAGCCGTGCCGCCAGGGCGATGGCGGAGATCCCCCCCGCCGTGGGGAGCACATGCCCCGGATCCAGGCCGAGGAACGCCCCCAGGGCCGTCCGGCCCCGGGCCATGCTCAGTTGGGGATAATACTCCAGCCTTTCCATGGCGGAGAGCAGCGCCTCCCGGACCCAGGAAGGCGGGCCGCCGGGCCGGACGCTTGCGGACAGATCCAGCCAGTCTCCCGGCCGGTCTCCCTGCCACACATTGCCTCCGTGTATCATTCTTCTTCTCCTTTATACCGGCCCAGGACCCGTCCCTGGGCGTCGGCGAATATGATCTCGATCCGGATCTCCCCCCGGACGCGGAGCGAACAGTATCGCCAGGCCGCTTCGGCCAAACGGTCCCACACCTGATTGAGGCCGGCCTCGTCCACCAGTCGGATGGCCGTATCGGTGGTGACGGCCTCGTAGATCTGCCGCATGATCTCCACAGGCGCCCCCATGAAGGCCAACTGCGTGACGATAGCCTCCCGGCGGGCGTCGGCGGTGTGGCTGTGGGTCTGCATCACGCCGGCGGCGATCTTGGTCATTTTCCCCGGATGACCGCCGATGATCAGACGTTTTACCCCCAGATCCCGGGCCGCGTCCAGCATAAAGCCGATCTCGTTGCTCACCTGCACGATGCATACCCCGGGGCAGATGCTCTCCATGGCCTTCTCCCCCTGGTTGCCGAAGGTGAAGAGGATCGGGTCCTTTTTCTGGATCACCCGCATCCGGAGCTCCGTATACATGGAGTCCCGGAGGGCCTCCAGACTCATGGGCCGCACGATGCCGGTCGTGCCCAGGACGGAGAGACCGTCCCGGATCCCCAGGCGGGGATTGAAGGTTTTCCGTGCGATCTCCCGGCCGCCCGGGATGGAGACCCGGACATTCCCCGCCCGGGTGCCGTATACGCTTCGCACGGCCTCCTCGATCATCTGCCGGGGTACGGGGTTGATGGCCGGCTCTCCCACCGGGACCTTCAGGCCCGGCTCGGTGACGATGCCCACGCCCTCTCCCGGCAGGAAGCGGATCTCCCCTTCCTCGGAGAGCATCTCCACACGGACCCGGATCTCCATGCCGTTGGTGATGTCCGGGTCGTCCCCGCTGTCCTTGATCACGCCGCAGCTTCCGTCCTCCGGATGGGCCACGATCTCCGGCAGGTAGTCTTTGCCCCCGGGGACCGTGATCTTCACCCGCTCGGGGCAGCGGCCGTCCCGCTGCCAAAGACAGCAGGCCAGCGCCGCCGCCGCGGCACAGCTGCCGGTGGTGAATCCTTCCCGAAGCTCTTTCATTCTTTCACTCTCTGTCTTTTGTATTCCTCCGGCGTGACCAGCTTGCCCGCCCGGCGCGCTCCCTCCAGGATCCCGGCAAGCGCGGCGTTCCCGGGCCCCAGATCCACCCCGGCGTCGATCACAAGCCGGCAGCGCTCCACGGCCGCTCTCGCCGCCGCCAGCACACCTTCTTCCAATTCCCGGAAGGGCGGCGCGGCAATGACGCCGGAGGCCAGATGCCGGGCCACACTGTAGTCCATGTCGTTGGTGAACAGCACGCCTGCCAGGAAGGGGGTCCCCTCCGCCTGAAGCAGACGGTAGACCGGGATGCCCGTACCGGCGGCGGAGAGCACCAGCACCTCCGGCTCCCCCTGGGGCAGAGGCAGCTCGATGCTGCCGAAATCCGGGTCGTAAGAACCCTGCTCCAGCCCGTACAGATCCCGGATCACCGCCTCGGAGAACACGTCCTCCGGGGCGCCGTAGCGGGCGATGATCTCGCCCTTCACACAGATCACCTTGTCGGAGATCTTCTGGGCCAGATCGATCTCATGGAGGGACATGATCACCGTGATCCCCTTCTCCCGGGCCATGGAGCGGAGGATGCTCAGCAGTTCCAGCTTATGGCGGATGTCCAGGAAGGAGGTCGGCTCGTCCAGAACGATGATCTCCGGCTCCTGGCAGATGGCCCGGGCCAGCAGCACCCGCTGGCGCTGGCCGTCGCTGATGGCGTTGAAGTCCCGGTCCGAGAGCTCCAGGGCGTGAACGCGCTCCATGGCCCGGGAGACGATCTCCTCATCCTCCGGCGTGAGAAGGCCCAGACGCCCGGTATAGGGATAGCGGCCGGTAGACACGATGTCCCGGCAGGTCATCAGCTCCGGGCGCATCCGCTCCGTGAGCACCACCGCCATCTTCCGGGCCAGGGCCCGCTGGCTGATCCGGTCCAGCTCTTCGCTCTGGATCCACACGCTGCCGCCGATGGTCTTCAGCTGCCGGGTGATGGACTTGAGGATGGTGGATTTGCCGGAGCCGTTGGGTCCGATGAGAGTGACGATCTCCCCTTTTTGGATCTCGATGCTGATGTCGTGGATCAGCGCCTTGCCGTCGTAGCCGACGGCAAGATCCCTGGTGGAAAAGTAGATGTCAGCCATTGCCCTTCTCCTTCTGCCGTTTGAGCATCATGGCGATGACCACCGGCGCGCCGAACACAGAGGTCACCGTGGAGATGTTCAGCTCCAGCGGCGCAAAGGCGGTCCGGGCGATCAGGTCCGAGAGCATGCAGAACACCCCGCCTCCCAGGAAGCAGGCCGGGATCACCACGATGGGCTTGGAGGTGTTCAGCGCCCGTTTCATCAGATGGGGCACCGCAATGCCCACAAAGGAGATGGGCCCGGCGTAGGCCGTCACCGTGGCGGAGAGGACGCTGGAGAGAAGGATCAGAGAGATCCGGAACAGCTTGATGTTCACGCCCATGCTCCGGGCGTAGTTCTCGCCCAGCTGATAGGCCCCGATGGGCTTGGACATGAGGAATACCAGAGCGAAGGCCGCCAGGGTGATGGCCGCCGCCGCCGCGACGTTGTCCCAGCTCATGCCGGAGAAGCTGCCCAGGGACCAGCCCCGGAGATTGACGATGTCGCTGTCCTGGGCGAAGGTGACGAGGAAGTCCGTCACCGCCGAGCAGATATAGCCTACCATGATGCCCGCCACCAGCAGCGTGGACATAGTGCGAAGCCGCCGCGCCATGACGAGGATGAAGCCCGTGGCCATCATGGAGCCGATAAAGGCCGCCGCCACCAGGGCGAAGGAGGACATGGCGCCGAATTTCCCCAGAAAGTAGATCATCACCAGGGCCACCACCAGCTTGGCGCCGTGGGAGATGCCCAGCACGAAGGGCCCGGCGATGGGGTTGGCGAAGAAGGTCTGCAGCAGGAAGCCCGCCAGGGCCAGGGCCCCGCCCAGGAGCAGCGCCGTCAAGATCCGGGGCATGCGGATCTTCCAGATGATATTCACCTGGGTGGGATCCCCCTGCCGGGTGAACAGGATCCGGGCGATATCCTTTACCGGGATCGGCACGCTGCCGATATTGATGTTCAGCACCACGATGGCCGCCGCGGCGATCACCAGGCCGATGAACACCGCCTCATACCGCACCCGGCGGCGCAGCGCCGCGTGGGAGATCGCGTTGTTTTCTTCCATGTTCTGTCACTCCATACGGCGCAGGAACGTCATCTCTCCCTCTTCCCCCGTGAGCATCGAGTGGATGTCGGAGATCAGATATCCCAGCTTATCCGACATCTGGTAGGTCTCCGGGCCGATCCACCAGACGTTGCCCTCTTTCACCGCCCGGCAGTCCCGGAGAAGGTCGCTCTTGTCGAACAGCTTTTCCAGGGTATCCACGCCGGAGCTGTATCCGCTGGCGTTGTAAATGAGATAATCCACGTCCATGGCGGTGGCGTAAAACTCCTCCATGGTCATATTCACATTGGTATGTCCGCTGTCCCCCACATCGAGGTAGTCGAACGCATTGTTTCCGCCCGCGATCTCCACGATCCGGGAGAGATAATCGTCGCCGGAGCGCACCTGGGCCTTGCCGGAGGTGTCCACCAGGAAGATGGCCACGGTCTTGCCCGTGTTGGGGAATTCCCGGAGCTCGTCCATGACCGCCGTCCGCTCCCGGAACACGGCGTCCGCCTCGTCCTCCCGGTCCAGCATGGCGCCGAACAGCCGGATCCACTCGGTCCGACCCAGGGGGTGGGGCTCATAGCTGGAATACTCGATGAACACCGGGATATCCAGCATCTCGATCATCTCGATCACCTTGGGCGTGTGGAGGATCATGGTGTTTTCGATGGCCACGTCCACGTCCGTGTTCACCAGCCGCTCGTAGTCCGGCTCGCTGTACTTGCCGCCGTAGAGGATCTCGCCCCGTTCCATGGCGGCCCGGGCCCCCTCCACATACCAGTCCGAGGCGTCCTGACTGGTGAGGGAGATCACGTCCAGCGCGTTCATGGCGTCAAAAAGGGACATGGCCCCGGTCGCCGCCAGATAGACGCTGTCCAGGGGCTGATGCAGCACCCGGACGGAGGGATCCAGTCCCGCGGGCGCCTCTTTCCCCTCCGGGACCAGGAGATACGCGTTGCCGTCCCCGATGGCCAGATATTTATAGCCACCCTCGCAGTAGTACACGTCGAACTGGGTGGCGTAGACCTTCTCCATGGCGGAGAGGACCGTGAGGCCGGGCAGCTCCGGGAGCGGGGTTTCCCCCGTCGTTTCCCCGGCGGTCTCCGCCGCATCCTGCGTCGTCTGTGCCGTCTGCGCCGGGGCTGCGGAGGGCGCCACAGCGCATCCGGCTGCGGCCACGGTCAGACACAGTGCCAGAGCCAGGGCGAATATTCGTTTCATGCAGGCGTTCCCATCCTTTCCAGACCGCACACCGATTCGGTATTCAGCTTGCTTTTTCCGCGTCCTCCGCGGGAACGAAAAGCTCCTGGTACAGCGCCTCCCATACGGCGGCGCCCTCCGGAGCGGGCTCCTCTCCGGAGCGGTCCACGAAGGCGGGGATGGCGTATTCCTTCAGGGCCTCGTAGATCCGGCGAAGCTCCTGCGCCTGTTCGTCCGTCAGTTCTTCCCGGGTCACGGCGTCCTCCGCATCCGGTTCCGCACCGACGATCCGTCCGTCCGCCCACAGGGAGGACAGCAGCACCAGGGAACATTTGTTCTTCAGCAGCTTCGGCAGCATCAGCTCCCCGCCGGCACCGACGAAAGCGGCTTCCCCGCCCTCAAATCCGGCCAACGCCGCCGCGTCCGGCTCCGGAAGCTGCTCCATGAGTTCCCGGGTTTCCACATACGCACCGCTCACCGGCAGGCGGATCACCTGCATGTCATTCTCCAGGGGAGCAGGGATCTCTCCGCCCTCCGGGACAAGGAGATAGCGTCCGACGCCCGCCACGCGCACGAGCTTATAGCCGTCCTCGTACAGGAGGACGTCCAGCAGCTCTGCCTCTGTCTCCTCCCTCTCCAGGAAGGTGAGGCCGGGGATCAGTTCCTCCTCCGCCCCGTAACGGACGCAGACGGTATAGACGATCTCGTGAGGCTCGCTCATGGCGGTGGTGAGGCCTACGATCTCCACGGGGGCGTTCAGCTCCACGGGGATCTTCACCACGGAGTTATTGTCCGGGTGCTCCGCGTCGTACTGCACGCCGTCCACACGGACCCAGGGATAATTCCTGCTGCTGAGGACCAGCGTGGCCCAGGCCTGGCCGTCGACGATCTCCACCTCCGGACAGGTGATGGTCAGCTTGCCGCTTCCGCCGGAAAAGGAAAAGCTGTCCGGAGCGAAGCGCTCCGCGTCGGCAGAAGCATCCTCTCCCCCCGCGGCGGCGGCCGTACCGCCCAGCACGGCGGAAACCATCATAAGGACAGCGAGTATCAGCGTTCGGATCCTCACGGCGCATCCTCCTATCGATTTAAAAAAGATATCGTTTTGCAAAATATGATATAAAATCAGAATGCGTCTCTGCCGCGATGGCAGAGGCGCATTCTCATCCGGCGGCCAGAATGCCGCAGGGATACGCAGCCAGTGACTCGTGGCCGGAGCAAAAAGCCCGATCGGAACGCACCGGCAGGTTTCCTGGCTCCCGGATCCACACACGCCGCCGTCTTCCCGACCCCTGGGCCAGTGACCGTGTTTTCCACATGGCGGCGCGCTCCCCGATCACAGTGACGAGCTCGCACAGGTCTTGCACCTGTTTCCCTATTATCCGCCGGCTTTCCCCCGCCGGCAGCACCGGACGTCTTCAGTTTTTCAGGTCATCGTTCTTATAAAAACGATATATGTATTATAATCGACTTACGCCGTCAGCGCAACTCTTTTTTCTCCGAAAGAGCCTTTTCCCACTCCCCGGGCCGAAACCCCACCAGCACGGTATCCCCATCCGTCAGGATGGGCCGTTTCACCAGCATGCCGTCCGAGGCCAGCAGCCGCAGCTGCTCCTCCTCGCCCATGGCGGGCAGCCGGTCCTTCAGCCCCAGCGTGCGGTAGACCAGGCCGCTGGTGTTGAAAAACCGGCTCAGAGGCAGGCCGCTCCGGCGGTGCCAGTCCCTCAGCTCCTCAAAGGCGGGGTTCTCCGTCTTGATGTTCCGGCTCTCAAAAACCGCGCCGTGATCCTCCAGCCACTTTCTCGCCTTCTGGCAGGTGGAACAGGGCGGATACTCGATGAACAGCATTTTTTCTCCTCCTTAATGCTTCAGAAATCCCAGGTATTCGTCGAATACGTTGAACAGCATATCCCCGGAGCAGACGGGAAGCACCATGTCCTGTTTTCCGATGGGCTCGAAACGGAACAGTTCCCGCTCCCGGGTCAGCACCAGTACGGGGATCACCTCGTAGTCCGGGCCGAACAGGATCTCCAGGTAAGGGACGTATTGGGAGGCCTGGAGCACCTCCTCCGGGTCGATCCGGTCCTTCATCTTGAACTCCAGGGCGAACACCCGGTCTTCCGTGATCAGCAGGACGTCCGCGTAGATCCGCACGTGCCGCGCGCGCTTGAGCCGCAGCTCGAAGGCCAGCTCCCAGTCCAGGCAGCTCTCCCCCAGCATCTCCCGGAGATCCCCGATCAGGGAAAGGATCTGCTCCCGGCAGTCCCGGAAGGAGTGGAACAGCCCGCGGGCGTCGCTGAGGCCGCGGCCCACGTTCCGGCAGCCCTCCGAAAGAGCGGCCAGCCATTCCTCCTCCGACAGGGGCAGGAAATCCCGCACCAGGCCGTACCAGCCGGCGAACTCCCCCAGCCCGAAGTGAGGCCTTTCCTGGCGCACGATCCCGTGCCAGCGGCTGTCCGCGTCCTGGTAGCACAGCTCCCGCATCAGCGGAGAGCCGTAGAGATGCCGGTTCACCTCGGTCCGGTCCAGGTTCAGCCGTCGGGCGATCTCCCGGGCCCGGAGACCGCCGCTGCGGCAGATCTCCGCACAGATGGCCCGGTCCGCATCCAGCGAGGCCCTCGGGACCCGTCCGCTCACGGTGTCTCCTCCCGCCACTGGCATCGGTGCAGCTCGCCGGTCTTTTCCAGCTCCCCATAGCCGATGTGGCGCAGAGCCTCGTACAGAGCGATGGCCGCGGCGTTGGAGAGGTTCAGCGACCGCTCCCCCGCCGCCATGGGAATCCGCACGCACCGGGAGGGATGCGCCGCCAGGATCTCCTCCGGGATCCCGGCGCTCTCCTTGCCGAACAGCAGGAAATCCCCGTCCCGGTAGTCCGCCTCCGCGATGGTCCGCTTCGCCTTGGTGGTGAGATACCAGATCCGCGCCCCCGGGTGTGCCGAGAGGAACTCCTCAAAGCTGTCATATTCACGCACCCCCAGCCGGGGCCAGTAGTCCAGCCCGGCCCGGCGCACGGATTTCTCGTCCGTGAGAAAGCCCAGGGGCCGGATGAGATGGAGCGTCGCCCCCGCGCAGATACAGGTGCGGCCGATGGCGCCGGTGTTTCCCGGCTGCTCCGGCTCCAGCAGAACGACTCCAAAACTCATTTTCTTTCCTCCCGGACCGCCCGCGGCGTTTTCCCGTAAAAAAACGTATAATACATTCGCCGGAAATCAGCACGAAAAGAAGACCCGGGGATCCCCGGGTCTTTCTGCGCTGTTTTTACTTGGTGCCGAAAATCCGGTCGCCGGCGTCGCCCAGGCCGGGGACGATGTAGCCGTGGTCGTTCAGCTTGGGGTCCATGGCCGCCACGTACACATCCACGTCGGGGTGGTCCTTCTGCATCTTCTCCCAGGCGGGAGGAGCGCCCAGGATGCACATGAGCTTGATGTGCCTGGCGCCGTGCTGCTTCAGGAAGGTGCAGGCCGCGGAGGCGCTGCCGCCGGTAGCGAACATGGGATCCACCACGATCACGTCGCGCTCGGAAATGTCGGCGGGGAGCTTGCAGTAGTACTCCACCGGCTCCAGCGTCTCCGGATCCCGGTACAGGCCGATGTGGCCCACCTTGGCGGAGGGGATCATGGCCACCATGCCGTCCACCATGCCCAGCCCCGCCCGGAGGATGGGGATGATGGCCAGCTTCTTGCCGGCCAGACGCTTCACCTTGGCCGGAGCCACGGGGGTCTCGATCTCCGCCTCTTCCAAAGGAAGGTCACGGGTGGCCTCGTAGCACATCAGCATGGCGATCTCGCCGACGATCTCACGGAATTCCTTTACGCTGGTGTTCTTGTCACGAAGGATAGACAGCTTGTGCTGGATCAGGGGATGGTCGAATACATGCAGCTCGCTCATTGTCTTTCTCCTTTTTATCGTTGATTTTGATTTGCTTCCATCCGTTCCTGCCGCTCCCGCTCCGCCTGGGACAGACGGAGATACACAGGCAGCAGGTCCTCCGCCCCGGCGGGGGTCTTGTCCATGGCCGCCAGCGCCACGCCGCAGGCGTTCTGCCAGCGAAGGGTCTCCGGCGCCAGGGTATAGGGGATCTCACGCTCCTTCAGAGCCGCGGCGCACACCGCCGCTCCGTCCCCCAGCACCCAGAGCGGTCCGGGGAGCGCCGCCGCCTCCGCCGCCAGATCCCCGGCCGCGATGGCCCGATCCGGGGTGAGGCGCGCCGGCTTTCCCTCCTCCATGCGGAAGAGCGCGTTGTAGATCTGGTTTCGCCGGGCGTCCATGGCGGGACAGATCACCGTTCCCTCCGGCACGCACAGCGCCAGGTACGCCATCGCCTCCAGGGTGGAGACGCCGACGGCAGGCTTGTCCAGCCCCCAGCACAGGCCCTTGGCCGTGGCTACGCCGATGCGCACGCCCGTGAATGAGCCGGGGCCCCGGGCTACGGCCACCGCGTCGATCCCGCTCTTGTCCGTGCCTGAGTTTTTCAGCATATCGTCGATCATGGGCAGGAGCGTGGCGCTGTGGGTCAGCGCGGTGCGCTGATAGCTGTATGCCAGGATCTCTCCGTCCCGGCACAGCGCGGCGGACGCCGCCTTGGCCGAGGATTCGATGGCCAGGATCAGCACAGCTCTACCCCCTCCACGGTGATCTTTCGGCCGGTGTCCGACGTTTTTTCGATGGTGACCCGGATCTCGCTGCCGTCAAAGGCCTCGGGGACGTTCTCGCTCCACTCCACGGCGCACACGCCCTCCCGGCCCAGGTAGTCCTCCCAGCCGATGTCGAACAGCTCGTCGGCACTGCGGAGGCGATACATATCGAAATGGAAAAGGTCCCTCTCCCCGTAATACTCGTTGACGATGGTAAAGGTGGGGCTCACCACACGCCCCCGGGCGCCAAGGCCCCGGGCCAGTCCCCGGACGAAGGCGGTCTTGCCCGCGCCCAGCTCCCCGTACATGGCGATCACCACGCCGCCCGCGGGAAGAGCGGCGGCCAGGCGCTCGCCCAGCGCCTCGGTCTCGGCTTCCGTTTGGCTGAAATAGGTCATAGCTTTCCTCACGCATCCCGTTTTCCAACGTATGATTATACACCTCAAACTACCCGGAGTAAAGCAACTTTTGCTTTCTGTTGCCATTTGTTGTTTTCTATGATATAGTGATATTTGTGTAATTATCCCCTTTGCAAGGAGGTGACGCCGTGGCTGCTTTTCGGCGCAGTTTTATGGAGTTCTGGCGGTATATCCGCAGCCACACGTCCGATTTCCGGCACAGGGCCGACATTTTTCTGTTGGCCATCAGCTGTGTTTGCACCGTTTTCGGGCTTATCCTTATCTCCAGCGCCACCAAGGCGCTCCCCGGCAAGACCTATGTGCCTGTCCAGATCTTTGCTTTCGTGCTGGGACTGGCACTCTACTATGTGTTCACGGTACTGGACGTGGACATCATCGCCGACAAATGGATCGCTCTGCTGATCTTCGAGACCTTCATCATGGCGCTGCTGATCCCCTTCGGCGTGTCCGGCGACACCGGCAACAAAGGCTGGCTCCGGTTCTTCGGCATCGGCATCCAGCCGTCGGAGATCGCCAAGGTGGTCTTCATCGTGCTGATGGCGCGGCATATGACCTATCTGAAGGAATACAAGGACATCAACTCCGTGCTGAGCATGATACAGCTGGTGGTCCACTTCGGCTATACCTTCGTGCTGATCATGTATACCTCCGAGGACCTGGGCAGCGCCGTGGTGTTCGCGGCCATTTTCGTCGTCATGATGATCGTGGCCGGGGTGAAGCTCTACTGGTTCCTGATCGGCGGCGCGGCAGTGGCGCTGGCCATCCCCGTTTTGTGGAACAGCTTTCTGGACGAATACCAGCGCCAGCGGATCCGGGCGCCCTATGATCCCACGGTGGATCCCACCGGCTGGGGCATCACCTGGCAGACCACCCGGAGCCAGCTGGCCATGAAATCCGGACAGCTCACCGGCGTCGGATTGGGCAACGGAACCCAGACCCAGAACAACTGGCTCACCGGCAAGCACACCGACTTCATCTTCTCCATGGCGGGGGAAGAGCTGGGGATGCTGGCCTGTCTCCTGATCATGCTGCTGCTCACCATCATCATCATCCGCTGCGTCATGGTGGGGCTCCGGTCCAACAACACCATGAGCATGCTGGTATGCATGGGCGTGGCGGCCAGTATCTTCTTCCAGATGCTGGTCAACACCGGCATGTGCATCGGCATCACCCCGGTCATCGGCATCACTCTCCCCTTCTTCAGCTATGGGGGCTCGTCGCTGATGTCCACCTTTGCGGCGGTGGGGCTCGTATCGGGCGTCAAGTACCGACCAACGCCCCAGCAGTTCCACCGATACTGAAGCCCATATGCAAACCCCCGGAACGACCAACTCGTTCCGGGGGTTCTTTTTCTGTTCGGGAAATCAGCCGTAGTTCTGGGTGGCGACGAAAGCCTCGTGCTCCTCCAGATTGGTGAAGAAGCGGTGCTCGCCGGTGGCGGTATCCAGCGCGTAGTACAGGTAATAATACGCATCGGAGGGATTCAGCGCCGCCTGTATGGAGGCCATGCCGGGGTTGCAGATGGGTCCCGGGGGCAGGCCCGTGTACAGGTACGTGTTGTACGGATCGTCGGTGGACTGGATCAGATCGCTGGAGAGGACGATATTGTCTCCCCGGTCACGCAGGGCATAGAGCACTGTGGAGTCGATCTGCAGCGGCATGCCGCCCCGGAGACGGTTGTAAATGACCGCGGCGATCAAAGGCCGCTCCGCGTCGTTGGCCGCCTCCTTCTCGATGAGGGAGGCCACCGTCAGCACATCCCGGAAGGTCATCCCCATGGCCCTGGTCTGCTGCCACATCTCATCGGTGATCAGATAGTGGAAGTTGGACAAAAACCGGTTGACGGCGCTGGACGCCTGCATCCCCTGATAGAAATAGTAGGTGTCCGGGAAGAGATACCCCTCCAGCCGGTAGGGATCCCCGGTCTCCATTCCCTCCAGGAAGGCATAGGTGAACTCCGTGTTGGCGGCGGCGGCGTACAGGTCCTCCCGGGAGCACACGCCGTTTTCCTCCAGCCGTGCAAAAATCTGGTCCATATTGAAGCCCTCGGGGAACATGACCAGGGTCTGGAGCTGGGAATCGGCGCCCGCCTGCATCTTCTTCACGATGGCACGGTAGTCCAGGTTGGTGGACAGCACGTACGTGCCCGGGTCCAGCTGTTCGTCCGCGTGGGAGAAGGTGGAATACAGGGTGAACAGCCACTTGTAGTTGATAAGGCCGTAATCCTTCAGCACGCCCGCCACGTCCCGGATCTTCGCCGCCTGGATGACCCGTGTCCCGGTGACGTTGCCGTCCGAATCCTTTACGTCCACCTCTTTATCGGTGAACATGGAATCGGAAAGGGTCACCTCCACGGTGCCGGGGCTCTTGTTCAGCGCCAGAACGTCCGCGGCGGACATCCACGCGAACACCGCCAGCACGATGCTGGCGCAGATGATGAACATGGCGTACATGATCCCGCCCAGACAGCCCAGCCGGCCGTCCCGCCGACGTCGGATGGGGCGGTAGCTCCGCTCCTCCTCCCGGGGATCCGGCTCCGGCTCCGCGGTCGTCTTTTTCTTCTTCCGCTTCTTTTTCGGAGGGGCGGAGCGGGCCTTTGTCCCGGATGGCGGCCGCTTTCCCCCGGCCTTTTGAGGCCGCGGAGGACGGGCGGAAGGTACCGCCGCACCCGGGCCCGGCATGGGAGCGTCCTCCGGAAAATGCTCCTCCGCCGCGGGGTCCGACGCCATCACCGTCAGATCTCTCTCCATCTCCGAAACCGGGTCCGTGCCCTGGGGAAACAGGAGATCCTCCAGCAGGACGCCGTTATCCTCCGGCGCCGGAGGCGTCTCCTCCGGCGGAGGAGTCAGCGGGCGCGTCTGCTCCAGGCCGTCCAGGTCCACTGCG
>JAFRDL010000127.1 GCA_017411265.1 Oscillospiraceae bacterium | reverse complement strand
GGCCGTGGGCGGGGATGGCTTCCTTCTCGGTAACGCCGCAGACGGCGCAGGTGTGCTCCCGCTCGCCGTCCTTATCACAGGCAGACTCACTGAGCACGGTCCACTCGCCCCACTCGTGGCCGAGGGCGGGGATGGCTTCCTTCTCGGTAACGCCGCAGACAGAGCAGGTGTGCTCCCGCTCGCCGTCCTTATCACAGGCAGGCTCGCCGAGCACGGTCCACTCGCCCCAGGTATGACCAAGGGCAGGGATCGTTTCGGACTCAGTCAGGTCGCAGGCCGCGCAGGAATGCTCCCGCTCGCCGTCCTCAGCGCAGGTGGGCTCCGCCGTGACGGTCCACTCGCCCCAGGCATGCCCGCCGGGGACGGCCTCGGTCTGGATCTCGCTGCATTCGGCGCAGATACGCTCCCGCTCACCGTCCTCGGTGCAGGTGGGTTCTTTCGAAAAGGCCCACTCACCCCAGGAATGCTCATGAACGGACCCCTCGACGGCCGTTTCAACGACGGGTTCTTCGACGGTTTTTTCCTCGATGAACGCGTCGGTGTCCCCCGCTTCCGCCGCAAACGCGGGCGTGGGAAGCAGGCTGACCGCCAGCAGCACAGCCAGCAGCAGCGAAGCAAACCGTTTGCCTTTTTTCCTCATGACCAAATACCTCCCTGTAAAACAGTTCGATTGCTATGCAAAAGATCAAGCCAAGAAAACCGTTTTCTTCTGTGTGGATTCGACAGTAAGGCATAATACCTTACTTTAATTCACCATGCATTATATCAGCCTGCCTCTCCGTATGTCAATTCCTTTTTTGAAATAGTCTACATAATATGTGAAAAATGCCGTCCTTTCTTTTCCTCTTTCGACACTTTTTTCAAAATTGAGTCTTTTCCCCTTTCTTTTCCATTTATCCATGACGTCCTTCCCCTCTCAAGAAGGAAAAGGATGGCGCCGTTTTGGGGGCCTCTCCCCACTGCGGAAACGGGCGGGAGGGAAGAAAAGCTTTGTTTTGTCAATCGTAAATTACTTAATCTTGATTTGCTAAATCGATAATTCCCTTTTTAAAGGTCGTGTACCGGCTCCATCGGTCAACCCTCTCCGGGAAATCTCGGAGGAAATGCTAAAGTTTTTTTGATCTCTGTGGACAGGCCGGATCGGGCGGTGTATAATGACCATATGAATCTGAAAAGGAGGTCGTTCTCATGTTACAAAACATCGGTGCCATCTGTGCCAACGCGGTGGGCAAGATCCTTCTTGCCATCATCGTCTACTTTGTCGGCAAGTTCATCATCAAAAAGCTGCTGGGTCTGGCGGAAAAGGCCAAGGGTCTGGAAAAGATGGATCCCAGCGTCCGCACTTTTGCTCTCAACGGCATCAAGTGGCTGCTGTACGTGATCCTGGTGGTCTCCATCGTGGCCATCCTGGGCGTGCCCATGGCCTCCGTCATCGCCGTCCTGGGCGCTGCGGGCGCCGCCATCGCCCTGGCGCTGCAGGGCTCGCTGTCCAACCTGGCCGGCGGCGTGATGCTGATGATCTTCCGTCCCTTCAAGGTGGGCAGCTATGTGGCGGCCGCTGGTGTGGAAGGCGTGGTGGAGTCCATCAACCTGTTCTATACCGTGCTCATCACGCTGGACAACAAGCGTGTCACCGTGCCCAACGGCTCTCTCATGAACGCCACCGTCACCGATTACTCCGCCAAGGACACCCGCCGGGTGGATCTGGAGTTCGCCTGCGCCAAGAGCGAGGAGCCCGCCCGGATCATCTCCATCATGAAAGAGGTCATGGCCGCCCACGACAAGGTCCTGGCCGATCCCGCTCCCTTCGCCCGGGTCTCCGGCGGCACCAACGAGGGCACCAAGTACACCGTCCGCGCCTGGTGCGAGACCGGCAATTACTGGGACGTGTATTTCGACCTGGCCGAGGGCATCACCGAGAAGCTGGGCGAGGCCGGGGTCCAGGCGCCCGCCGTGCGCATCATCTCCGACAAATAAACCCTGCCGAATCAAAAACGCCGGTTGTTTCCAACCGGCGTTTTTTTATTCCTCCTGGGCGGTGGCCCGGAGGTTGTTCACCTTGCCCGGGATGCCGTTCCGGGCGGCCACCTTCTCCATCTCTCCGGCCAGCCGCTCGGCGTTGGCGTTGATGATCTCCGCGGCGAGCTTGTCCTTCATGCTGTCGGGCATGAGGCCGAGCATCCCGCCGGCAAAACCGCCGGAGAGCATCCCGGCCAGGGGGCTGCCGCTCTGCTGCAGCTTTTCCTGTACCTTGGGCAGAAACTCCTGAAGGAAAGCATTGTAATCGATATCCGTAAGCTCCAGTTCCAGCTTGACCAAATTGAACACCTCTTTCTGTTTTGAAGCCTTTTCAGTATACCACGTTTTCCCGCTTTCGCAACCGTCGGATTGACAACATCCCCGGAACAGGGGTACACTTTCCGTGGAAGGAAGGGATATCCATGCCATACCGGCTGCTTGCCGCCGATTACGACCTGACCCTCACCCGGGAGGACCGGAGCGTCTCCCCCCGGGTCCGGGAGGCCATACGGTCCGCCGCCGCCCGGGGGAACGTGCTGACCCTGGCCACGGGGCGGCTCTCCGGCAGCGCCCGGCCCGCCGCCGCTCTGTTCCCCGGCGACGTGCCGCTGATCCTCTGCAACGGGGCCCTCATCCAGAGCTCCGCCACCGGGGCGATCCTCCACGAGGATGTGATGGATCCGGCCGCCGCGGAGGCGGTGATGCGCTGGGCAGCCGGATGGCCGGAGACCTGCGTGGTGTGGTGCCGGGCCGGGCTTTTTTCCGACCGGCTCAACGAGGCGGCCGCCATATACGCCCGGCTCTCCGCCCAGACGCCGAAGGTCCTCCTGGATCCCCCGGCCGCCGCCCGGTCCGGGGTGTACAAGATCCTGCTCCTGGGAGACGCAGAGACCGTGGCCCGGGCCGGGGCCGCGCTGCGGGAGGATCCCGTGGCGGAGGTCAATGCCTTCACCTCCTCCCCGGAGGTGCTGGAGATCGTGGCGCCGGGCGTGGATAAAGGGACGGGCCTGCGCCGGGCGGCGGAGCTGCTGGGCATCCCCCGGGAGGAGGTCATCGCCCTGGGAGACGGGGAGAACGACATTCCCATGCTCCGCTGGGCGGGCCTGGGCGTGGCCATGGGCAACGCCTCTCCCCGGGTAAAGGCCGCCGCGGACCGGATCGCCCCCTCCTGCCAGGAGGACGGCGCCGCCTGGGTGATGGAAAACTATCTGACGGGATCTCCGATCCGGGAAACCGAACGAGGCCGATGACCGGACAGGATGGTGAGAGCGAAGATGCACCGGTTAAAACCGAATAACGCCGGGTCCACGGCCCGGAGCATGACCGAAGGCCCCATCCTGCGGCTGCTGATCCTCTTTGCCCTCCCGCTGATGTTCGGCAACGTCTTCCAGATGCTCTACAACACGGTGGACTCCGTGATCGTGGGCAACTTTGTGAGCAAGCAGGCGCTGGCGGCCATCGGTTCCACCACCGTGATCGTCAACATGCTGGTCTTTTTCTTCAACGGCTTCTCCATCGGCGCCGGCGTGGTCATCGGCCAGTATTTCGGCGCCCGGAATATGGAGAAGCTCCACCGGGCCATCCAGACCGTCATGACCGCCACCTTCCTGCTGGGCCTGGTCTTCACCGCGCTGGGCATGCTCCTGGTCAAGCCTATGCTGCGGCTGATGAGCACGCCGGAGGACGTGTTCCCGGAGGCCGTGGTCTATCTGCGCATTTATTTCGGCGGCATATCCGGGCTGTTGGTGTACAACATGGGCAGCGGCATCCTCCGGGCCGTGGGGGACTCCACCCGCCCGCTGTATTTTCTGATCTTCACCAGCGTGGTGAACATCGTGCTGGACCTGTTCTTCGTGCTGGTTTTGAAGACCGGGGTCGCCGGCGCCGCCATCGCCACGATCCTCTCCCAGTTCCTGTCCGCCGTGCTGACCCTGCGCCTGCTCACCCGGACCGGGGACATCTATCGGTTCGAATGGCGGGAGCTGGGGCTGGACCTTCCCATCCTGCGTCTGGTGATCTCCATCGGCCTGCCCGCGGCGATCCAGTCCACCATCACGGCGTTTTCCAATATCTTTGTCCAGGGTTACATCAATGTGTTCGGCTCGGACGTGATGGCCGGGTGGAGCAGCTACAACAAGCTGGACCAGTTCATCATGCTGGCCACCCAGAGCATGGCCATGGCCTCCACCACCTTCGTGAGCCAGAACGTGGGGGCGGGGAACATGAAGCGGGCCGACCGGGGCACCGTGCTGTCCCTGGCGCTGACCAGCGCCATCACCGGATGCTTCTGCGCCCTGCTGGTGATCTTTGCGCCGAACGCCGTGCGGCTCTTCTCCCCCGACGGCGAAGTGATCCGCTACGGCGTGCTGTTCATCCGCACCAACACCGCCTTCTTCCTGTTCAACTGCATCGATCACGTGCTGGCAGGCGCCCTCCGGGGAGAGGGAGATTCCCGGGCTCCTATGATCTTCATGCTCACATCCTTCGTGGCGTTCCGGCAGATCTACCTGTTCCTGGTCACCCATTATTACGCCAACACCCCCCGGCTGGTGGGCTTCGGGTACCCGATGGGCTGGATGCTGTGCAGCCTCCTGGAGGTGCTGTACTACGTTTACAAGCGCCGGAAGCGGGCCAAACAGCCGCCCTGTGTCGGAATATGATACGAAGACCGCCCATCCGGGCGGTCTTCCATAAAAGAGTTTTAGTTTACCATAATATTATTCTGATAATATCACCCGGAGATCATCACGTCCCCGGCCACCACGATGACGCAGGTGTTCTCCGTCCCCAGCACGGTGGTGTAGGTGCTCAGCTGCAGCGGAACGCCCACGAAGCTGATGCGCCGGTTGCAGGCCACCTTGTCCACCGTTCCCGGCACGATGATCCGCGCCACCAGCTGATAGGAGTCGTCCGTGGCGGTGATCCGGGTGATCACCGGTCCCCCCGTGAAGGCAGGGCCGGTATAGACGTCCAGGATCTTCAGGGAGTACTGGGTCAGCCATCGCGGCTCGGCCATGGTGTCCGGGTCCTGCAGACAGTTGCGAAGACGGTATTGCCGGTCCAGCTGGGCGTTATACTCGGAATTGTAGAAGTTTTCCCGGCTCTCCGCCTCCCACAGCTCCGGGTGGGCGCTGAGGAAGTCGGTCTGGGCCCGGGTCAGGGTGAACCGGGGCTCCCCGGTGCCCAGCACGGACAGGGCCTCCACCCAGGTGGGAGTGAACGAGCCCTCCGTAAAGGTTCCCGTGCGGACGAAGCGGTCCGCCGCCGCGTACGTCAGCGTGCCCTGCCCGTCCATGCTGCCGTTTTTCCACGTTCCCGTGTAGGTGTAGCTCACGCCCTGGCTGTCCACGGAGGAAAAATCCCCCCGTCCCTCGGGCAGCGCGTTCACGGCCTGGCCGGCATAGGTGCCCATCTGCTCCCGGCCCTCCACCGGGGTCATCAGCCGGTCTGCGGAAAGAGTCCCCGCGCTGGTCATCTCGCCGGCGGTCCAGCCGCCCTCCCACGTCAGGGACTGGCCGGCGGCGCTGGTCCCGGCAAAGCGTCCCTCCCCGTTGGGGAGCCCGTTCTCCAGGGGGCCGTCGTAACAGCCCGTATACCGGACCTGCTGCCAGACGACGGAGCACGGAAGCGCCTCCACGCAGCCCTCCTCCGCCGCCATGCCCCGGATCTTCCCGGTGAACACGGCGCCGTTGTCGCAGCGGAACACGCCCCGGCCCACGGGGCTGCCGGTCTCCAGCGCCCCGGCGTACCGGCCCTGCATCTCTTCCCCGACCAGCACCAGCGTCCAGGGGAAGTTGTCCGTCTCGCCGGCCAGCAGGGCGCCGTTCTCCTCGAACGTCCCCTCATAGATCCAGTCGGCAAAGCGCAGGACGCCGTTGCCCACGCCGTTCTCCACGGTCCCGGTAAAGGCCGCGCCGGTAAAGCCGTCCATGTACACCGCCACCACCCGGTCCTCCGCCGGCTGCGCGCAGCCGACCAGGGCGAGGAGGAGAAAACCGCACAAAACGGTCCAAAGGATCCTTCTCTTTCTCATCGTCCCCCTCCTTCTCATCGGGGCAGGAGGCCGTCGTTGGTCTCCCGGGGCACGATGTTGTCCTTGCTCAGCGTCTCCACGTAATTGTGGTTGCGGCGCTGGGAATCCGTCATGGCATACAGGGACTCTCTCTTGGCGCCCCGGCGGTGGAGCACCATCTCCACTTCCACGTCGTAGGTGCGGCGCTTGCCGTCCTCGGCCCAGATCTCCACCCAGCCGTGGGGGGCCAGGTCCGTGCCGTAGGTGCCGCTGACGATCTTGGCGTCATAGCCCAGCTGCCGGGCCGCCGCCCAGAAAGCGGAGGCATAGCAGTAGCAGTTGCCCTTGCCGGTGGAGTACATGGTCAGCGCCTCGCCCAGCTCCCAGCCCACGTCGCCGATGTTGTAGTAATGGCGAATCAGATAGGTGAAGTTGTCCCGGCAGTACTCATAAGCGGCCCGGAGCTTCTCCTCCCGGCTCATGTCATCCGTGGTCACGGTGCGGAGCATCTCCGCCACGTAGTCGTCCAGCTCCAGACTGCCGGAGGTGTACCGGCCCGTGTTCCCGAAGAGCAGGGAGCCCGCGAACTGGTTTTTGAGGAAATAGCCGTCCTCCCCGGCCAGATAGAGGTATCCGTCCAGCATCAGGAAGCCCGGCTCCGGCCGGCCGTTTTCCCCGGCCCAGGCGAAGCCGCTCTCCCCGGCCGTCTGGATCTCCTCCCAGGCCCAGTAGTCCGGGGCCACGTCCGGGAAAAAGACCCGCTCCTCCCCCCTTGCGGGGAGGCCGAACAGCCGGTTGAAAAACACAGCCGCCTCCGCCCGGGTCACGATCTCGTCCCCCAGGCCCCGGATGGCGGTCATGGCGTCCTCCGCGGTCCGGGCGTCCGTCGCCTCCGCCGCCAGGGCGCACAGCGTCTCCTCGGTGAGGACGTCCGTACGGTCCTCCGCCGGGATCTCCGCCCCGGCCCGGATCAGGATCTCCGCCGCCTCTGTGCGGGTGACGCCGCTCTCCGGGCAAAACAGCCCGTTCTGCGAGGCCATATACCCCTCCGCCGCCGTCAGCGCCGGGGCGGGCGTGCTCTCCGCGGGCCTCGGCGTCACCGCCGGGGCGATGGTCACCGCGGGAGCGGGGACGTCCGCCTGTTCCCACGGCCCGTAGCGGAGCAGCAGGGCCCCGGTCAGAAGCAGCAGTGCCGCCGCCGGGAGCAGGAACCACAGCGGGGAAGGCTTTTTCTTTTTGGTGTTGGTCTCAGTCTCGCCCATAAGGCGCCTCCGAAGCTCCCCGGCGGACCGGAGAGAAAAAAGATATCACAGCAGATGGACGCCCGCCGCCCGGCAAAGGTTCAGAGTCTCCTCGTCCCAGACGCCGGACTGCACCTCGCCGATGTGGGCGCAGCCGATGAGCAGCATGCACAGCCTGGACTGGCCCACGCCGCCGCCCATGGCCGGCGGCAGCTCGCCCCGGAGAAGGGCCTGGTGGAAGGGGTACTTCCGGCGGCTGTCGCAGCCGGCCAGGGTCAGCTGCCGGTCCAGGCTCTCCGGGCTCACCCGGATGCCCATGGAGCTGACCTCCAAGGCCCGGCCCAGGAGCTCGTTGCGGAAGAGGATGTCCCCGTTGAGCTCCCAGTCGTCATAGTCCGGGGCCCGGCCGTCGTGCCGCCCGCCGGAGCGCAGGGTCTTGCCGATCTGCATGAGGAACACGGTGGGATGTTCCTTCGTGAACTCGTTCTCCCGCTCCGAGGGGGTGAGGTCGGGGTACAGATCCTCCAGTTCCTGGGTGGTGATGAAGGTGACGTCCCGGCTGAGATGGGCCCGGAGCTGGGGGAACTCCCACTCCAGCTCGTCCCCGGTCATGCAGATGGCCGTGACGATGCGCCGCACCGCGTCCTTGAGATAGTCCAGGTTCCGGTCCTCCGGACGGATGACCTTCTCCCAGTCCCACTGGTCCACGTACACGCTGTGGAGATTGTCCAGCACCGTCTCGTCCCGGCGGATGGCGTTCATGTCGGTATAGAGGCCCTTGCCCTCGTAGAAATTGTATTCCTTCAGCGCCCAGCGCTTCCACTTGGCCAGGGACTGGACCACCTGGCACTCCGCCCCGCCCACGGCGGGAACGTCGAAGGAGACGGGGCGCTCCACGCCGTTCAGGTCGTCGTTCAACCCGGTGTCCGTGCGGACGAACAGGGGGGCGGACACCCGCTTGAGATTCAGCGCGGAGCCCAGATTCTTGGGAAAGCTCCGCTTGATGAACTCGATGGCCCGCTGCATCTCGTAGACGCTGAGCCGGGGGGTGTACCCCTGGGGAATGACGCAGTTGTTCATGGTGTCTCCTCCTTTTCCGTTTCGTATCGCGACAGGATCTTCCGGACGTGCTCTTTCATGGCCTGCACGGCGCTCTCGGGGGCCAGGATGCGCACTCCGTCCCCGAAGGTGCACAGCCAGGCGAAAAAGGGCTCGTTCACCGCCGCGTCCACCGTCACAGTGAAGGTCCCCTCCCGGCCCGGCACCAGGATGGCGTCCGTGCCGAAGCGGTCCACGGCGGCGCCCGCCAGGTCGTTGCTGAACTCCAGGCGGACCCGGACGGTCTCCCCGGAGAACATGCCGAAATGGGCGTTGGTATAGGCGGACATGTCCTGGGCGGCAAAGACCTCCGCCCCCTCCCGGCCGGGGCCGTCGTCGGTGACGTCGGTCATCTTGTCCACCCGGAAGTGCTTGAGGATCCCCGCCTGGGGATCGTAGCCTACCAGATAGTAGTTCTCGTTGTCCCACAGCAGAGCGTAGGGGCTGAGCCGGTACCACGCGCCGCCCCGGCGGAGCTGCTTTTTCCCCCGGGCGTCGTATTGAAAGTAGTGGAAGCGGATCCTCCGGTCGGCGTCGATGGCGGCGTGGAGATCGTCCACCAGATAATAGATGGACTCGTTCATGGACTTGATGCGGTTTTTGACCCACACCTGCCGCCGGAGCCCCCGGGCCTGGTGCTCGCTGGCCAGGCGCTCGATCTTGCCGATGAGCTCCAGAGACTTTTTCCGGGTGATGAACCGGGAGGACTGGACGCTGTCCACCAGCAGCCGCAGTTCCGGAAGCTGGAAGTCCCGCTGGGCAACGTACCAGCCGCTGGCGTTGCCCCGGCGGGCGCGCTCCACGTCCACTCCGAAGGCCCGGAGGGTCTCCATGTCGTCGTAGATGCTCTTCCGCTCGGCGGCTACGTCCCGCGCGGCCAGGTATTCGATCAGCTCCCCGGTGGAAACAGGGTGATCCTCGTCGGTATAGCGTTCCAGATACTCCCGGATCAGCAGCAGCTTCTGCTTCTGTCTCGGCGAACGGGCCATGGCGGACACCCCTTCGAAAAAGATGAAAAATATTATAAACCCCTTTCCGGGAAAGAGCAACCGGGGGAATGGAGAAAAAACATTGAAAGAACGGGAGAATGCCTGTATAATCGGTGCATGGAACTGTACGTATTGGACACCGGCCTCCTCCGGGGCCGGGAGGAGGAGCTTCTCCCTCTGCTCTCTCCCCAGCGGCGGGAAAAGGCGGAGCGTCTCCGGGGAGAGAGCCGTCTGCGCTCTCTGGCCGGGGGACTGCTGCTGCGCCGGTACGTGGGAGAGGGCCCCTTCTCTCTCGGTCCCCAGGGCAAGCCCCGTCTCCCCGGCGGCGCGGAGTTCAGCCTGTCCCACAGCGGCGCTCTGGCGGTGCTGGCGGTGAATGACACCCGCGTGGGGGCGGACGCGGAGCGGATCGCCCCGGTGCGGGAGGCGCTTCGTCCCCGGGTGCTGACGGCGGAGGAACGGCGCTGGACGGAGGAGGATCCGGAGCGGCGTTTCGCCTTTCTGTGGACCCGGAAAGAGGCCGTGCTCAAATACCTGGGCTGCGGCATAACCCGGCCGCTGGCGGAGCTGTGCGTGCTCCCCGGGGCGGAGGTCCGCCCGGAGGGAGAGGCCGTGTCGCTCCACACGACGGAATATCAAGGCTATATGATCTCCGCCGCCGCGGCGGAGGACGCCTTTTTCACGCCCGCCGCCGTGACGGCGGAAGACCTCTTATATAAGGAGGAGACGCAATGGAACTGACTGTCTGCGGCAAAGCCGGGCTCCCGGCGGTGCTGCTCCTGCCCCCGGCGGGGATGTCCGGAGAGGAGCTCTGCCGCCGTCTGCCGGGGCTGGAGGACCGGTACAGGCTGATATGCCCCGCCGGCTCCCTCTCCGCCGAGGCGCTGAAGACCGCCCTGGCTCACGCGGGCGCGGAGCGGCTCTGGGGCGCCTACGGTCTCCGGGAGGGGGCCACGCTGTTGCTGGAGCTGCTGGCCCTGGGCGTATCGGCGCGCACCGCCGTGGTGGAGGGCCCCTTCTCCCTTCCCTCCCGCTCCCTCCGGGATTTCCAGGGGACGCTGGTGTGCTGGAAGGGCGGCAAGAACAAGAAGGCCCAGAAGTCCTGGGAGGCGCTGAAGAAGGACGTGCCGTCCCTCCGCTCCCTCACCCTGGGCAAGCTGAAGAAAAAGCAGGACTATCTCTCCCTCCGGCCCGATCTCATGGTCAAACGGCTGGCCGCCACCTTCGGTGCGGCCCGGACCGTGCAGCTCACCGAGACCCTGCCCCGGACGCCGGAGACCGTTTGGCGGGAGCTGTGCCGCCGTCCCGCCGGGAGCGCCGTCTCCCGGCTGGCGGAGATGCGCCCCCTCTGCCGGGACGACGAGACCCGGACCCAGCTTCTGGAGGGCCGGGGCGGAAAGCTTGCCCTGTGGCGGCACGCGGTGGCCCTCACCCCTCTGGGGGACGACCGCACCGTGTGCACCGACCAGGTAGAGCTGGACGCCGGGAAACTCACGCCGGCGGCGGCGATCCTGGCAAAGCTCTATCTCCGGACCGAGCAGAAACGCCGCCGGAAGGCGCTTCGCCGGGAAACCTGATAAACAGATCGCTGAAAGGGGCAGATTCTCTGCCCCTTTTTCTTTATCCCTGTCTATTTCCCTCTTGAATCGGAGGCAATTGTACGATATAATGTTTTTTGATGAATAACAGACAAAGAACGCTTGATTTGACGGATTGGAGGAACTGACATGGCCCACGAGACCGAGGACCGGCGGGTACGCAAAACAAAAAAGCAGCTTCGGAGCGCCCTGACCACCCTGCTGCTGGAAAAAGACATCAGCCGCATTACGGTGCGGGACGTAGCCGACCGGGCCGACGTGAACCGGGGCACCTTCTACGCTCACTACAGCGATGTGTACGACCTGCTCCGCCAGCTGGAGGATGATCTGCTCACCCATCTGGACGAGGTGGGCCGCCGTCACGACGCCCGGCAGTCCGACGGGAAAAGCTTTCTTTATCTCACGGACCTGTTCACGCTCACCGGGGAATACTCCGATATCTACTACACGCTCTACTGCCGCAGCGGCGACAGCGAGTTCCAGGAAAAGATCTTCAACCGGCTGAAATACCAGTATCTCTACGAGTTCCTCGCCGTGTGCGCCGGTCGGGAATCGGAAAAGCTGGACTACTGCGCCTCCTTCATCGTGGCAGGCATGTGCACCCTGGCCAAGGTGTGGATCGAAAACGGCATGCGGGAGCCTCCGGAGGAGATGGCCCGGCTGGGCGGCGACTTCGTGATGCACGGCGTAGAGATGCTGCAGTAAGGATGAAGCTCTATTCCGACACGACGGCCGGGACGTTCCTGTCCCGGCCAAACCGTTTCATCGCCCGGGTGGAGCTTGCCGGACAGGTGGAGACCGTCCATGTGAAAAACACCGGCCGGTGCCGGGAGCTGCTGGTTCCCGGAGCGCAGGTGATCCTTGCCCGGGCGGAAAACCCGGAGCGCAAGACCCGCTTCGACCTGGCGGCGGTGTGGAAGGGCAGCACTCTCATCAACATGGATTCCCAGGCCCCCAACGCCGCGGTGAAGGAGCTGCTGGACCGACTGTTCCCCGGCTGCGCCGTCTCTCCCGAGCATACCTGGGGCCGCTCCCGCTTCGACTTTTATCTGGAGGGAGCCGACCGGAGGATCCTGCTGGAGGTGAAAGGGGTCACGCTGGAGGAAAACGGTCTGGCCCTCTTCCCGGACGCGCCCACCCTCCGGGGGGCCCGGCATCTGGCGGAGCTGGCCCTGGCGCGGGACGAGGGGTATGAGACATACGTCCTCTTTCTGATCCAGATGAAGGGCTGTCACGCCTTCGCCCCCAACGAAGACACCGACCCCGCCTTTGCCGCGGCGCTCCGCGCCGCCCGGGACGCCGGGGTGGGGATCCTCTGCTACGACTGCGCGGTGACGGAGGACGCCATGACCGCCGACGCGCCCATACCGATCCTTCTGTAAGAAACGGCCCGGTGTTTTCCGGGCCGTTTCTTATTTCCCGCTTCCCCGGCGCAGGGCGCGGCGGGCGCGGCGGATGTGCCGCTCGTAGTCCCCGCTCTCCATGAACTCCGCCAGAACAAACTGCTCGAACACCGGCACCGTGCAGGCGTAAAAGCCCACCCGCTCCGCGAAAAGGCCGCCCAGCTCCTCCGACAGCACCAGATACCCCATCCGCAGAGAGGGGGCCACCGTCCGGGAAAAGGTGTTCATGTAGATCACGTTCCCCCGCTCCGAGAGAGAGAAGACCGTCTCCTCCGGCTTGGAGGAGGTGGTGAATTCCGAGGCGAAGTCGTCCTCCACCACGTACCGCCCCGGCACGGCGGCCCAGCGGATGTATTCCCGGCGTTTGGCGGCGGAGGCGGTGATGTTGCTGGGATAGCTGCGGTAGGGGGTGATGTGGAGGACGCTGGCGTCCGACGCGGCCAGGGCCTCGCTGCGAATGCCGTCCGGACCCAGGGGGAGCAGCCGGCATTCCGCCCCATGGGCGGCATACACCCGGCGGATCTTCTCATAGGACGGATCCTCCGCCGCGTAGATCCGCTCCCGGCCCAGAGCCTGGACGATCAGGCCGTAGAGATACTCCGCGCCCGCCCCGATCCAGATCTGCTCCGGGGACACGTGGATCCCCCGGCTCCGTCCCAGATACCGGGCAATGGCCCGGCGCAGCGCCTCCGTCCCCTGGTTGGGGCAGCGTTCCATCAGCCCCTCCTGGTACTCGCTGAGCACCCGGCGCATGGTCCGGGCCAGGACGGAAAAGGGAAAGTCCGGCCTCTCCTCCGCCGGCATGGGAAGAGACCGGCGGGACGTCTCCGCCGGGAGAAAGCCGTCCGTTTCCCGGAAGAGCACATAATACCCGCTCCGCTCCCGGGCCTCCAGATACCCCTCGTCGCACAGCAGGGCGTAGGCGTGCTCCGCCGTCACCACGCTCACCCCCTCCTCCTCGGCAAGCTGCCGCTTGGAGGGCAGCCGCGCTCCGAAGGGCCAGCTGCCGTCGATGATCTCCCGCCGCAGCCGCTCGTACAGCCGCAGATAGGCCGGACCGCCTGTTTTCATTCTTCCACCGCCTCGAACTGGTATTATATTTTTCTCACGAACTGGATATTTTTATATGCTCAAATCAGTGTATCTTATAGGCAGCGGAACGTCAAGAGGGGGGATGGAGCATGAACGGAAAAGCCGTGAAATACGACGCCCGGTGGATCACCACCACGGCGGTCCTCACCGCCATGAACATCGCGCTGAGCTCCTTCGGCGTGCCGGTCCCGGGCGGACATCTCTATCTCAACGACGTGGTCATCTGCTTTGCGGCGCTGCTGCTGGATCCGCTGGCGGCCTTCTGCGTGGGCGGCATCCGCGCCTTTATCGGGGATCTCCTGTTCTATCCCGCCCCCATGTTCGTCTCCCTGGTGACCCATGGGCTCCAGGCGGCGGTGATCTCCCTGTGCGCCCGGCGTCTGCCGGGAAACCGGATCGCCGCCTCTGTCGTCGGCGTGAGCATCGGCGCGGTGATCATGGTGGTCGGCTATTCCCTGGGCCGTGCCTATATCTACAGCACTCCGGAATACGCCCTCCTGAAGCTCCCCTTCCAGATCCTCCAGGCGGCGGTGGGCGCCGTGCTGGGCACCCTTCTCCGATGGCGGGTAAAGCCCCTGGCTGGGCTGGTGGAAGGACACAAGGATATATAAAAACACCGCCGGGCTTCCGGCGGTGTTTTCTTTGCGGAGCTTTATCGGAGCAGCGTGTATTTCCCGATGACGGGGAAGGGCTTCTCCTGGCCCATCATGGCGGTGACGATGCCCCAGATGGGGTAGATGAGCATGATCAGGCCGAAGATCCACCGGAGGCCGGGGATGACCTTGATCAGGATCCCGAACACCACGCCCCACAGCAGGTTCAGCAGCGCCTGATTGGCATGGAACCGGCCGAAGCCGGAACGGGGGATCAGCACCAGGGGCAGGAAAAACAGGATCCACAGATAGGATACCGCGCTGATCATTCTCTCCACAGGGTCGATGTTGGTGTTCATGGCAGGATCTCCTTTCGTATCAGATAAAGTTGTTTTCCACCTTGATGTCCGCCGGGTCCACCGCGGCGTCCATGATCCGGACGACCTGGTCGAAGGCGGCGCTGCGCTCGGTGACGTAGTACTCCACCCGGCCGTCCCCTTCTCCGGGGCCCAACTCGCTCCGCAGGGCGTCGGCCAGCGCCTCCCCCACGTCGATCATGGTCACGCCGGGAAGCCGCTTTTCCAGCGCCGGACGGTATACGGGGTAGTGGGTGCAGCCCATGATGAGCGCGTCGATGTTCTCGGCGTCGAAAGCGGAGAGATACCGGTCGGTGATGATCTCCGCCACCGGGTCGTCCGCCGCGATGCCGTTCTCCACCAGGGGCACGAACAGCGGGCAGGCCTGCCCCACCACCCGGATGTCCGGGTCGATGGTGCGGATATGCCGCTCGTAGGCGCCGCTCTTCACCGTGGCCTGGGTGCCGATGACCCCCACGCAGCCGGTGCGGGTAACAGCGGCGGCCCGGGCCGCGGCGCTCTCAATGACGCCGTAGATGGGCAGCGCAAAGCGGCCGCGCAGAGCGTCCATGGCGTTGGAGCTCACGGTGCCGCAGGCCACCACAATGGCGTCCACGTCGAAGCGGAGGAGGAAGCGCACGTCGTCCGCGGCGTAGTGGGTGATGGTCTCCACGGAGCGCCCGCCGTAGGGCACCCGGGCCAGATCCCCCAGGTATACCATATCCAGTTGGGGAAAGGCCCGGCGCAGCTGGCGCAGTACCGTCAGTCCGCCGATGCCGCTGTCAAAAACGCCGATGCGACGCAGCATTCGCTTCACCTCGGCAAGTATTGTACACCATCCCGGGAGAGATGACAACAAAAAGATGCGGCCGCCCCGGGTTCCGGGGCGGCCGTTTTCTTATTCCAGATTGAGCTTTTTGTCCAGGATGAGCTTGGTGCCGAAGAAGAACACCGCGCCCAGGATCAGATTCCACAGGAGCGTCACGCCCAGGCCGCCGGCGATGGAGCTCACGACCCCGTGCAGGCCGGTCTCATCGAAAGAGAAGCTGATCATCCCCACGAACCGGTTGATGCTTCTATCTCCCAGCAGGCCCACCAGGATGGACACCGCCATGTTGATGCCCACGTAGGCCAGCAGCGCCAGGCCGCCCCGGTGCTTCTGTCCCAGATGGCCGATGGCGATGGCCTGATAGATCTGCAGGTTGGACACCGCGATCACCACCAGGCAGAGGATCACGAACTCCGCGATCAGCCAGCCGGTGCCCCGGGGGAACTCGATTTGGGCCAGCCACTTCGGGATCTGCCCGAGAAACTCAAAGAGAGAGGAGGGGTCGTAGACCAGCGCCACCAGAAAGGCGGTGAGCGCCGCCGCCAGCGCGCTGATGACCTCCAGGATCAGGGCCACGATGCACTTGGAGGCGATGTGCTCCGCCGTGGTGGCGGGCAGGGTGAACATCAGGTACCCCTCGTCCCCCAGCAGGCCCTTGTAAAACCGCTCGCAGATGTACACCAGGGCCATGATGCCGATGGCGATCACCAGCACGCCCATCAGGATGATGGGCAGGATCCCCAAAAGGAATGTGAGGAAGCCTCCCAGCTGTCCCTTCTCCAGAACATAGCGGATGGTAAAGCCGTTGAGCACGCCCAGAGCCGCCAGCGCCGCCCACAGGACCCAGAATTTCCGGAAGCAGGACCGGAGATCGTATTTGATCAGTTTACCGAGCATCGTCTTTTCCTCCATTCCACGCCTGGGCCCGGAACATCTCCCGGAACAGGGCGTCCACGCTCTCGCCGGTGCGCTCCCGGATGCTGTCCACGCTCTCGTGGAGCACCACGCGCCCCTGCTGCAAAAATACCGCTTCGTCCAGCACCTGCTCCACGTCCCCGATCAGGTGGGTGGAGATGAGCACCGTGCCGTCTTCGTTGTAGTTGGTCAGGATCGTCTGCATGATGAAGTCCCGGGCCGCCGGGTCCACCCCGGCGATGGGCTCGTCCAGAAGATACAGACGGGCTTTCCGGCTCATCACCAGCATCAGCTGCATCTTCTCCCGGGTGCCCTTGGAGAGATTTTTGATCCTCCGTCCGCTCTCCAGCTCCAGGGCCCGGCACATATCCTCAGCCTTCTGCCGGTCAAAGTCGGAATAGAAGTCGTCGAACAGGTCGATCATATCCCCCACGTTCATCCAGTCGGGGAAGTAGCCCCGGTCGGGCAGATAGCTGATGAGCTCCTTGGTAAGAGGGCCGGGCTTGTTCCCGCCCACCAGCACCGTGCCGGAGGTGGGCTGCAGCAGCCCGTTAAGGATCTTCAGCAGGGTGGTCTTGCCGGAGCCGTTGGGCCCCAGCAGGCCGACGATCTTCCCGCTCTCCAGGGTGAGGTCTACCCCGTCCAGCGCCTTCACCGGACCGAAGTCCCGGGTGACGCCCATGCATTTTACCAGTTCAGTCGCCATGATCGTTCTCCTTTTCCCTCTGAGCCATCTCCGCCGCCTCAGCCCGGTCGTAGCCCAAAGCCTTCATATCTCCGAAAAATTCTTCTGTCCGCTCCCGGGCCATCTGTTTGCGCATCTCCTCCAGCACCTCCGTCTTGTCGGTCACCGTGCGCCCCAGGGTCCGGTTGGTGATCACCAGCTCGTCCGTTTCCAGCTGGCTCATGGCCCGCTGCATGGTGTTGGGGTTCACGCCCGCCTCCGAGGCCAGCTCCCGGACCGCCGGGAATCGGGACCCGGGAGGATACGCGCCGGTCACGATGCGCTGCCGCAGCTGTTCGGTCAGCTGCTGCCAGATGGGTCGGGAACTCTGGATCTTGAAATCCATCGTCTCGCCTCCTCTGTATTATTGTGTTGTTGTATTGGTGTCTTAAGCTGCTAATACAGTAACACAGCCTTTTGCCCCTGTCAAGAG
>JAFRDL010000126.1 GCA_017411265.1 Oscillospiraceae bacterium | reverse complement strand
GATCCCGAGGCGGTGCGCGCCGCCCTGGAGAGGCGGCTGCTGGGGCGGCTCCGGGAGTCGCTGGGGGAGAAGGGGGAGATCCTGACCGTCCGGTACTCCGTCTCCCGAACGGAAGAGCTCATCACCGTGACGCTGCGGGCGGAGTGCTCGGAGCGGATCGATACGGATACGCCAAGATAAACAACGCAGGAGGATTTTTATGGACAGGATCATCGCCGTGGACCGGGTGGAGGATGTGCTGAGCGTGTTCGGCTCCTTTGACCAGAACATGCACATCGTGGAAAAGGAATACAACGTCCACGTCACCGACCGGGATGCGGAGCTGCGGATCACCGGGGAGCCCGAGGACGTGGTCCACGCGGAAAAGGCGGTGCAGGGCCTGCTGTCTCTGGCGGCCCGGGGAGAGGCCATCGACGAGCAGAAGGTGCGCTATATCATCGAGATGGTCCGCTCCGGCCGGGAGGATCAGATCCGGGAGCTGGGCAGCGGCGTGATCTGCATCACCGCCAAGGGCCGTCCGGTCAAGCCCAAGACCCTGGGCCAGAGCGCCTATGTCAAGGCCATCCGGGAAAACACCGTCACTCTGGGCATTGGCCCGGCGGGCACCGGCAAGACGTATCTGGCCGTGGCGGCGGCGGTGGCGGCGTTCCGGGAGAAGAGCGTGAACCGCATCATCCTCACCCGCCCGGCGGTGGAGGCCGGGGAGCGGCTGGGCTTCCTGCCGGGAGATCTCCAGAGCAAGGTGGACCCCTATCTGCGCCCGCTGTACGACGCGCTCTTCGACATGCTGGGCCCCGAAACCTACAACACGTATCTGGAAAAGGGAAATATCGAGGTCGCTCCCCTGGCGTATATGCGGGGCCGTACGCTGGACGACAGCTTCATCATCCTGGACGAGGCCCAGAACACCTCCCGGGAGCAGATGAAGATGTTCCTCACCCGGCTGGGCTTCAACAGCAAGATGGTCATCACTGGGGACGTGACCCAGATCGACCTGCCCGCGGACAAGGTCTCCGGGCTCAAGGAGGCCATGCGGGTGCTGGACGGGGTGGAGGACATCGCCGTCTGCCGCTTCACCGGAGCGGACGTGGTGCGGCACGCGCTGGTGCAGAAGATCATCTCCGCCTATGAAAAGTATGAAAAAAGCCGGGAGGGGGACCGGCGTCCCGCCCCCGGGAAACCGGGCCTTCCCGGCCGGAGGAACAAGTCATGAAGCATACGATCCTGATTTTCCGGGAAAAACGGAACCTGGGCCATCCGGAGACGGCTGCCCTGGTGAAAAAGGCCGCCGCCGCGGCGCTGCGGGAGGAGAACGTGGAGGAGCCCTGCGAGATCAGCGTCACCCTCACCGACGACGCGGGGATCCATGCCGTCAACCGTGACCACCGGGGCGTGGACCGGCCCACCGACGTGCTGTCCTTTCCCATCGACGAGCCGGATCTGGACACGGGCTGCCGCTTTCTGGGCGACATGGTCCTTTCCCTGGAGCGTACCCAGGCCCAAAGCGAGGAGTACGGCGGCGGCTATGCCCACGAGTGCCAGTATCTTACGGTCCACTCCGTGCTCCACCTCCTGGGCTACGACCACCTGGACGAGGGGGAGGAGAAGGCCCGTATGCGCGCAAGAGAAAAAGCCATTATGAAGGAGCTCGGCTATGATTTCTAAAACCGCCATGATCACCATCTGCGGACGGCCCAATGTGGGCAAGTCCACCCTGGCCAACGCCTTCGCCGGGGAGAAGGTGGCCATCGTTTCCGACAAACCCCAGACCACCCGCAACCGGATCACCGCCGTGTGCCAGCGGGGCGACGTGCAGTTCGTCTTTCTGGATACCCCCGGCTTCCACAAGCCCCGGACCCGCCTGGGCGATTACATGGTCAACGTGGTCCGCCAGAGCGTGGCGGACGTGGACGCGGTGGTGCTGGTGGTGGAGCCTACGCCCTCCCCGGGCCCCCAGGAGCGGGAACTGATCCGCTCCGTCCGGAGCGCCCGCGTGCCGGCGGTTCTGGCCATCAACAAGATCGACACCGTGGAGCCGGAAAAGCTGCTGGAGGTCATCGCCGTCTACGCCGCCGAGCATGACTTCAGCGCCGTGGTCCCCATCTCCGCCCGAACGGGGGACGGGGTGGAGGAGCTGCTGGAGGAGCTGGCGAAATTCGCCGTGGAGTCCCCGGCCCTGTTCCCGGAGGGCGTCACCACCGACCAGCCCGAGCGCCAGGTCTGCGCGGAGCTGATCCGGGAAAAGCTCCTGAGCAATCTGGAACGGGAGATCCCCCACGGCACCGCCGTGGAGATCACCCGCTTCACTGAGCGGGACAGCGGCATCATCGACCTGGAGGCCACCATCTACTGCGAAAAGGCCAGCCACAAGGGCATCATCATCGGAAAAAACGGCGCCATGCTCAAAAAGATCGGCGAGGCCGCCCGGGAGGACATCGAGGCCTTCATGGGCACAAAGGTGTTTCTCCAGACCTGGGTGAAGGTCAAGGAGAACTGGCGGGATTCCCAGTCTCTCCTGCGGAACTTCGGCTTCCGGGACGACTGATCCCTGCAAGGAAATACCAGCCATATCCCCGCCCGGCCCGGGCACAATAGGGGTATGGAAAACGAGATCTTCTGGGAAGTGTTCCGGGATACCGGCGACCCCGTGTGCTGGCTGCTGACCCGGATCGACGATCCGCCTCCGGCGGAAGATAAAAAAACCGGACCCGACCGGGAGGACAAGCCCTCCCGGTCCTGAGCTGGAGGTTTACATAATGTATAAAACCCTCCGCGGCCTGGTGCTGCGGGAAGTGAAATACAAGGAGTCCAGCAAGATCCTCACCATCCTCACCGAGGAGGAGGGAAAGATCACCGCCGAGGCAAAGGGCGCCCTGCGCAAGGGCGCCAGGCACGGCGCCTCCGCCCAGTGCCTGGTATGGTCGGAGCTGACCTTTTTTGAAAACCGGGGACGCTATACCCTCACCGAGGGGAGCGTCCTGGAGGATTTCGCCGCACTCCGGGCCGACATCGCCGACTACGCGCTGGGCTGTTATTTCGCGGAGCTGCTGGAAAACCTGTCCGACGAGGACAGCCCCAATGCCGCGCTGCTGCATCTGGGGCTCAACGCCCTGTTCGCCCTTTCCCGAAAGCTCTATCCCCCCGGAGCACATCAAGGCGGTGTTCGAGCTGCGGCTCATGTGTCTGGCGGGCTTTGCTCCGGCGCTGGACCGCTGCGCCGACTGCGGCACCCACACGCCCGCCGATCCCCGGTTCAGCGTGTACGGCGGCGGCGTACACTGTTCCTCCTGCCGGCCCCCGGCCCAGGGAAAGAGCCTGCCGCTGTGTCAGGCGTCCCTGGCCGCCATGCGCCACGTGTGCGGCGCCGATCCCAGGAGGATCTTTTCCTTTACCCTGGACGAGCCCGCCGCCGCCCGCTTTTACCGGGTTTGCGAGGAGTATGCTCTGGCCCAGCTGGACCGGGGCTTCGGAACGCTGGATTACTGGCGGGCCGTGAAAGAATGACGATACGGGAGAGAACCATGGACCTTTTTGAAAAATCCCAGATCACACTGGAGCTTCCGGCGGTGCTGGAGCTTCTGGCGGGGGAGGCCGTATCCCAGCCCGCCAAGGAGGAGGTGCGCCGGCTGACTCCCGGCGTATACCTCCCGGAGATCCGGCGGCGCCTGGCGGAGACCTCCGCCGCCCGGGAGATGATGCTCACCCGAGGCAGCCCCTCCTTTTCCGGCGTTCGGGATGTCCGGGGCGCCCTGGCCCGGGCGGACCTGGGGGGCGTGCTGACTCCCCGGGAGCTGCTGGAGATCGCGGGGGTGCTGGCCTCCGCCCGGGCGGTCCGGTCCTACGGCATGGGAGCGGAGAAGGAGAGCTGCATCGACCATCTCTTCCGCACCCTGCAGACCAACAAGTTCCTGGAGGACAAGATCGTCAACTCCATCCCCGGCGAGGACGAGATCGCCGACGCCGCCAGCAGCGAGCTGGCGGATATCCGCCGGAAGATGCGGGCCGCCGCCGCCCGGGTGCGGGACAGTCTGCAGAAGATCATCTCCGCCCCTTCCATGGCGAAGTTTTTGCAGGACCCCATCATCACCACCCGGTCCGACCGGTTCGTGGTGCCGGTGAAGGCGGAGCACAAGGGCTCCGTGCCGGGGCTCGTCCACGACGTATCCGCCTCCGGGGCCACTCTTTTCGTAGAGCCCATGGCGGCGGTGAAGGCCAACAACGAGATCCGGGAACTGAAAGCCCGGGAGAAGGCGGAGATCGAGCGGATCCTGGCGGAGCTGTCCGCCGAATGCGCCGCCCACCGGGAGGACATCGACGCGGACTACGCCGTGCTGGTGAACCTGGACGTGATCTTCGCCAAGGCCAAGCTGAGCTTCAAGCTGGACGCCGCCGAGCCGGAGATCTCGGAGCGGGGCATCCGCCTGCGCCGGGCGCGCCATCCTCTGCTGGACCGGGCGACGGCGGTGCCCATCGACGTGGAGCTGGGGGAGGACTACGACACCCTGGTGATCACCGGCCCCAACACCGGCGGCAAGACGGTGACCCTGAAGACCATCGGTCTGCTGTGCCTGATGGCCCAGTGCGGCCTCCACATCCCTGCGGGGGACGGGAGCCGGGTCCCGGTGTTTCGGGCCATCCTGGCGGACATCGGGGACGAGCAGAGCATCGAGCAGTCCCTGTCCACCTTCTCCTCCCACATGGTGAACATCGTGGGGCTGCTGGCCGAGAGCGGGGACGACACCCTGCTCCTCTTCGACGAGCTGGGTGCCGGCACCGATCCGGTGGAGGGCGCGGCTCTGGCCATCGCCATCCTGGAGCATGCCCGGCGGCAGGGAAGCATCATCGCCGCCACCACCCACTACGCCGAGCTGAAGGTCTACGCCACCAACACCGCCGGCGTGATGAACGCCTCCTGCGAGTTCGACGTGGACACTCTTCGGCCGACGTACCGGCTGCTGCTGGGCATCCCCGGCAAGTCCAACGCCTTTGCCATCTCCCAGCGTCTGGGTCTGCCGGAGGAGATCATCGCCGACGCCCGGAACCGGGTGGGGGTATCCAGCGCCAAGTTCGAGGAGACCATCGAAAAACTGAAGCAGACCCGGGCCATCCTGGACCGGGACCGGCTGGAGGCGGCAAAGCAGCTGCGCCAGGCGGAGGAGGAGCGGAAAAAGGCCGCCCAGCTCCGGGCGGAGCTGGAGGTCCGGCTGGACAAGGCCCAGGACAAGGCCCGCCGGGAGGCGGAGCGCATCCTGGCCGACGCACGGCGCACCGCGGAGGCCACCTTCCGGGAACTGGACGCCATGCGCAGCGCCCGGAACGAAGAGCAGGACCACCAGCGGATCAACGCCGCCCGGGCGGAGCTGCGCCGGACGCTGAACGAGGCGGAGGAGGCGGTGCGTCCCGCGGAGGCGCCCCAGCCGGAGCAGAAATCCGCCCGGCCGGTGCGGGTGGGAGACACGGTGCAGATCCGCTCCATGGGCGTGAAGGCCACGGTCACCGCCATCTCGGCGGACCGGACGCTGTCCCTGCAGGCGGGGATCCTCCAGGTCACCGCCAGAGAGGACGAAGTGCTCCTCCTGGAGGGGGAAAAACCCTCCGCGCCCCGGACGGAGAACCGGGGCGTGACGCTCCGGGAGAGCGCCATGCCCTCCGAGCTGGACATCCGTGGCATGGAGACCATCGAGGCCATCCCCGTGATGGAGCGGTACATCGATTCCGCGGTCCAGTCCCGGCTGGAGACGGTGACCATCATCCACGGAAAGGGCACCGGCGCTCTTCGCGCGGCGGTGCAGCAGGCCCTTCGGAAGAACAGACAGGTGAAGTCCTTCCGCCTGGGCAGATACGGGGAAGGGGAGACCGGCGTCACCGTTGTGGAATTGAAATAATCCCGCATTCGGCGTCTGTTTTTTGCTGTGCAATCTTCCAAAAGAGAGAAAAACGATTGACGCATACCGACGTTTTTGGTACAATGACAATGCACGGAAATGTGCGTTTGTGAGGAAACTAAAACTTATATCATATGGGGGAGAGCGGCAATATGGTTAGCAAGGAAGTAGTCATCAGCAATCAGGTGGGTCTGCATGCCCGTCCCGCGACATTCTTCATTCAGAAGGCCAACGAGTACAAGTGCAGCATCTGGGTAGAGAAGGACGAGCGCCGTGTCAATGCCAAGTCTTTGCTGGGCGTCCTCTCTCTGGGCATCGTGAAGGGCACCGCCATCACGATCATTGCCGACGGTTCCGACGAGGTGGAGGCCGTGGCGGCGCTGAGCGATCTGATCGCCTCTGATTTCGTGGAGTAATCCATAACCCAAGACCGACAAGGGCGTGTTCATGCAACACGCCCTTCTTTTCATATTGGACGTGAGGACTGTTCTGTGACGAAAGAAAAAACCGGCATGCTGCAGATGCTCTCCTGCGCGGCGCTCTGGAGCATGGCGGGCGTGATGTTCAAATACATCCCCTGGCATCCGCTGGTGATCGCCGCGCTTCGGGCTGCGATCGCGGGGATCGTGGTATACTGTTTTCTGCGCGCGAGGAAGCTGCGGCCCGTTTTTTCCCGCCGCACGCTGTGGACGGGAGTGTCCAAAGGGCTCACCTGCGTCCTGTTCGTGGTGGCCAACAAGCTGACCACCGCCGCCAATGCCATCGTGCTGCAGTATACCGCCCCTGTGTTTTTGCTGATCTTTGCCGTGGTGTTCCTGCGCCGCCGCTTTGCCCGGGAGGACGTGGCGGCGGTGATTTTGACCCTGGCGGGGATCACCCTGTTCTTTTTTGACCGGCTGGGCGCCGGCCAGGTGCTGGGCAACTTCGCGGCGGTGGCCGCGGGCATGTCCATGGGGCTGATGTACCTCCTGATGGGCGAGGCGGAGGAGGACGAGCGGCTGAGCTCCGTGCTGGTGGGGGAGATCTTCACGGTGGCCGTGGGTCTGCCTGTCCTGCTCACCGCTCCCACGGCGTTCACCCCCCTGAGCGTGACGCTGATCGTGATATTGGGCGTGTTCCAGATGGGGATCCCCTATATCCTCTACGCTCTGGCGGCGGGGAAATGCTCCGCCCTGGCCTGCTGTCTGCTGGGCGCGCTGGAGCCGCTGCTCAATCCCATCTGGGTGCTGCTGTTTTACGGGGAAAAGCCCGGGACGTTCGCCCTGCTGGGCGGCGCCGTGGTGATCCTGACCGTGACGCTGTGGAGCATTTGGTCCCGGCGGGGGAAAAGCGACCTTCCGAAAGAGGTGTGAGATGACCAAGCTGGAGGAACTCCGGGAAAAAGCCAACCGGCTGCCGCTGCTGCCGGGGGTCTATATCATGCTGGACGCCGCCGGCGAGGTGATCTACGTGGGCAAGGCAAAGGCGCTGAAAAACCGGGTCACCAGCTATTTCCGGGGGGATCACCTGCCCAAGGTGGCCGCCATGGTCGCCAGGGTGGACGACTTCAACGTCATCGTGGCGGAGACGGAATTCGAGGCGCTCGTGCTGGAAAACTCCCTGATCAAGAGGCACAAGCCCCGGTACAACATCCTTTTGAAAGATGACAAGGGCTACCCCTTTCTCCGGCTGGACCTGCGGGAGGAATACCCCCGCTTCTCCCTGTCCAACCGCTTTGTCCACGACGGGGCCCGGTATTTCGGCCCCTTCGGCGGCCGGGGCGCCACCAACTCGGTGGTGGACACCCTCTCCAAGGCACTGGGCCTGCCTACCTGCAGCCGGAAATTCCCCCGGGATCTGGGAAAAGACCGGCCCTGCCTCCAGTTCCAGATGGGTGCCTGCCGGGGCTGGTGCCGGGGCGAGCCGGGGCGGGAGGAATACGCGGACGCCATGGAAAAAGCCGTTCTGGTGCTGGAGGGGAAGAGCGCCCAGCTCATCGCCCGGCTTCAGGCGGACATGGAACAGGCGGCGGCCGGGCTCCGCTTTGAGGAGGCCGCCCGCCTCCGGGACCGGATCCGGGCCGTGGCGGCGCTGGAGAACAGACAGCGGGTCATCGCAGCAGCCCGGGCGGACACGGACGCCGTGGGCTTCCAGCGGGGAGCCAGGAGCTGCTTCTCCGTGCTCCACTATACCGACGGGGATCTGTCCGGCAAGGACTTCCAGCTTCTGGAGGACCCCACCGAAACCGACGGCGAGGCGCTGTCCGCCCTGCTGAGACAATATTATGTTAACCGAACGTCCTGGCCGAAGACGGTCCTCCTGCCCCTGGAGCCGGAGGATCGGGAGGATCTGGAGCGCTTCCTCACGGAGCTGGCGGGCCACCGGGTCTATCTGGAGGTCCCCCGGCGGGGGGATCGGGCCCGGTTCACGGAGAAGGCTGCGGTGAACGCCCGGGAGGAGATCCTTCGGGCCACCACCGCCGAGCAGCGCCGGAGCAAGACGCTCCAATGGCTGCAGGAGGCCATGGGACTGGCGGAGTATCCCCGCCGGATCGAAGCCTACGACATCTCCAACACCGGGAACACGGGCATCGTGGCGTCCATGACGGTCCATGTGGACGGAAAGCCCCTGAAGCGGGATTACCGGAAATTCCGCATGAAGGGCGTGGAGAGTCAGGACGACTACGGCTCCATGCGGGAGGTCATCACCCGGCGCTTCCGGCGTTATCAGGAGGGGGACGAGAAGTTCGTCTCCCGGCCGGATGTGCTGTTTATCGACGGCGGCGCGGAGCATGCCTCCGCCGCCTGTGCGGCGCTGGAGGAGCTGGGACTCGATCTCCCGGTGTTCGGCATGGTCAAGGACGACCGGCACCGCACCCGGGCGCTGATCACCCCCGAGGGGAAGGAGATCGGCATCCAGGCCAATCCGGCGGCCTTTGCCCTGGTGGGCCGGATCCAGGAGGAGACCCACCGCTTTGCCATCGAGTACCACCGCTCCCTCCGGGACAGCGTTCCCGGCTCCAGCCTGGACAGGATCCCCGGGGTGGGGGAGAAGCGGAGGAACGATCTCATCCGGCACTTCGGAACGGTGAAGGCCGTCCGTGCCGCCTCGGAGGAGGAACTTGCCGCCGCGGTGCCGCGGAACACGGCGAAGGCGGTGTTTGCGTATTTCCACGGGAAAGGGGAAGAGTCATGCGAGTGATCACCGGGACCTGCCGGGGCCGGAAGCTGCTGGAGCCGGCGGGAATGGACGTGCGGCCTACCACCGACCAGGTGAAGGAGGCCCTGTTCAACATCGTGCAGTTCGACGTGGAGGGCCGGAAGGCGCTGGACCTCTTCGCCGGCACCGGCCAGTTGGGGATCGAGGCGCTGAGCCGGGGAGCGGCGGAGTGCGTCTTCGTGGACAGCGCCCGGGATTCCGTCCGTCTGGTACAGGAAAACCTTCGGCGCTGCGGGCTTGCCGCCCGGGTGATCCAGTGCGACGCCCTGGGCTTTCTCCGGACCCGGGAGAAGTTCGACCTGATTTTTCTGGACCCCCCCTACGGCACGGGGCTGGACGCCGAAGCCATGGAGGCGGTCAAAGAGTTTGACATCCTGTCAAAGGGTGGTATAATGGTCTGTGAATCCAGACCGGAGGCCGTGCTGCCGGAGATCCCGGCGGAATACGGCTCGACCCGCACCTACCGGTACGGGAAGATCAAGCTCACGGTCGTGACAAGGAGCGTCGACTGATGCAGACAGCGATTTGCCCCGGCAGCTTTGACCCCATCACGCTGGGTCACCTGGACGTGATCCGCCGCGCCGCCGCCATGTTTGACCGGGTGGTGGTGTGCATCGTGGCCAATGCCAACAAGCACGGCTTCTTCTCCCTGGAGGAGCGGCGGGAGCAGGTGCTCCGCGTCACCGCCGGCTATCCCAATGTGGACGTGGACGTGTGGGACGGTCTGCTGGTGGACTATGCCGCCCGCTTTGAGCAGCCGGTGGTGGTCCGGGGACTCCGGGCTTTGTCGGATTTTGAGTACGAGTTCATGATGGCCCTCACCAATAAAAAGCTCAATCCCCGGGTGGAGACGGTGTTCCTTGCCTCGGACGAGCGATACACCTATCTCAGCTCCAGCATGGTCAAGGAGATCGCCGGCTTCGGCGGGGACGTGTCCCGCTTCGTGCCGGAGGAGATTCTGGAGGACCTGAAGAAAAAAATCAACGGGAGGAACAGCTGATGGAAAACCACGCGCTTGATATCATCGATATGCTTTACACCATGATCGCAGAGGCCTGGGGCGTCCCTCTGGGCAACGACAAGTGCATCGTGGAGCGGGACAAGGCCCTGGGGCTGCTGGACGACCTGAAGGCCGTCCTGCCCATGGAGCTGAGCGAAGCCCGTCGGCTGGTGAACGCCCGGGACGAATTCGTCAACAATGCCAAGCAGGAGGCGGAGTCCATCCGCCGCAGTGCCGAGGAGCAGGCCAATCAGATGGTGGACCAGCAGTCGGTTCTGGCTGCCGCCCGAAAAAAGGCGGACGAGACCGTGGCGGAGGCGGAGAAAAAGTCCAGAGAGCTCCGTCGGGTGGCCAGCAGCTTCCTGGACGACGCGCTCCGGACCACCGAGGAGACGGTGGCGTCCGCCCTGGAAAACGTGCGCACCGCCCGCAGTCAGTTCCGTGCCATTTCCGCGCCGGAGCCGGAAGGGAAGGCGGACGTCTCTCTCCGGGACGTAGAGGAAGTGGACCTGCTGGGACAGTAAATAGGCGACAAAAAAGACCTGCGGACGCAGGTCTTTTTTTGTCGCCTCCGACGACACGAAAACCGGGACTTCCATCCCATTTTCCGATCATCGTCAAAAAACGCACAATTTTTTAACCGGTTTTTTGTGAGTTTTATTAAAAACAAGAGGGCAGCCTACATTTTGTGGAAATAGCCGGCCAAAAACCGCTTAACACACAAGATATAGGCGCGAACGAGAAAAAACCCGGGAAATGCAGGAGAATTTTTCTCTTGCATTTTTTATGTCTACCTCGTATAATGTGGGTACAAAGTGGGGCGAAGTGGGGGAAAGTGTCATAAAACCCCTAAAAAACCCACGAAAGGGGGCGGCCGCCGTGACAGGAGAATACGCACACACTCTCGACGCCAAGGGTCGGTTGGCCGTGCCCGCCCGCCTGCGAGACGAGCTGGGAAGCGTTTTTTACGTGACGCTGTCCATGGACCGGTGTCTCTCCGCCTACAGCGCGGACAACTGGCAGAAGTTCTCCGACAAGGTGGACGCCATGCCCTTCGTGAAGCAGCGGAAGATGCGCCCTCTGTTTGCCTTCGCCGCCCGGTGCGAGGTGGATGCCGCCGGCCGGATCCTCCTGCCCCAGAACCTGCGGGAGTACGCCGGACTGGAAAAGGACGTGACCGTGGTCGGCTGCAACAACCACGCGGAGCTGTGGGACAGCGCCAAGTGGGCGGAGCAGCATGAGATCGAAATGACCCCGGAGAACATCGCCGCGGTGATGGAAGAACTGGAATTCTGATATGCCGGAGCACAAAAGCGTTCTGCTGGACGAGTGCATCGAGGCATTGAACATCCGCCCCGACGGGATCTACGTGGACGGGACACTGGGACTGGGCGGCCATTCCCTGGAGATCGTCCGACGGCTGGGGAAGGGCAGGCTCATCGCCATCGATCAGGACGAGACCGCCATCGCCCGATCCCGGGAACGGTTGGCACCCTGGCAGGACAGGATCACCTTCGTCCACGGGAATTTCCGGGACCTGGGGACCATCCTGGACGGCGCCGGGGTGGACAGGGCGGACGGGATGCTCTTTGATCTGGGGGTATCCTCCCCCCAGCTGGACGAGGCCGAGCGGGGCTTCTCCTATATGGCCGACGCGGCGCTGGACATGCGCATGGACCAAACCGCCGCCGTCACCGCCTCCACGGTGGTGAACACCTGGCCGGAGGGCGAGCTCCGGCGGATCCTGCGGGACTACGGGGAGGAGCGATACGCCCAGCGGATCGCCGCCGCCATTGTCCGCCGGAGGGAAAAGGAGCCCATCCGGACCACCCTGGAACTGGTGGACGTGATCAAAAGCGCCATGCCGGCTGCGGCCCTGCGGGAAAAGCAGCACCCGGCCAAGCGCAGCTTTCAGGCCATCCGCATCGCCGTGAACGACGAACTGGACGCGGAGCGGGAGATGCTCCTCACCGCCATGGACCGCCTGGCGCCCGGCGGGAGGCTCTGCGTCATCAGCTTCCACTCCCTGGAGGACCGGATCGTGAAGACCGCCATCCGGGAGAGAGAGGACGGCTGCACCTGTCCCCGGGACTTTCCGGTATGCGTGTGCGGCTTCAAGCAGACCATGAGGACCGTCGGCCGATCTGTCACCGCCGGTGAGGACGAATTGAAGGACAACCCCCGGGCGCGCAGCGCGCGGCTCCGGGTAGCGGAGAGATTGTAAGAAAGGAAGATCCCCATGTCGGCCAATGCCATGGAACAAAAGACCGCCGTTTTCTCCATGGAACAGAAGACCGCTGTGTTCCATCCCGGCGACCTGTCTGCCGAGCAGGCGTCCGCCGGACGTCAGATGGACGACGAGACCCGGGAACTGCCCCTGATCGCGGGACGGTTTGCGGGACGGCAGTGGATCGCGGAGGATCTTCGTCGGGAAGAAGAGACCCGCCCCGCCCGGAAGGAACGCCCCCGCCTCCGCCGGAGACGCATCGCGGCTCTCACGCTGTGCGGCGTGCTGGCGTTTCTGATGCTGGCCGGCGCGCTGATGGTGCGCTCCCGGCTGACGGCCATGAACGACGAGGCAGTGGCCCTCAACGCGGAGATCCTTGCTCTCCGGGAGGAGAGGGATTCCCTCCGAATGGAATACGCGGAGAGCGCCGACCTCTCTTTCACGTCCCGGAACGGGGCCGTCACCCTGGGGATGGAGCTCCGGGGCGGCCAGGCGGCCTACGTCGCCGCTCCTGCGGCGGACAAGGCCACGGTGCTGGGCGTCCGCCGGGGACACGGCGCCGCCTACGTCTGGAATTCCGTACTCGACACGCTTGGGGAATGTTTTCACTGACGGCACGGTATAATGCATTGTAAAATGCATTTGCCCGCCGGAGGAGACCATGTCCCAGCTTTCACAGGATCATCCCAATCGCAGCATGCTCCGCCGCGCGCTGTTTCTCATGACAGCGTGCGGCATAGTTGCCTTTATCATACTGGCGGTCCAGCTGTTCCGGCTGCAGATCCTGCGCCACGACGAGCTGGAGAGCGCGGCGCTGGACCAGCAGCTCCGCCGCACCGCCGTTTCGGCGGGACGGGGGACCATCTTTGACCGGAACGGCAGGATCCTGGCCATGAGCGCCACCTCCTGGACCGTCTTTCTCAGCCCCGCGGAGATCGCCATGTACGGCGAATATCCCGGCCTCATCGCCGACGCCCTCTCGGAGATCCTGGGTACGGACCGGGAGCGGCTGCTGGCGCTGGCGGGGGACCGCCGCTCCTGGTACAAGACCGTGGCTCGGCAGGTGGGGGAGGACGAGATTGCCACCATCCGCGCCTTTAAAAACGAGCACGGGATCCAGGGCGTGAAGATCGAGCCGGGGACCAGGCGCTGGTATCCCTGCTCCACGCTGGCAGCCCATGTGATCGGCTTCGTCGGCACGGACAACACCGGCCTGGCCGGGGTGGAATACACCCGGAACGAGGCCCTGACCGGCAAGGACGGCAGCATCCTGCGGCTGAAGAACTCCGTGGGAACGGATATGCTGTTCGCCGGGTTTGAAGACTACGTGGACGCCCGGAACGGGTACGACGTCCATCTCACCATCGATTCCGGCATTCAGTTTTTTCTGGAAAAGCACCTCGCCCAGGCGGTGAAGGACTATCACATCCAAAACGGCGCCGCCGGGATCCTCATGGATCCGCGCACAGGGGCCGTTCTTGCCATGGCCTCTCTGGACAATTTCGATCTGAACCACTATCAGCGGGTATCCGACGACGTTCTGGAGGAGATCCGCCGGTGCGGTGACAGCGACAAGGCGGCGGAGCTGCTCTCCGCGGCCCAGCAGGCTCAGTGGCGGAACAAAGCCATTTCCGATACCTACGAGCCCGGGTCCACCTTCAAGATCCTGACACTGGCCATGGCGCTGGAGGAAGGGGTCGTGAACACGGGAAGCTCCTTTTTCTGCGGCGGGAGCATGAGCGTCCAGGGCCGGGGCAAGCCCCTCCGGTGCTGGAAGCACGCGGGACACGGCTCCCAGACCCTGACCCAGGCGGTGCAGCACTCCTGCAATGTGGCGTTTGCCGCCATCGGCCTGCGGCTGGGGGAGGAGACCTTTTACCGATACTGCGAAGCTTTCGGCTTTTTCCGCGCCTCGGAGGACCCGGACGCCTCCCTCACCGGCAAAACGGGCATCGCGCTTCCCGGGGAGAGCGGCAGCATCTGGTGGAGCCGGACCGTGTTCTGTGACCCGGAAAACCTCTCCCAGCTGGCGGCGGCCTCCTTCGGCCAGACTTTCAACATCACCCCGCTCCAGCTCATCACCGCGGTGAGCGCCTGCTGCAACGGGGGGTTCCTGATGAAGCCCTATGTGGTGGACCGTCTCACCGACGGCGATGGGGACGTTGTGGAAAAGGCGGAACCCATCCCCGTCCGCCAGGTGCTCAGCGCCTCCACCAGCGCCGCGGTGAACGCCATTCTCGAGCAGGTGGTCTGCGACACCACCCAGGGCACCGGGAAAAACGCCTATGTGGCCGGATACCGGGTGGCGGGGAAGACGGGGACCTCCGAAAAGGTGGCCCAGGACGCTGCCGGCGGCGACAAGGAATACATCGTCTCCTTCATCGGCTACGCGCCCGCGGACGATCCGCAGGTGGTGTGCCTGGTGCTGATGGATACCCCCGCCAACGACACGGGGATCTACATCTCCGGCGGTCAGATGGCCGCCCCCGTGGTGGGAAAGATCCTCTCGGACGTGCTGCCGTATCTGGGCGTCATGCCCCGGTACACCGAGAAGGAGCAGGCGTATCTGGACAGGGCGGTACCCTCCCTCGCGGGGCTGGAGCTGCCCGCGGCGGAGAAGCTGCTCCGGGAGGCGGGCCTGTCCGCCCGCGTCGTCGGCGAGGGCGGCTCCGTTACCGCCCAGCTCCCCGGAGAGGGAACGGTGGTGGCGGCGGGGACCACGGTGATCCTCTATGCCGGCGCGGAGATCTCTCCGGACACGGAAACGGTCCCGGATCTCAGCGGCATGCCGTACTCCCGAGCCAGGGACGCCCTGGGGAGCCTGGGGCTTTTCCTTCGCTCGGACAGCACCATTCTGGCGGACTCCGATACGGTCAAGGTGGCGTTTCAAAGCATTCCTCCCGGCACTGCCGCCGGACACGGCACGGTGGTGGAGGTCACACTCACCAACATCGACGACGCGATTTACGGGAAATACTGAACACTGAGGAACCGATCATGAAACTGAAATCCGTACTGAAAGATATCCGCGTTCTCTCCCTGTGTGCCGGGGAGGAGCTGGAGATCGGCGGCGTGGCCTACGATTCCCGTCAGGTCCGCCCGGGGGATCTGTTCGTGGCGGTGCGGGGCTTTGCCTCAGACGGCCATAAGTACATACCCATGGCGGTGGAAAAGGGCTGCGCGGCGGTCCTGTGCGAGGAGATCCCCTCGGCGGACGTCCCCTATATCCTCACGGACGACAGCCGTCTGGGCCTGGCGCTGGCCGGAAGGAACTTTTACCGGGATCCCTCCCGGGAGATGACGGTCATCGGCATCACCGGCACCAACGGAAAGACCACCACCTCCATCCTGGTCAAACAGATCCTGGAGAAGACCCTGGGGGCCAAGGTCGGCCTGGTGGGCAGCATCAGCAACATGATCGGGGACGAGGAGTTCCACGCCGAGCACACCACCCCGGAATCCAGCGACCTGCAGGCCCTGTTCCGGCAGATGGCGGACGCGGGCTGTTCCCACTGTGTGATGGAGGTCTCCTCCCATTCGCTGGTACTGCACCGGGTGGCGGGCACCCACTTTGCCGTAGGTCTGTTCACCAACCTTACCCAGGATCATCTGGATTTCCACAACACCATGGAGGAGTACGCCCGGGCCAAGAGCCTGCTGTTCCCCCTGTGCGAGCGGGCCGCCGCCAACATCGACGACGACTGGACGGAGACCGTTCTGAAGGACGCCCCCCGGCCGCTGTACACGTTTTCCGCCAAGTCGGACAGCGCGGACCTCACAGCCCGGGACATCCGGCTGTCCCCCACGGGGGTGCGCTTCTGTGCGCTGGAGAGGGGAGAGCTCGTGCGGGTCTCCCTGAGTCTCCCGGGACGGTTTTCGGTATACAACGCCCTGGCCGCGCTGGCCTGCGCCCGGATGCTGGGCGTTCCTCTGAAGGATGCGGCGGACGCGCTGGCTGTCTCCCACGGAGCCAAGGGCCGGGTGGAGCCCGTGCCCACCGATGGGGATTACAGCATTTTCATCGATTATGCGGTGACGCCGGACGCCATCGAGAACGTGCTCACCACCCTCCGGGACGTCACCCCGGGCCGACTGGTGATGCTCTTCGGCTGCGGCGGGGACCGGGACCGGAAAAAACGGCCCATCATGGGCCGGATCGCCGCGGACTTGGCGGATTTCGTGATCGTCACCAGCGACAATCCCCGCACGGAAAAGCCGGAGGACATCATCGCCGAGATCCTTCCCGGCGTGGAGCAGGGCAAGGCCCCCTACAAGGTGATCTGCGACCGGGTGGAGGCCATCCGCTGGGCCATTGAGAACCACCGGGACGGGGACGTGATCCTCCTGTGCGGCAAAGGCCACGAGGATTATCAGATCATCGGGAACGAAAAGATCCACATGGACGAGAGGGAGATCGTGGCGGAGGAACTCCGCCGGCGGGCACAGGCACGCTAAGGAAGCGAAGGGGAGAGAGAAAATGACCATCAAACTGATCCTGGCGCTGTGTATCGGCTTTTGCGTATCCAGCGGCGTGGGCGCCTTTCTGGTTCCCTGGCTCCGGAAGATCAAGGCGGATCAGCCCATCAAGGAGCTCGCCCCCGACCGGCACAAGCTGAAGGCCGGCACTCCCACCATGGGCGGCATCATGTTTATCGTTGCCGCGGCGGTGGTGTGCTTCACCGTGGGCTTTTCCCCCATGACGGAGGGAAACTGGAGCCACATCTTCGTGCTGCTCTTCGGCCTGGTATTCGGCGCCATCGGCTTTCTGGACGACTATGAAAAGCTCCGGCACAAGCAGAACCTGGGACTGAAAGCCAAGAGCAAGTTCCTTCTGCAGCTGGCGGCGGCCATCGCCTTTCTGCTGCTGCTCCGGTTCACCGGATATCTGAGCCCCAACCTGTACATCCCGTTCTGGAACACCTACGTCCCCGTGTCCGAGCCGCTGTATTTCATCTTCGCCGCCTTCGTGATTGTGGGTACGGTGAACGCGGTGAACATCACCGACGGCGTGGACGGGCTGGCGGCAGGCACCTGTATCCCCGTGTTCCTCTGCTTCACGGCCATCGTGTTCTGCTGGGGGAAGGAGTTCCTGGCTCAGGGGATCTTCTCCGCGGGGATCACCGGAGCGCTTCTGGGCTTTCTGGTGTACAATTTCAATCCCGCCCGGGTGTTCATGGGCGATACCGGCTCCCTGTTCCTGGGGGGCGCCATCGCGGGCATGGCCTTTGCGCTGGATGTGCCGCTGCTGCTGATCCCGCTGTGTATCATGCCCATCATCGAGACGCTGTCCGACATCCTGCAGGTGGGATACTTCAAACTGACCCACGGCAAGCGTATCTTTAAAATGGCTCCGTTCCATCACCATCTGGAGATGGGCGGCTGGACGGGCCGGAAATGGAAAGAAAAAGAGATCTTTGTCCTGTTTGCCTCCGTCACCCTGGTGATGGCGGTGGTCTCCCTCCTGGGAGTCACGGGACGGTATTCCTTCTGAGCTTTTAAGAGGAGACCCGGAGGTCTTTTATGCCCGATACTCTGGCCCGCGGAAAACGGGCCGAACACAGATCCGCCGCCCCCACCCGGGAGGCGGATCTTCCCTTTGCCTTTCTCACGCTCCTCCTGCTGGCCGTCGGCGTGATCATGGTCCTGTCCGCCAGCTTTGCCAGCGCCTACTACGACGTTCAGGGGGAGACCGGCCACGACCCGGCGTACTTTTTCACCCGCCAGGCGATCTTCGCCGTGGGCGGGATCGGTGTGATGTACGGCGCCTCCCGCGTCCCCATGGCGGTGTACCGCCGGTTTTCCGGCGCGCTGATGATCGGGGCGCTCCTGTCTCTGGCGGCGGTGCTGCTCGCGGGCACCGTGGTCAACGGGGCGCGGCGGTGGATCAGCCTGGGCTTCACCACGTTTCAGCCGTCAGAGATCACAAAAATCGCAATTATCCTTTACTTTTCGACGCTGATATGCAAATATAGAGATCGGATGCGCACCTTCCGGTACGGCATTGCGCCCTTTGCCGCGATCCTGGCGGCGGCAGCGGTCCTGCTGGTGCTGGAGCCCCACTTCTCCGCCACGATCATCGTGCTGATGATCGGCGCGGCGATGCTGTTTTTGGGCGGGGTGCGCCTTTACTGGTTTATCGGCGGGGCGGCGGCCCTGGGAGTCGGCGGTATCCTGGCAGTGTCCCTGGTGCCCTATGTGGCGGACCGGGTGGCCTCCTTCCGGGACCCCTTTTCCGACCTCACCGGGGACGGCTGGCAGATCGTACAGTCGCTGTATGCCATCGGCTCCGGGGGCCTGGCGGGGCTCGGTCTCGGCCAGAGCCGGCAGAAGTATCTCTATCTCCCGGAGGAGCATAACGATTTCATCTTCTCCGTAGTTTGCGAGGAGCTGGGCTTCATCGGGGCGGTGCTGATCCTGGTGCTGTTCGCGCTGCTCATCCTCCGGGGCTATGATCTGGCCATCCACGCCGCGGACCGGTACAGCTTTCTGGTGGGCAGCGGCATCACCACCATGCTGGCCCTGCAGGTGATTCTGAACGTGGCGGTGTGTACCGGACTGGTGCCCTGCACGGGCATCTCCCTTCCGTTCTTCAGTTACGGCGGCACCGCGCTGATGATCCAGATGGCCGAATGCGGCATCATTCTCAGCCTGTCCCGGGAGATCCCGGCGGCGCCGGAGCGGGCGGGGCAAAAATCCATGATATGAGGATATCGATATGAAGTTCCTGTTTGCCTGCGGGGGAACCGCGGGCCATGTGAATCCAGCCGTCGGCGTGGCCGGACGGCTGAAGGAGCTCCTGCCGGACAGCGAGTTCCTGTTTATCGGTGCGGAAGGGAAGATGGAGACGGAGCTTGTCCCCCGGGAGGGGTATGAGATCCGCACCATCCCCATCTCCAACCTGAGCCGCAGTCTGTCGGCGGAGGGCATCCAGCATAACGTCCAGGCCATGAAGGACCTGCTCCGCTCCATGCCGACCGCCAGAAAGATCCTCCGGGAGTTCGGCCCCGACGTGGTGGTCGGCACCGGCGGCTACGTCTGCTATCCGGTCCTCACCGCCGCGCATCGTATGGGGATCCCCACCGCTGTGCACGAGAGCAACGCGGAACCGGGCCTCACCACCCGGATGCTGGAGGGAAGCACGGACAGGATCCTGGTGGGCTTTGAGGAGGCCAGAGCCAATTACCGGCACCCGGACAAGGTGTTCGTCACCGGCACGCCGGTGCGCCCGGGCTTTTACCGGAACGACAGGCTCCTGGCAAGGAGCGAGCTGGGGATCGACCCGGAAGAGCCGCTGGTGGTCTCCGTATGGGGCAGCCTCGGCGCCACGGAGATGAACAAGACCGTGGGAGCCATGATCGGCCTGGCCATGAAGGACCGGCCTTTCCACCTGGTCCACTCCGCGGGCAAGCGGGGCATCCGGAGCATGACGCAGCACATGAAGGAGACCCTCGGCCTCTCCGGCTGGGAGGAAGCGGGCTTCGAGGTGCGGGATTAGATTTACAACATGCCGCAGCTGATGGCGGCGGCGGACGTGGTGCTGTGCCGCAGCGGGGCGTCCACCCTGGCGGAGCTCACCGCCCTTGGAAAGCCCGCGGTGCTGGTGCCGTCTCCCAACGTGGTCCACAACCATCAGGAGAAGAACGCCCGCGTCCTGGAGCGGGCCGGGGGCGCCCGGGTCCTGCTGGAGCGCGATGCCACCGCGGAGAACATGCTCTCCGCCCTGTGCGGGATGCTTGAGCAGCGCCATCGCCTGGAGGAGATGGGAGAACGGATGCACGCTCTCTCCGTGGAGGATTCCGCCGGCGAGATCGCGGACATCGTGCTCTCCCTGACAAGAAGGTAAAAGGGGAGAGCCGGACACTTTTTTCCCCTTCGCATAGAATGGGCTGGAAACCTGTTGTGCGGAGGAGAGACAATGAGTATTTGGCATGTGACCGGCGGACGGCCGCTGCGGGGCAGCATAAAGGTGCAGGGCTCCAAAAACGCGGTGCTGCCGGTGATCGCGGCGTCGCTGCTGTGTCCCAACGAGACGGAGCTTCTCAACTGCCCGGCTCTCAGCGACGTGGACGCCGCGGTGGACATTCTCCGATACCTGGGCTGCGCCGCGGAGCACCGGAGCGACGTCCTTCGCATCGACGCCGCGGCTCCGGGCCGGTGCGATATCCCCCGGGAGCTGATGCATCGGATGCGCTCCTCGGTGATCTTCCTGGGACCGCTGCTGGCCCGCTTCGGAGAGGCGAGGCTCTCCGTTCCCGGCGGCTGCGAGCTGGGTCCCCGGCCCATCGATCTCCATCTTCAGGCCATGCGTCTGCTGGGTGCTGAGATCCGGGAGGAGGGCGACGCCATCGAGTGCCGCTCAGCGGCGCTCCGGGGGGCAGAGATCCCTTTTCCGTTTCCCAGCGTGGGCGCGACGGAAAACGCCATGATCGCCGCCTGTGCGGCGCAGGGATCCACCGTGATCTACAACGCCGCCCGGGAACCGGAGATCGAGACCCTGCAGGAATATCTCCGTCTGCTTGGCGCGGAGATCTCCGGCGCCGGCTCCCCGGTGATCCGGATCGAGGGCTTCTCGCCCCGGCCGCGGGCGGGGCTTCGTGTCCCGTCGGACCGGATCGCGGCGGCCACCTATCTCTGCTGTGCGGCCTGCGCCGGGGGGGAGATCGTCCTCACCGGCACGGAGCCGAAAAAGCTTGTCCCCGTGCTCAACGCCCTGGAGTCCATGGGCTGTGCGCTGGGCACCGGCTTTGACACGATACATATCGGCGCTCCGGAGCGCGTCGCCTCTCCCGGGGCTGTGGTCACCCGGCCTTATCCCGGTTTTCCCACGGACGCGGCGCCGCTGCTGATGGCGGCCTGTCTGAAAGGACGGGGGCCTGCCATGTTCATCGAAAATATCTTTATCGGCCGATACCGCCACGCGGAGGAGATGCGCCGCTTCGGCGCGGATATCCTCCTCCGGGGCCCCATGGCCCTGGTGAACGGCGTACCGGTACTTCACGGCGCCGCCGTCACAAGTCCGGACCTCCGGGGCGGCGCCGCCCTGGTGGCCGCGGCCCTGGGTGCGGAGGGAGAGAGCGTCGTTTCCGACGCCGGCCACATCCTCCGGGGCTACGACGGTCTGGACGTCTGTCTGCGGGCCCTGGGCGCCGACGTCTGGCGGGAGTAGCAGAACACAGAAGGAGAATACCCATGAGTGCGGAAACGGAAAACAATACCCCCAACAATAAAGTACGGCGGCGCAGCGCCTGGCTGGGTCCTCTGGCGCTGGTGCTGCTGTTCCTGGTGGGCATGCTGGTGCTGAGCCTGTTCTTTCGGGTGTCCTCCATCGAGGTGGTGAACGCCTCGGAATACTCCGACGAGGAGATCATCCGGGCTTCCGGCGTAGAAAAAGGGGCCAACCTGTTCTTCGTGGACCGGTTCAAGGCCGCCAGCATGATCTTCTCCGACCTGCCCTATATGGACACGGTGAGCATCCGCCGTCAGCTGCCCGGCAAGATCATCATCCAGGCGGAGGGCTCCGCCCCGGTGGCGTACATGTCCCTGGACGAGGAGTACTGGCTGCTGGACCGGTTCGGAAAGCCCCTGGGCACCGTCAGCCGGACGGAAGCGGAAAAGTATGCCGAGATCCGGAATCTGGAGCCGTATACCGTGATCGCGGGGACGGAGATGCTGGTGGAAGGGGACAACGAGGCGCGTCTGGCCTACTACGCCGCTCTCCTCACGCCCCTCCAGGCGGAGGGGATGCTCCCCTATATTCAATGGATCGATCTGAAGAACGTCTCCAACCCCTCGCTCCGTCTTGACGGGCGGATCAACGTTTTCCTGGGGACGCAGGAAGACATGGCGTATAAGATCGCGCTGCTCCGGGATGTGACGGAAAAGCTGTCCCGGGACGACACGGGGACTCTCTATTACGCCTCCGGAAATACCTGGACCTTCAGCCCCGACTGAACTTTTCTCCGTCGGAATTGAATTTTCCCGGCTTTTTGACCGAAATAGTTTACATAATGATGTTGACCAAAGACTAAAATCGTTATAAAATACACTTAACTATGTATATAATCCCTTAAAAACAAAGTGGGAGGCATATGGAATGGCTATCAAGAGAGACAACACGGAAAACGTTGTGACCATCAAAGTCATCGGCATCGGCGGCGCGGGCAACAACGTCGTCAACCGGATGGTCGCCACCGGGACCACCGGCGTGGATTTCATTTCCGTGAATACCGATAAGCAGGCACTGAGCGTGTCCGGCGCGGCCCAGAAGATCCAGATCGGCGAAAAGCTGACCCACGGACAGGGCGCCGGCTCCGATCCCGACATCGGCAAGCGGGCCGCGGAGGAGAGCCGCAACGCCATCGCCGAGGCGCTGGAGGACACCGATATGGTCTTCCTCACCGCGGGCATGGGCGGCGGCACCGGCACCGGCGCGGCGCCCATCGTGGCGGAGGCCGCCCGGGATGCCGGCATCCTCACCGTCGGCGTAGTCACCAAGCCCTTCTCCTGGGAGGGCAAGCGCCGGGCGGTGCAGGCCCAGCAGGGTGTGGCCGAGCTGATGGATAAGGTGGACAGCCTCCTGATCATCCCCAACGACCGGCTGAAATATGCCAGCCCCGAAAAGGTCACTCTGGCCAATGCCTTCGAGATCGCCGACGACGTGCTGATCAAGGCCGTGAGCAGCATCTCCGAGCTCATCAAGAACACCGGCTTCATCAACCTGGACTTTGCCGACGTCACCGCCGTGATGAAGGATGCGGGTATGGCCCACATGGGCGTGGGCCGGGCCGCCGGCAAGAGCAAGGCGGAGGAAGCCGCCAAGATGGCCGTTTCCAGCCCGCTGATGGAGACCTCCATCGACGGCGCCCGGGGCGTTCTCATCAACATCACCGGCTCCAAGACCATGGGGCTGGACGATGTGGAGGCCGCCGCCACTCTGGTCCAGAGCGCCGCCCATCCCGAGGCCAACATCATCTTCGGCGCCAGCTTCGACGAGTCCCTGGAGGACGAGATCGTGGTCACGGTCATCGCCACCGGCTTCGAGGAAAAGCGTCCCCCCGCCCCGGCGAAGGAAGAAGGTCGGGATTCCAGTCTTTTCTCCGACGCCCGGGATCGCGCCGAGGCCCAGCGTGAGCCCGCAGCGGCTCCCGCTCAGGACGAGGGAGAGGATCCCTTCGACACCATCTTCAAGATCTTCAACAACAAGTGATCAACGGAAGCGACGCCCGCGTTCCCTAAGGGAATGCGGGCGTTTTCTATTCGCCGTCTATCGCCGTCAGACCGGAGGCGGAGACCTCATAGGCGGTGCGCCGCACCGTCAGTCCGTCCAGGGTTTTAAAATAATCCCGGCTCTGAAACCGGCCCTGCAGCTCCAGCCGCTGCCCCACGGACCAGCCGGCGGCGGTCCGGGCGGTCTGACCCCAGGCGATGCAGGGGAGGTAGTCGCTCCGCCCGTAGGGGCGGTTCACGGCCAGCAGCAGATCGCAGATCTCACGGCCGGTGGGAGTCAGGCGGAGATTGGGCTTTTTGCACAGCGTTCCGGTGAGCTCCACCAGATTTTCCCAGTATGGCTCCGGCGCGCTCTCCAGCTGCCGGGCGAATACGGAGATCACCAGCCGGGGCCCCTGCCCGCTGCGGTTGTTGAAGGATCTCAGCTCGCCCCGGACCTCCAGCAGTCCCGCCCGGGAGGGCCGGATCGACGCCAGCTGCGTCTCCCGCAGCACGATATTCAGCCGGTCTGCCGTGCCGGAGAGACGGACGACTTCCAGAGGAAAGGTATAGAAGCGCTCCATCCGGCTCTCGTGGGAGAACACCGCCTCCCCCACAGGGGCGCCGCAGAGGAGAACGCGGTTGTTTTGGCGCATTTCATCCATATGTAACACCTCAAAACAGGGTATGCGCCTGGAGAGGGGAGTATGACAAGACAGTTGGCAAATCCGGATCCGCGTGGTATAATCGCCTTATTCGAAAAGAAAGAGGGATTTGTTATGGAGATAAAAGATATTCTCGCTGCCTGTGACCATACCCTGCTCCGGACGGACTGCACCGCCCAGGAGATCCGGGAGCTGTGCGACGACGCCATTCGCTTCGGCTGCGCCAGCGTATGCATCCCGCCCGCCCATGTGGCGGGGGCCAAGCGGTACGTGGGCGACCGGATGAAGATCTGCACGGTGATCGGTTTCCCCAACGGATACAGCACCGCCGTGGTCAAGGCCTTTGAGGCCAACGACGCCGTCCAGAACGGAGCCGATGAGATCGACATGGTGATCAATCTCTGTTTTGTGAAGGACCAGTGCTGGGACCTGCTGCTGGACGAGATCCGCCGGGTGAAGCGCGCCTGCGGCGACAAGCTGCTGAAGGTCATCATCGAGTGCTGCCTGCTCACCGAGGCCGAGAAGATCCGGATGTGTCAGATCGTTTCCGAGGCGGGGGCCGAATACATCAAGACGTCCACCGGCTTTTCCAAGGGGGGCGCCACCTTCGACGACGTGGCGCTGCTGCGCGCCAACTGCGACCCTGCCGTGAAGGTGAAGGCCGCCGGCGGCATTTCCACGCTGGAGGACGCGGAGCGGTTCCTGGAGCTGGGGGCGGAGCGCCTGGGCACCAGCCGGATCGTGAAGATCGCCAAGGGGCTGGAGGTCCCTCCGGGAACGTACTGACCATCTCTGGAGGGCACGTTGGATGAAACAAAAAACATTTCGCTCCAGGCAGCCGGCGCCTTTTCAGCTTCGGTATGAAAAAGCGCTGGCTTGGTCGCTCTGTCTGCTCGGCCTGTTCCACCTGCTCATCACCATGGGAAACTATGTGTTCGATACTCGGCTGGCGAAACTCGCCCTTACCATCGACCGGTATGCGGCGCTTGCCGTAGTTCTTGCGTCACTGATGTACGTACTCATTACCTACATCCGGTTCCGGGGCACCATGTGTCGGATACAGCAGTTTCTGAGGAACGCCTTTACGGGTGACCGTCTCTGGCTGACGCTTCTCTTCCTCTGGTATTTGATCTGTATCCTTGTCATGGGCAAGCAGCAGGGCCGCAGTTTTTTCAGACCCAATGACCGGTATCTTCTGGATGTCTGCATCAGCTTTTTTGTGCTGTATATGATCCCCAGGGAGAAAAGAGTATACGAGTGGGGCTTTCATATCCTCATGCTGGTCGAGACGGTGTTTATGATTTGGGCGCTGACCCACATTTTCCGGCTGGACGTGGTGTCTGTACCGGGGGGTCAGATCGGCATGGACAAGGAATATGGGCTGTGTATCGCCTGCAATCCGAATACCACCGGCGCCTTTGCATCGGTTTTCTTCCTGATGGCCGTTTACATGGCAGTGGTAAAAAAGGGGATTCTCCGCGTCCTCTATGGTCTTGCAGCCCTGGTACAGCTTTTCCCGCTGTATCTGTCCAACTCCCGCACCGCATATCTTGCCAGCATTCTGGCCTTTGCCGTTTTCTGCTTTTTCCTGGTTTGGCGCCGTGATCCCGGAAAAAACCGGATCCTGTTTTCCTCACTGGCCGGCGTTCTTGGGGGTGCGGCTTTTTATTTCCTCCGGTTCGGGGTGCTGGGCCTTTTTGAGAGCGTGACGCACTTTAGCCAGTACCTCACCCAAATTGACGGTACAAAAATGGAGTTTACCAGCCTCAGCGGCCGTATCCCCATATGGCGTGCAGCAGTCAAGGCCATATTCCTTTCTCCCAGATATTTCTTCTTCGGTGTGACGCCCGCTGCGGTGGAGAGCATGCTGGGGTACCTTCAGAACAAGGAAAACTATGTGATGTACACCCACAACCAATTCCTGCAGATGGGTGTGGCATTCGGCGTGCCCGGACTGGTGTTCTACTGCGTCTGGCTTGTCAGGACGGCGGTGAAATGCATAAGGGTAGGGCTGAAAACGGAGATCTGGGTGATCCCCGTGATGGTTCTCATGCTGGTGCTCTCCAATATCATGGAGTCCTATCTGGTGGCGTATTATTACTTCTGCGGCGGCGTTTTCTTCTTGATTTGCGGCTGGGTGCTCAGTGAGGCGGAAAAGAACCCGCCTGTCCGGAAGCCCCACAGAAAAAAACGCTGGAAGTGGTGAGACTGCCATCCCGGCAGGCAGCAGGGGACGGGACTCTGTCCCGCCCCCTGAAAAAAACACGATCGGGTGTGTTTTTTTGCTTGACACGGCGATATCTGCTGTGTATAATACAAAGGCTGAAAAGAAAGCAGACCGTATCCGGCCTCACCCGGCCGCTTTGAGCGCGCCGAGGTCAACACGTTTCCTCCCCTGGGCACAGGGGGAGTTTTGTGCGGATACGGCTTGCGTATCCGCTTTTTCGCATTCAGGGCTCAGGCGCGAAAGCGCCGCGACACATTTCGGAGGTGTTTGAAGATCGCTATCCAGAATCATTTGCTCAACGAAGAGATCCGTGAGCCGGAGGTCCGCCTGATCAGTGAAGAGGGCGAGCAGCTGGGCGTGATGCCCAGCGAGCAGGCACTGCAGATCGCCGAGGAACGGGAACTGGACCTGGTGCTGATCTCCCCGCAGGCCAAGCCGCCTGTGTGTCGGATCATGGACTACGGCAAGTACCGTTTTGAGCAGACCAAAAAGGAAAAAGAAGCCCGCAAAAACCAGCGCATCATTGAGGTCAAGGAGATACGTATGTCCCCGGGCATCGGAGAGAACGACTTCAATACTAAGCTGAAGAACTGACAGAAATTCCTGAAGGATGGGGATCGTCTGAAAGTCACTGTGCGCTTCCGCGGCCGGGAGATGGCTCACACCAACATCGGTGAGGAGCTGCTCACCAGCTTTGCCGCCAAGTGCTCCGAGATCGCCACCCTGGACAAAAACCCCAAGCTGGAGGGACGGAACATGTTCATGTTCCTCTCTCCCAAAGCCCCCGAAAAGCAGTCTAAAAAAAGTAAAGGAGATAATTCGTAATGCCGAAGCTGAAGTCTCACAGCGGCGCGAAGAAGAGATTCAATCTCACCAAGACCGGCAAGGTCAAGCGTGCGCACGCTTACAAGAGCCACATTCTCAACAAGAAATCCACCAAGCGCAAGAGGGGCCTCCGTCAGGGCGCCTACGCGGACGTCACCAACGAGTCCACGATCAAGCGCATGATCCCGTATAAATAAGGAGGACTGAACAATGGCCAGAGTTAAGGGCGCGATGATGACGCGCAAGAGAAGAAATAAAAAGCTTGGTCTCGCCAAGGGTTACTGGGGCAGCAAGTCCCGTCACTTCAAGATGGCCAATGAACAGCTGATGAAGTCCGGGCGCTACGCTTACGTGGGACGTAAGCTGAAGAAGCGCGACTTCCGCAAGCTGTGGATCACCCGCATCAGCGCCGGCTGCAAGCTCAACGGCATGAACTATTCCACCTTCATGCACGGCCTGAAGAAGGCCGGCATCGACATGAATCGCAAGATGCTCTCCGAGATGGCGATCCACGATGCCGCAGCGTTCACCGCTCTGTGCGAGAAGGCGAAGGCTTCCCTGTAAGTCCTTCGGATGGAACACGCCGCCCGCTTTGCCGGGAGGCGTGTTTTTTATATATAAATAAATACGGATCACTTGAAAGGAGGAAGAATCGTGGACACCGGAAGTACCAGCGGCACATCGGCGGATTCATACGGGCCGGACGGACCCGGGTTATGCCCCGATCCTTCCGCCTGTTAGTGTCCGTCGGCCAAGCCGGACTTCCATCTTGTATCTCAAAAAGAACAGGAGGAATGACCAATGGCCGAAAAGACCGTAACCATGGAAAGGACCCTCCAGAAGCTGCTGGAGGAAAAGAAGTACAATTCCGTCCGTGACGTTCTCGTCACCATGAACGCCGCGGACGTGGCATGGGTCCTGGAAAAGACCGAACCGGATGAGACGGCCCGCCTCTTCCGGCTGCTCCCCCGGGACCTGGCGGCGGAAAGCTTTGCCGAGATGGAAAACGAGTGCCGGGAGACGCTGATCCGCAGCTTTTCCGATGCAGAGCTCCGTCAGGTGATCAGCGAAATGTACGCGGACGACGCCGCGGATCTGGTGGAGGATATGCCGGCCGGCGTGGTCCAGCGGATCCTGGCCGCGGCGGATCCGGACATGCGGAAGGACATCAACGCCCTTCTGCGCTATCCGGAGCAGTCCGCCGGCGCCATGATGACCACGGAGTATGTGTCGCTCCGGCCGGAAATGACCGTCCGGGAGGCGTTCACCCGCATCCGCGGCTCCGCGGTGGACAAGGAGACCATCTACACCTGCTATGTCACGGCGGACGACCGACTGCTGGGCACGGTATCGGTAAAGGATCTCCTGCTGGCGAAAAACGACTCCGTCACGGTGGACAGCCTGATGGAGACCAACGTCATCAGCGTGGAGACCCGCGCCGACCAGGAGCAGGTGGCGCAGATGCTCTCCCGGTACAACTTCCTGGCCCTGCCGGTGGTGGACGACGACGGTCGGATGGTGGGTATCGTCACCTTCGACGACGCCATGGACGTCCTGGAGGAGGAGACCACCGAGGATATGGAACTCATGGGCGGTGTGACCCCCATGGAGAAGACCTATGTCCGCTCCAATCCCTGGGATCTCTACAAGCACCGGATCCCCTGGCTGCTGCTGCTGATGATCTCCGCCACCTTTACGGGCATGATCATCACCAGCTTTGAAAACGCGCTGGCCGCCCAGGTGGCCCTTACCGCCTTCATTCCCATGCTGATGGATACCGGCGGCAACTCCGGGTCCCAGGCATCCGTATCCATCATTCGCGCCCTCTCCCTTCGGGAGCTGGAGTTCCGGGACATCCTCCGGGTGATCTGGAAGGAGATCCGCACCGCCGTCATGTGCGGTGTGACCCTGGCGGCCGCCTGCTTCGCCAAGATCATGCTCATCGACCGGCTGCTGCTGGGCAACACGGACGTGACGGTGATCGTGGCGGCGGTGGTTTGTGTCACCATGGCCATCACCGTGATGATCGCCAAGGTGGTGGGCTGCTCCCTGCCCATGCTGGCAAGAAAGATCGGCTTTGACCCCGCGGTCATGGCCAGCCCGCTGATCACCACCATCGTGGACGCCCTGTCCCTGCTGGTGTACTTCGGCATCGCCACGGCGCTGCTCTTTTAACAAAAAAACGGCCTGCCGGTATCGGCGGGCCGCTTTTGTTTGGAGGGGATTTCCGGTTGCGCTTTTCGGGAGATTCAGGTACACTGTGGCCATGGAAACGCGTGAGAAAAACAGAACATGGCTCGGCCGCTGGTGGCGCCTGTGCCCCGTGCGGCATACCCTGCTGATCCTGTCCCTGGCCTGGCTGGGGGTATACTTCACCACCCGGGAAAACCGGGCGTGGATGGACCTTCTTTGCCGGACCCTGGTGCGCCCCTGGCACCGCTGGGCAGGGAGAGTCTTCTCCCTGGTCCGGTTTTCCGCGGCAGAGTGGATCATCGCCGGGTGGATCCTCATGGGGATCTGCTTTCTCGTTCAGGGCTCGATCTGCCTTGTACGTCGGCACGGCGGCGCGGCCCTTTTCCGCTGGGCGGTCTCGCTGCTCACCATGGGATCGGTGCTCTTCGGCCTTTTCTCCCTGTGGTGGGGGGTGTTCTATTACGCCGGGCGCTTTTCCCAGCAGGCGGGCCTCCGGGACCGCCCCGTTTCCGCCGAGGAGCTGGAGACGGTGACGGCGTATTTTGCCGATCTTGCCAACGAGTATTCCCCGCAGGTGGAGCGGGACGCGGACGGCGTGTTCACCGCGGACCTCACAGCGCTTTTTGACCGTTCGGAGACGCTGTACCACGCCGCGGAGGAGAGCTTCCCGGTGCTGGCCGGACCGGACCTCCGGGCCAAGCCCGTGGTCTTCTCCCGCTGCATGAGCCTGACGAACACCACGGGCTTTTTCTTCCCCTATACGGCGGAGGCCAACGTGAACGTGGACTGCCCCATGGCGCTGATCCCGGCCACTATCGCCCACGAGCTGGCCCATCAGCGGGGGGTGGCCCGGGAGGACGAGGCCAACTTCGTGGGGATCCTGGCCTGTATGGAGGACGGGGACCCGGCGTATACATACTCCGCCGCCCTGATGGCCTACATCTATCTGGGCAACGCTCTCCACGGGACGGACCATGAGGCGTGGCGCGAAATCGCCGGCACGCTGAACGCAGACGTCCGCCGGGATCTGGCGGCGCACAACGCCTACTGGGCACAGTATGAAACAAAGGTGGCGGAGGTCCACGACAAGGTGTACGAGGTGTTCCTGGAGACCTACGGGGATGACCGGGGCATGAAGAGCTACGACGCCTGCGTGGATCTGCTGGTGGAGTACTATCTCCCTGCTGCCTCTGAATAATGGATCCGCAAACAGAAAAAAGAGCCTCTGAGAGGCTCTTTTTTCCTGTTTGCCGCCGGGCATCAGCCCCAGCCGCCGAATCCGAAGCCGAAGGGGAAACCGCCGCCGTAGCTTTCGTATCCGCCGTTCTGGGAATCCTGGGTATTCTTTTCGCTCTCGGCGGGCGCGGGAGGATTGGCGTCCTGCCGCTGCTCGCCCACGGTGAGGGCAATGGAGATAAGGTCGTTCTCTCCCTGGCGGTAGACCGTGAGCTCCAGCGTGTCGCCGGGTCTGCACTGGGCGATCACGGTCACCAGCTCGTGGCTGGAGGCAATCTCCCTGCCGTTCACGGCGGTGATCACGTCGTTGACCCGGAGTCCGGCCTCCTGGGCGGGGGAGTCCTCGCTGACGGCCCGGATCGCGGCGCCCTCAGGGATGCCGTAGTTGATCAGCTCCTGAGAGACGGTGGACACGGAGACGCCGATGTAGGGCTTGACGAGATAACCGGACTGGATGATGCTTTCCACGATATTCTTGACCCGGTTGATGGGGATGGCAAAGCCGATGTTGTCCACGGAAGCGGAACTGCCGGAGGAGCCGGAGTACTTGGCGTTGGTGATGCCCACCACCTCGCCGTACAGGTTGAACAGCGCGCCGCCGGAGTTGCCGGAGTTGATGGCGCAGTCGGTCTGGATCAGCGCCATGGTCACGCCGGAGGAGAAGGTGACCTCCCGGCCAATGGCGCTCACGATGCCCTGGGTGAGGCTGAAGGTGAGCTCTCCCAGAGGATTGCCGATGGCCAGCACAGTGTCGCCCACGCTGAGAGCGTCGGAGTCGCCCAGAATGACGGGGGTCAGGCCCTCGGCGTCGATCTTCAGCACGGCGATGTCGTTGCTCTCGTCGTAGCCGACGATCTTTGCGTCATAGCTCTTGTTGTCGAAGGTGGAGACGGTGACGGAGTTGGAATCCTCCACCACATGGTAATTGGTAAGGATGTACCCGTCGTCCGTCAGGATGAAGCCCGAGCCGGAGGCGGCAGAGGTGGTCTGGTACCCCCAGTAGTTGGTGGTGATGGAGGTCGTGATGCCCACGGTGGAGTTCACATTGTCCGCATAAACCTCCTTTGCGGTGAGAAGCTGACCGGAACCGGGCGCGGCGGGCAAAACGGCGCCGCTCTTCGCTTCCTCCGTTTTCTCATCGGGATCGGTCTGTTTCATGGTCGGGACCGCCGTTGGAGCCTCGGTGGGGTCCGGGACCGCTGCCGCGGCGGGTGCTTCCGTGCTCTTTTCGGGGGCAGGGGTCACGCTGTCCGTGACGGGCGCCTCCGCCCGGGCGCCCCGGGAGGCCAGCAGCATGCCGCCTACGCCCAGACAGCCGCCCAGGACCAGGCAGGCCAGGGCCAGAGCGACGATCCGTCCGTCGGACCGGCTGCGTTTCTTCTTTTCTTCCGCCGGCGGGGCCGCTTCCCGCGGGCCGGCTGCCGGAGCGGGCGAGCTCTCCGCGGGCTCGGCCGTCGTCTCCGGAGAGGTGTCGGTATGGGGATCTTCGTACATGTCGGTCACTCCTTTTATTTCACAGGGAAACCCTTTTTCCGGTTTTCTGGATGCATTGTACGCCGTCAATCTTAAATGAAACTGAAAAAAGTATAAAAGAATTGTAAACGAATCAAAAAAAACGCCGGACGATCGTCCGGCGTTTTAAGCTTCGTATGGATCAAAGCTGCTTCTGCGCGTTGATCTTGATGCCAGGGCCCATGGTAGTGGCGGTGACACAGCTGCGGATATACTGGCCCTTGGCCGCGGCGGGCTTGGCCCGGATGATGGCGGACATCAGAGCGTTGTAGTTGTCCTGCAGCTTCTCGGGGCCGAAGGAGACCTTGCCGATGGGGCAGTGGATGATGTTGGTCTTGTCCAGACGATACTCGATCTTACCGGCCTTGACCTCATTGATGGCCTGCACCAGGTTGGGGGTCACGGTGCCCGCCTTGGGGGAGGGCATCAGGCCCTTGGGGCCCAGGATCTTGCCGAGACGGCCCACCACGCCCATCATATCGGGGCTGGCGATGACCACGTCGAAATCAAACCAGTTCTCACCCTGGATCTTCTGCACCAGCTCCATGCCGCCGACGTAATCGGCGCCGGCCGCCTTGCACTCTTCCTCGCGCTCGGGCTTGCAGAACACCAGCACGGTGCGGGTCTTGCCGGTGCCGTGGGGCAGTACGATGGCGCCGCGGACCTGCTGGTCGGCGTGACGGGAGTCGACGCCCAGCTTCACATGGAGCTCGACGGTCTCGTCGAACTTGGCCCGAGACGTCTTGGTGACCAGGTCAAACGCCTCGGCGGGCTCGTACTGAACGCTTTTATCGATGAGCTTGACGCTCTCTTTATAATTCTTACCTCTGAACACTTGATTTTCCTCCTAAATAGTGGTTTTTCGGAAGGTTACTTCCTCCCACGTTTGGACCGTCAGTCTCCGACAACAACGCCCATGGAGCGGCAGGTGCCGGCGATCATGCTCATGGCGGCCTCGATGTCCGTGCAGTTGAGATCGCGCATCTTCTGCTCGGCGATCTTGCGGACGTCTTCCTTGCTGATGGTGGCGACCTTGTCGCGCTGGGGCACGCCGGAGGCGGTCTCGATGCCGCAGGCCTTCTTGATCAGCAGGGCCGCCGGGGGGGTCTTGGTGATGAAGGTGAAGCTGCGGTCGGAGTACACGGTGATGACCACGGGGATCATCATGCCCATGTCGCCCTTGGTGCGCTCATTGAAATCCTTGGTGAACTGGGAAATGTTCACGCCGTACTGGCCCAGGGCGGGGCCCACGGGGGGCGCCGGGGTGGCCTTGCCGGCGGGAACCTGGAATCTGACGTAACCGACTACTTTCTGTGCCATTGAATTGCACCTCTTTCAATTAATCTTCTTTGACCGACTCGACCTGGTCAAGCTCCAGCTCGATCGGCGTCTCCCTGCCGAACATGGAGACGATCAGGCGGACGCTGTTCCCCTCGGGATCCAGCTCGTCCACCGTGCCGAGGAAGCCCTCCAGCGGGCCGTCCACGATCTTGACGGTATCGCCAATCTCGAAGCCCACGGAGATCTCCCGGCGTTCCACACCGAGATCCAGGATCTCCTGTTCGGTGAGGGGGACCGGCTTTCCGTCGGAACCCACGAATCCGGTGCAGCCGCGGCTGTTGCGGACCAGATGCCAGCTCTCGTCGGTGAGGATCATCTTCACCAGCACGTAACCGGGAAATACCTTCCGGGTCACTTCCTTGCTCTCCCCGGACTCGGTGCGTTCCACCACCGTCTCCATGGGGATGTTGACGTCCTGGATCAGATCCTGCATCTGCCGGTTTTCCGCTGCCTTTTTGATGGACTCGGCGACGGTATTCTCATAACCGGAGTATGTGTGGACCACATACCATTTTGCGTTTTCGGACATCTCAGCCCACCAATGTGATCAGCGCCTTGATCGCGGCGGATGCCAGGGAATCAAAGCCCCACAGAACGATCGCCGCGGCAAACATCACTACGAGAGCGACGGCGGTGTTCTTGGTAAACTGCTTCGGCGTGGGCCAGACGACTTTTTTCAGCTCGCTCTTCATGTCGCGGAACCATTTCTTCACACGGGCGAAGAAGCCGGGCTTTTTGTCCGTCCGTTTGACGGCCGCGCCCTTTGCCTGAGGGACAACGGGCTTTTTTTCTTCGTTAGCCATTTCTATCCTCCCGCGTTACTTCGTCTCCACGTGTTTGGTGTGCTTGCGGCAGAAGGGGCAATACTTGTTCATCTCGATCTTCTCGGGAGAATTTTTCTTGTTCTTCATGGTGTTGTAGTTCCGCTGCTTGCACTCGCTGCATCTCAAGGTGATCTTGATCCGCGAACCTGCTTTCGCCATTTTTTCGGCACCTCCTTGTCATATTTACGCGCTGTTTCACGCGCATGCCTCCCTGTATGGGCCGAAGAGCACAAAAAATAAACCTCTCGGCCGACAGGTAGAGACAGTCTAACACAACTGCCGGCCCGGGTCAAGTAAAAATGTAGAAAAATCTTCACTTTTTTTGTGCTTTTTTCCAGTTTCTCCGGACAGAGAAAACGCCCCGCGGGAGACCCGCGGGGCAGGGGAGGGAGGACGCTTATTCGTTCTTTTCTTCGGGGGACGGGGAGCGGGCTTTCTTTCCCTTCCGGGCGGCCCTGCGGCGCTCGCGCGCTTCCTTCCGGGCGGCCCGGCGCTCCGCGGCGGCCTTCGCCCGTTCCGGATTCCGGCGGATGCGGCGGCGGATCAGGTGGACCGCCAGCCAGATCACGGCGGCCAGAGGCACCAGCCAGGGGAGAGAGGTGACGAGCCACAGGAACAGGTCGGTGAAGAACTCTCCGGTTTCCTTCAGGGAGGTGCGGAACCCGCGGGCCATCCGCTCCCAGTAGGTGAGCTTGATGGTGGGCTCGGGCGTGTACTCCCGGACCTCTTTCACCGAGAGATCCACGGTGGAGTAGCTCACCTGGTTGTCATAGTAGCGCAGCGTGCCGGTGAGGGAGTCCAGCTGGTATTGGACCTCGGTGAGCTCCCGCTGGATCGAGAGCATGTCCTCCACGGTCTCGGCGATGGAGAGCATCTCCAGCAGGCACTTTTCCTGGGTGCGATAGGCGTCCAGACGGCTCTGCACATCGTAGTATTCCCTGGTGACGTTCCGGGAATAGGTCCGAGAACTGGGGACGTTTCCCAGCTGGGAGAGAGTGCCGGTGAGCTGGCTGAAGTTCTCGCTGGGGATCCGGATGGTGAAGTAGGCGCTGCGCACCCCGGTGTTTCCCTTGGAGATGGCGGAGTAGTTGCTGCCGGAGACGCTGGTGCTCTCTATGTAGCCGCCCAGCTCACGGACCAGGGCGCCGATCTTTTCCAGGGCGTCGTCGAACTCGGTGGTCTCCAGCGTCACCTCGGCGTTGTAGATGATCTTTTCCGACATATCGGCGGCGGAGGACGTCTGATTCTGATTGGAAAGCCCTGTGCTCATCGCCTCGGCGGGAGCGGCGGCCGGCTCCGGCATGGGTGCCATGGGAGCCTCGGCCACATAGTCGGCGGCCTCGGAATAGGCGGTGTCATAAGACGCGTAGCTTCCGTACGCCGCCGCCGGGGCGGTGCTGGCGCTTTTCCCGGATGCGCCGTAGCCGGCAAAGCCCAGGGCGACGGCCAGAACAAGGAGCAGAGAAAGAAGCTTAACGGAGCGTTTCATATCGATGACCTCCTGTTTTTCGGTTTCGT
>JAFRDL010000125.1 GCA_017411265.1 Oscillospiraceae bacterium | reverse complement strand
CCGCGGCCCCCGCCCCGACCCCCGCTCCGACCGGGACCCCCGTCCCGGCGGCGGATGACGAAGCCGCGTCTCCCCGGTGGATCGCGGCGCCGGTCCTTGCCGCGGCGGCGGCCCTGGCCGTACTTTTGTTCAGGAGAAAGAGAAAATGACGGAGAATGCCCGGACATTGCGTATACGGCGGACGGCGGCTGTCTTCCTCTGCCTTCTCACGGCGGCGGCGGCCCTGCTGGCCGTTTCCCTGGGGCTGAAGTCCCGGGGCCGGGACGTGACCATCCTGGGCGGCGTCGGGGATCCGGCGGAGACGACGGCCCGCTTCTTCCACGCGCTGTGCCTCAGCGAGTGGGCGGAAGCCTCCTCCTATGTCCGGGGCGGACCGGACCTGAAGCTGGACAAGCTGCCGGAGGATCCCCTGGAGCGGGACATCTGGGAGGCATATCTTCACAGCTGGGCCTGGTCCATGGGCGAGGGGGGCCGGACCGACAGCGTGACCGCCTGGCAGACGGTGCAGTTCACCTCCATGCGCCCGGACGTGTTCACCGAGGGCATCGACGGCGACGTGAAGGAGATCCTCACCGGATGGGTGAACGAGCGGCCTCTGGCGGAGATCTACGACCAGGACGGCCAGTTCCTGGAGAACGTGGTCCGGGACGCCCTGGAAGAGGCGGTGAAGGCCCGGCTGACCCGGCCGGAGGAGTATCTGGCCTCCACCCCGGTGACGCTCCAGCTCGCCTTTGAAAACGGCGAATGGTACATCGTCCCGGAGGAGACGCTGTGGAACGCCCTGTCGGGCATCCCGGAGGGAGGCGGCGTATGACGGAAGAGAACAACGCCCCCCGCTGGAAACAGAACGCTTTCCGTCCGGGCCGCTTCCTGCTGGGCGTGCTCCTGGTGCTGCTCCCGGTGCTGACCCTTTCGCTGGTGCTGCTGTTCGTCCCGGCCCAGGTGGCGGCTGCGCCACGGACGGCGCCGGAGGTGCAGGAGCGGTTTTTCCAGCAGACCAACAACCTCCTGGAGCAAAACCTGGAGGGCTATACCTATATCCACAAGCACTTCCGGATCAGCGCGGGCGCCCTCCCCTCCAGACCGCTGGACAGCGGCTTCGGAGCCACGGACGACCCGGAGGAGGTCCTCGCGGTGATCGAGGGCGCCTCCGACCTGCTGGGGGAGGAGGTCATCGTGGGCTGGACCCCGGAGACCGTGCTGCGCCCCGGCAGCCTGGTGAGGTATTATTACGACGAGACCATCCTGGTCCTCACCTGGCAGGAGCTGAGCGGAGACCGGGTCTGTACCTGGTGTGAGGTGAAGCTCGCCGATCCCTCCCAGCTGCGGCGAAAGCTGGCGGGGGACCAGTACGGCTCCCCGGTGCAGATGCCCGCCACCATGCTGGCCTGGCAGGACAACGCCGTGGCGGCGGTGAGCGGGGACTTCTACGCCCACCGCACCGACGGGGTCCACGTGAACGACGGGCTGATCTCTCTGGTGTCCGGCTGGTACGCCGACACCTGCTTCTTCAACCGGGACGGGGACATGCTCTTCGTCCACCGGAACGAGATCACCAACTGGACCCAGGCGGACAACTACGTCCGGGAGAACGACATCCTCTTCTCCGTGGCCTTCGGCCCCGTGCTGGTGGAGAACGGGCAGATCAACATCCCCTGGGACTATCCCTGGGGGGAACTGCGGGAGACCTACTCCCGGGCCGTTCTCAGCCAGGTGGGCCATCTCCACTACCTGTTCCTGGCGGGCAACAGCGGCTCCAACGGGTATTACCGCTTCACGGGCCGGGAGGCGGCCCAGCTGATGATCGACCACGGCTGCGTCATGGCGTACAACATGGACGGCGGCCAGACCGCCGAGGTGATCCTGGGCGGACAGCTGATGAACGTGCCGGAATTCCACATGGAGCGGCCGGTGAGCGACGTGCTGTGCTTTGCCAGCGCGCTTCCGGAAGGAGGGGCGGCATGAGCTGGGCGGCGGTCATCATCGGAAAAACGGTCATCACATGGCCCGCGGTGCTCACCGCGCTGGGGGCGGCATGCACCATGCTGGGCACCCTCGGCCTGCACATGGCCCGGGGCCGGGATCCCCGGGAGCCGGCGGCGGTGTTTCCCGCGGCGGTGCTCTTCTCCCTGGTGGCGGCGCGGCTGGTCCACTGGTTCTGCCACCCGCTGCTGTACACCGGGTTCCGGGAGGCCATGACGAACTATCTCCAGGGGGGCTTCTCCCTGGCGGGGGCCTTTGCCGGCACGGCGCTGGCGGTGCTGCTGGCCTGGGGGGCCGGCCTGGTGACCCGCCCCGGGGACCTGCTGGACGCCATGGCGCCCGCGGCGGCCCTGGGCATCGGCGTGGGCCGGCTGGGCTCCCTGTACGATCTCTCCGACCGGGGCAAGTTCCTGGTGGAGGATCCGGAGCGGCAGCGGCTGCCCTTCGCCGCGCTGACGGTGATCTCCCCCGGCGTGACGGAGTGGCGCTTCGCCACCTTCTTCTTCCAGGCCATGGCGGCCTGGGCGCTGGCGCTGGCGCTGTGCGCAGTGTTCCTGGTCCTGACCCGCCGGGCCCGCCGCACCGGAGAGGGCGTGAGCGGCCGGGTGTTCGCCCTGTTCCTGGCGCTGTACGGCGCGGCCCAGGCGGTGCTGGATTCCACCCGCTACGACGCCGATTTCTTCCGCTTCAACGGCTTCGTCCACCTGCCCCAGGTGCTGTGCGGCGCCGCCGTCTTCGGGGCGGCGGTCTGGCTCGGCGTCCGGTCCATAAAGAAAAACGGCTTCGGCTGGAAGCCGTGCCTGTGCTGGCTCATGACCCTGGGAGGGCTGGGACTGGCCGGGTACATGGAGTATTACGTCCAGCGCCACGCGGACCTGGCCGCCCGGGGATACGCCCTGATGACCGGCGGGATGGCCCTGACGGCGCTCGCCGCCGCGGTGCTCTGCGCGTCCCTCCGGGACCGGAAACCGTTCCGGCCGGAGGCTCCGGCGAAGCCCGGAGGAAAGGGCGGAAGCGGATCCGGCGGGGCCGGAGAGGAAAATTGTTCACAATTTGGAAAAAAATAAGGTTCTTCCCGGGAGAAACCGGCAATTAAAGGTTGACAACCGGACAACCTGTTGTATAAAATAGGTAGGCCTTGATTTTGCCCTGTGGGGCAAAGCAAGGCCGTTCCCCATAAGTTTTTTGTTTATTAGCGCGCAACAGCGTTTAATAAAAAAGTAAGAAATCATTTTTAGAGGAGGAAAGAACAAACATGAGCAATTCCCTGAAAAAGGTTCTGGCTCTGGTCCTGGCTCTGACCATGGTCCTGGCTCTGGCCGGCTGCGG
>JAFRDL010000124.1 GCA_017411265.1 Oscillospiraceae bacterium | reverse complement strand
GTAGCTCAGCAGGCAGAGCACCTGCCTTTTAAGCAGTGGGTCCGGGGTTCGAATCACCGCTGGGTCACCAAATAACAGAACCGCCTCAAAGGGCGGTTTTGTTATTTGAAAATCTTTCGTTGGGGATTCGAAGGGGAGCGGGAGTGAATGGATCGCCGGGGGCGCTCCAGAGCCGCGACCTGGCCCGCCCGCAGGCGGGCGAATCCCCGCTTACGTCACCAAAAAACAGTCTCCGCCTTCGGGCGGGGACTGTTTTTTAATATCCGGCCGGCAGAACCCCGGACCCACTTGTCATCCCTCGGCGGTTCCGCCCGCAGGGCGGGAGCCGATGGGGACATCCCCCGCCGCGCGGGACGCGCCCTTTCCCGGCGCGTCCGGGGTTCGAATCCCCGCTTACGTCACCAAATAACAAAACCGCCTCAAAGGGCGGTTTTGTTATTTGAAAATCTTTCGTTGGGGATTCGAAGGGGAGCGGGAGTGAATGGAGCGCCGGGGGCGCTCCAGAGCCGCGACCTGGCCCGCCCGCAGGCGGGCGAATCCCCGCGATCGTTGGCTTTCCCTCCGTTTCCCGCCAAAAGGGCCGGCTTTTCGCCGGCCCTTTTTCCCTTTTACTCCACCTTTTCCGCCACCCGGAAGTTTTTGAAGCCCTCGCCCAGCACCTCATTGGATTCCAGGATCACGGTGAAAGCGCTGGGGTCCACAGCCTTCACCGCCCGTTCCACGGTGATCATCTCCTTGGTGGAGCAGGCGCACATCACCACGTCCCGGTGGTCCTGCCGATAGCCTCCCTTCGCCTCGATGATGGTGGTGCCCCGGCCCACCAGCTCGTCGATCTTGTCGGCGGTGGCCTTGCCGTGGCTCGTCACCACCAGAGCCAGCTTGCCGGCGTTCATGCCGTACATGATCTTGTCGGTGACGATGGCGTAGATGTAATCGATGATGAGGCCGTAGATCACTCCGTCGAAGTCCCGGAAAATGATCCCGCCCAGAAGGATGATGCACGCGTCGGTGACGAAGATGATCCTGCCCAGCTGCACGTGGGGCCGCACCGCCTTCACCGACATGATGACGAAGTCCGACCCGCCGGTGGAGGAGTTGCGCAGGTAAATCATAGCGTAGCCGATGCCGCCCAGAACGCCGGTGCAGATGGCGGCCAACAGCCGCCCGCCCTGGTAAAGGGGCAGCAGCGGAGCCACATAGTCGATGAACAGGGACGACAGGACCATGCACCGCAGGGAGCGGAAGAAAAACCCGCGCCCCAGCAGCCGGTAGCACAGGATCGCCACCGGGATATTCAGCACGATGGTCGTCCAGCCGATGGGCAGCTTCCACAGCCGGAAGACGATCAGCGCGAGGCCGGAAAACCCGGTCATGGGAAAGCCCGCCGGGACGGCGAAGTTATAGACGGCGATGCCGGTGAGGACGCTGCCCAGCAGCTCCACGGCGGTGTCCGCCAGCCATTTCTTTCCAAAGATCTTTTCCATGTCATACCTCCGCAAAAAGAGCGGATGCGAGTCATAAGTATGATCCGCATCCGCTCTTTTCCTGCTCAAAACATACCATATTTTCCCCGGCTTGTCAATCGGGGACGGGCCTCACAGCTCAACGAGCTCGTATTCCCGGCTGCCGAAGCCCAGCTCCGCCGCGGCCTCGATGGTGTGGGCGCCGTGGCGGCTCTCCACCCGCTCCAGGAAATGGGCCTGGCCCGGGTCGTCCTTGGCGGCATAGATCAGATCCAGGCACGCCTGGTCGATGGCCACGGGGTCCAGGGAGGACAGGATACCGATGTCCGCCATACAGGGGTCCTCCGCCTGGGCCACGCAGTCGCAGTCCACGGAGAGGTTTTTCATCACGTTGATGTAGGCGATCCGCCCCGCAAAGTGGCCGGCCACCGTGGAGGCGGCGTCCGCCATGGCCTCGCAGAAGACGTCCTTCCCGGCGTGCTTTTTCCAGGTCTCGAACCGGTCGTCGGTGACGCCGGCGGAGTGGATCAGCGCCTTGCCCCGGCTGGAGGCGCAGCCGATGCTCAGCTGCTTGAGAGCGCCGCCGTAGCCGCCCATGGGATGGCCCTTGAAATGGGCCAGGACCAGCATGGAGTCGTAATCCAGGATATCCTTCCCCACGTGGTTCTCCTTCAGGACCTTGCCGTTGGGCACGGGCCAGACCACGTCCGGCCCCTCGGCGTCCATCAGGTCCACCGGGAAGGCCCGGCACCAGCCGTGGTGCTCCAGCAGTTTGCGGTGGGAGTCCGTGTGGTCCCGCACGCCCATGACCGCGTCGCCGTAGGCGGTGTTGCACTCCACCACGGTGCCCCGGACCTCCTCCACCATGGGCCGCCAGAATTCCGGCCGGAGAAAGTTCTGGTTGCCCTTTTCCCCGGAGTGGACCTTCACCGCCACTTTGCCGGGCAGCGTCACGCCCAGGGCGCGGTACATCTCCACCACCTTTTCCGGGGTGATCTCACGGGTAAAAAATACTTTTGCCATTTTCTGCCTCCTTTGTCCCGGTCACTTGATGAGCTTCCAGTTGCCGATGAGCGGCAGCGGCTCCTTCTTTCCCTTGAGCACGTTGCCGATGCCCTTGACCATGCCGAAGATCGCGAAGGCCATTCCCGCCAGGGAGAACAGGCCCGATACCGAGCCCAGGATGGAGGCTCCCACGGTCACCAGGACCAGGCTCAGTCCCTGGTTGGCGTGATCGCGGGCGACGTCGTCGTCCGTCCGGGTGCGCAGGGGGAGCCGGACCAGGGGCATCCAGGGGCTGGAGGAG
>JAFRDL010000123.1 GCA_017411265.1 Oscillospiraceae bacterium | reverse complement strand
GAAAAGCCCATTTTTTAGCGGCAGGAGGACAACCGTATGAAAACATGGATCAAAAGCCTGGCTGGGTTCGCTCTGAGCGCCTTTCTCGCCATCGGTCTGAGCGGGAGGGTCAACGCCAGTGATACGGACGGGACGGATCCTCTGCCCGATCCCTCCCCTTACGAGATGGAGGATCCGGCCGACAGCGGCGATGCGGACGGTCTGCTGCGTACCGTGAACATCGATGGCGACACCAATGACGATGACGACGGCGATGACGCCGACGACGATGACGCTGACGGCGGTGACGCTGACGGCGGCGACACTGACGGCGGTGACACTGACGGCGATGACGCTGACGGCGATGACGCTGACGACGGAGACGCTGACGACGGAGACGGGGCGTTTCTCTCCCTATCTATGAATAACCTTGTCGATGATCCCGCGGCCGGAGATGCGGCCGACGGAGCCGGCGTCGCCGGCGTCACCGAAGGAAACGACGCCGATGGGAATGCCGCCGGGATCGACGTTCCCTCTGACGTTCCCATCACGGAGGAAGGCGCCGTTGTCCTCGTCAACTACGATAACGACGACGCGGTGATCGCCTCGGAGGGCGAGCTGGTCATTCTCGCCGCCGGGATCAATCACGTCAAAGAGATCGCCTCGGACATCATGACCAGGATCGCCGGGACGGGGATCCTGCTGGTAGACAAGCTCACCGGCCCCGTCTCCCTGATGACGATGGATGAGCTGAACAGCGAGGGCAGCGTCGCTCTGTTCGAGCAGCAGGAAAACGGCGATTATCTTCTCCTGAACGGCCAGGTGCCGGGTATCCTGGACGAAAACTATACGGTCACGGGAGTCACCCTGGTGATCCCGGAAAACGCCTCCCTGATCCTTCCCTCCAGCGCCGCGGACTATGACCCGGAAACCGGGGCGGTGAACCACTATCCCAACGGAGGCATGAACGCGAATATCCAGAATAAAGACACATATCAGGAGACGACGGGGTATCTGACCATCGGAGACGGCGCCCGGCTGATCATTGAGGAAAACGCCTCGGTGGATCTCCGTTCTATAAAGAGCATCGAGGGCGGCAAGACCATCTGTCCCGTCATCACCGTGGAGGGCACCGGGAAGCTGCATGTGGACGGCAGCATTCAGGGAAACGGTCGGCTCAACGCCCACGGTCCCGACTGTTCTCTCACCGGGGCCGGCAGGGTTTCGGGCCATTGGTGTGTCGTCACCTCTCCGGCTTCCATCGCCGATACGGATCTGACCTTTGCGTTTTCTGAGATGGCGATCCTGGGCAGCGGCACCATCAACACGCTGAACCTTGACAAAACGTCTTTCTATGACAGCAAGTCTCTCTATCTCTGCGGACAGCAGACCATCGAAAACCTCATCTCAAAAAACGGTACAACGGAGCTCGTGATCCATGATAAGGCTGCGTTCCGGAATATCCGCATTCACGGGTCCGTTATGATGTACTTCACGCAGCTCTATGATGAATACACGGACAGTATCGCCAGCACCATCACCGGCGCTGTCACCGGGTTCCGCAGCGGATCCGACGACGCTCCCGCCGCAGACGATGAGATCTTCGGAACTCTTTCTCTGAAATCCGGCGTCTTCCTTTTTTCCGAAACCGCTTCTCTCGGGGCCCATACAGCGATAACGTACGGATATCCCCTCGTGTACGATTACGCCGGGATCACCGGCGCGTCCCTGTCGCCGCTTCACATCTCCCCGGAAGAGGCAACCACCGTCTCCGAATCCGGCGATCCGGCCATTCCCCTTTTCATTTCCCAAGTTACAATGGGACCCAGCACCAGTTTTCTTGCCGCTGAACTCGGCGTTTCCCAGTACGAAGACAGCTGGCTGAATAAATCCATCGATCAACCGGATCATTGCACGGCTGCATACAGCGACGGGCACTATTCCCTGGATCTGGGTGATATCGAGTCCATTGTTCGATCTCTGCGTGAAAACGATTCCAAGCTGGAACCTGTATTAGTCATCGTTGACGTGCTGCACGAATCAGACGATCATGTGTTGAGCCGAACGTTCTATCGCAACGGCCAGAAGCTTCTGATCAAATACGATACGGAGAGCGAAGGATACACGGCATCACACCCCATGATCAACGAGCTCGTTGGCCGTATTCCCGCGGATGACGTTTACTGCGTTCGGATCGTCTTCCTGTTTGATTGCGACGCGCCCTGGGGCGGCGGCACGGCGTCCCCCACCTCCACCAGTTTTACCGGCAGCGGCATCCTGGGCGGCGCCGGCGCCGGTTCCGTCCGGTACGGCAGCAGTACCTATGTCATCCGTCCGGCCACTCCGGCCGAGGATCCGTCGGACGATCCCGGGGGGAATGCCGATCCCGACGGCAGCGAGGGCCGCGTTTCCGCCCAAAGCGAACCGGAGAGCATCCAGACAGCAGTCACCCCTTCCGCTGCGGAAAACGTCTTCGTCCTCTCCGCGATACAGGGGGGCATGCCCATCTCCCGGCTGAACGGCGGAACGGTCGCCGTCCGCTTTTCTTTCCAGCTTCCCGCCGCATGGGAAAGCCGGCCCGTTTACGCCGTGTTCCGGAACGCCGACGGTACGCTGACCGCTTTCCTGGTCCGCTACTCCTCCATCACCCAGACCGTGACCTTTGAAAGCCCCTTACTGGGTGAATTCGCGCTCGTCTCCCCCGATCTCGCACCGGAACCCTACACCCCCGCGTTCTACGCCGCTCTGGAAGAACTCCCGGAGGTGCAAAAGCTGCAGGCCGGTCTGTAATTCCTGTCATTTCCGTTCCGGGGAGGATACGTTTCATGCCGCAATACGATATCTGCGTGATCTCCGCCCCCGGCGACGCCGGGACCGCGGAGCGTCTGGCAGACAGTCTCCGCCGGTACCGGCCGCCCGCGGTGGCGGCCGGCAGCGACTATCAGCGCCGGATCTCGGTGGATGCCACCGGCTCCCCCGTGGATACGCCCGTCCGGCAGCTGCTGGACGACAGCCGATTCCTGGTCGTTTTGTGCTCCCCGGAGGCAAAATCCCACCCCGGGATCCTGGACCGGCTGGCTTACTTCCGGGTCAACCATGACAGCGAACACATCGCCGCCGTTCTGGTGGAGGGCGAGCCGGCGGACTCCTTCCCGGAGAATTTTTCCGAGGAAAAGCTGGTCCGCCACATCATGCCGGATATGTCCATCGTGAGCGGATGGAGAAGATCGAGCCCATCGCCGCCGATCTTCGCGGAAGCACGCGCGCTCTGCGCCGCCGTGCCCTCCGTTACGAGACGGTACGCATCACCGCCTCCGTCCTGGGGATCCACCCCGACGTTCTGGAACAGCGTCACCGCGCCCGGCGCAGACGGGCCGCGGCTGTTCTGCTTGCCGTGATCGGATCTGCCTCTCTGGTCGCGGCGGGCATTTTTCTCCGTTTGGGACTGATCGCCAAGGAAGAGGGCGATATCGCCCGGGAACAGACGCAGCTCAGCGCCCGGATCGCCGCCCGGACCATGGAGGAACTGCCCCGGCTGTTCGCCGACGACGAAATCGCCCTGGAATACGTGGGCGAGGCCGTGGATTCCGCCCGGGCCGCTCTGGAAGAACTGGATCTCGGGGACCTCCTGGACGACGTACCGTCCGAAGGAGGTGAATGAGCTTGGCTTTCAACTATGACGTTTTTATCAGCTACCGCCACCGCCCCCTGGACAACATCATAACAAAAGGCGTTTTTGAACGCCTGGAGCGCTACCGCCTTCCCCGTTCCCTCCGGAATCAGGGCCACGAGAATATCAAGCGCGTGTTCCGGGACACGGAGGAGCTGGCCGTCAGCAAGATCCTTACCGAGACCATCGACGACGCCCTCCGCTCCTCCAACTGTCTGGTGCTGATCTGCACCACAGACGCCCCCCTCTCCCCCTGGGTGGACCGGGAGATGTCTATGTTCATTCGAATGGGCCGGGCGGAGTACATCTATCCCCTTCTGGTCAACGGCGACCCGGAAAAGTCCTTCCCGCCCTCTTTAAAGCTGGTCCCCGATATCATGGACCGGCTGATGGACGTGCGCTGCGAGGGCGACGACCCCAAAAAGATTCTGGCCAAGGCGGACACGGAGCTGCTGAAGGTCATCGCCCGTGTCTCCGGCTGTGAGGAGGACGATCTCGTCCGGGAGCACAAGCGGCGCCATAACCGGCAGTTCATGCTGCGGACCGGGGCCATCGCGGCCTCGTTCCTCGCGGTAGCGGGCGTTTCCCTGGCCCTCCTCCATCTGGCCGGCCAGTACAGAGACAAGGCGCAGCAGCAGGAAGCCGCGTCCATGCGGATCCTTAACGAGCTCACCTATTCCCTGCCGGATCATCTCACCAACGTCCCCGGCGCGTATGGACGGATCGCCCGGATCATCCAGGACAATACGGAGGATCTCAACGCCATCCTCCGTCTGTCCCGCAATAAGGAGACCGCCGAATTCGAGGCCGCCGCGAACTACGAGAAGCTGGCCGCTGCCCGGAGTATCCTCGGCGCGCACTCCGATGCCATCGTCTCGGAAAAAACGGCGATCTCCCTGTACGAAGCGCTCTCCGAAACGGGCGCGGAGGGCGCGACCGCGGCGCTGGCCTCCGCCTACAACAACCTGGGCAATATCCACAAGTCCGCCGGAAACATCCCCGACTCCGCCCGGGACTACGCCTATGCCGTCTCCCTGCTGGGATCCGTGGAGGATCCGGACCCCCTGGTGCTGGCACGGCTTTATTACAACGCCGGAGCCGTCGCCGTTGACGCGGGGGACAGTGATCTGGCAGCAGGATCCTTTGAAAAGAGCCTCGCTATCCTCTCCCCGCTGGAGGAGTCTGAGCAGATCATCGAGGCGAAGGCACAGGCCAACTATAACTACGGCGTGCTGCTCTACCGCCAGGGGAACTATGCCGGCGCGGAGGAGCGGCTTGCCGCCGCCGCCGATCTGTACGAACGGCTGCTGGACGTCACCGACTCCCTGCAGAACCGGAGCAGCCTTGTCCGCTCCTCCGCAGCCCTGGCCATGTGCCTCTCGGACCGAGGACGGTTTGCGGAGGCGGACGTCTGCTACGAGCAGGCTTTCCTCTCCGCCTCGGAGCTGGCCCGGGACGCGGAGAACATGGACTATCAGGTCCTGCTGGCGGAGATCTGCATCAACCGGGGGATCTGCTTCAACATCCAGGGAGAGTATGACCGGGCGGACGAATACTACACCATGGCCTCGGAGCTGTATCAGGTCATCGTTGAGCGCACCGGCTCTGCCTCGGACCGGGCGGAATACGCTCTCTCTCTTCTGAACACCGGGGAAAACGCCTTCAAACAGGGCGAATACAGCCGTTCCCGACAGCTCTTCGAGGACGGTCTTGCCGTTTACGAAAACGCCTGCCAGTCTCTGGGAGACTATGACCTTTCCCAGTACTATGCCTGGCTCTCCTACTACCAGCTGATCCATCTCCGTCGGTTCGACGACGCCGTAAGCTCTGCGCTGTCGGCCGTGGATCTGCAGCCCAGCAACGTGCTGGCCAATCTGAACCTGGCCTATGCCTGCCTGTACGGCGGATACTGGGACGATGCGGATTACCTGCTGACCCAGATCGCCGGCCTGGGCGAAGGGCAGGCGGAGACCATCCGCATGGATCTGGCGGCGCAGCGGCAATCCGGTCTGGAACCGCCGGACATACCGTTTATTCGGAACATGGGCGCCTGAACGGTGAAAAAACCGGGAGCTGAATCATCAGCTCCCGGTTTTATCGTCTTTTTTACGGCTGCGGCGAGGCCGTCGCATCGGGCAGCTCCAGCGCCAGGTACTGCTCCACGATCTTCAGCACGGACTCGTCCTTCAGGATCATGGAGATCTCGATGCGGCGGTTGGCCGCTCTTCCCTCCACGGTGTCGTTGGTCTCCACCGGTCGGGTAGCTCCGTAGCCCGCGGCGCAGAAATACTCCGCGTAGTCGTTCAGCGCGCCGCCGTTCCCGGTCAGGATATAGTTGAGCACCGAATTGGCCCGGTCGGTGGAAAGATCCCGATTCCGGTCCGCGGTACCGGTGCTGTCCGTGTGGCCGGAGATCACGATGCTGTCCACGTACTGCCGGTTTTCCTCGTCGGAGAGGAATTTTGTGAAAACCTCCGTGAGCTGGTTCAGCACCGGCCGGCTCTCCGGCTTGATCTCGGCGGAACCCAGGTCGAAGAACACGCCCTCATTGAGGATGATGCTGCCGTTCTCGCCGATGGTGACTCTGGTCTCGTCCCCCATCACCTCCACGATGCTCTCCCGGATCTGCTCCAGGATCGACAGCCGGAACACGGCGATGGTCTGCATCTGGCTGCGCATCTCCCGAAGCTCGGAGTTGGCCGCGGCCAGGTATTCCTCCTGCCAGTCGATGAGCTGCTGCTGCTCCTTGATCGTTTCCTCCTGCCCCGAGATCTCCCGGGCATAGGTGTCGATGTCCTTGATGTACTGGGAGATGGCGGCGGTATAGCCGGCGATCTCCTCCTGCTGGGAGTTGAGGGTGATCTTCGCCTCGTCCAGATCCGCGGAGACCTTCACCAGCTCGCTCTCCGCCTCCTCCACCTGGGTCACGGTCAGGGCAAGACGCTCCCGGGTCTCCGCCAGGACCTCCTGCGTGTTCTGGAGGTCGTTGCCGGTGATCAGGTTCTGGATATAGGAGAGCAGCATCAGGAAAAAGAGGATCAGCGCCACCGCCGACATCATGTCTGCGTAAGAGGGCCAGAAGCCCTGCT
>JAFRDL010000122.1 GCA_017411265.1 Oscillospiraceae bacterium | reverse complement strand
GTGGGGACCGGCGTGGGGGTCGCGGGCGCGGGGGTGGCATGCTCCCGGGCGTACCGCTCCGCGGCGGCGCGGGAGACACAGCCTCCGGCAAGCAGTGACGCCGCCAGACACAGCAGCGCCAGACGGCGGACGGTCCCTTTCATCCTCTCCCCCCTTTCGACCCTTTTCCCGTATTGTAATCCCGGGCAGAAAAAAAGGCAAGCGGAGAACTTTTTTCGGTTTCAAGGGGTTCCCCCTGTTCGGCCGCTCTCCGCCGTGGTATACTGGACTTTAGTCCCGAAAAAGGAGGAATCGCTCCATGCCCATTCTCGCCGCCTATATGGTGCCCCATCCCCCGCTGATCGTCCCCGCTGTGGGCCGGGGGAGCGAGGCGCAGATCCGTCCCACCATCGACGCCTATACCCGCGTCGCCCAAGAGATCGCCACGCTGGCTCCGGACACCGTCATCGTCTCCAGTCCCCACGCGCTGATGTATGCCGACTACTTCCACATCTCTCCGGGAAGCTCCGCCCGGGGCTCCTTCGCCCGCTTCGGCGCCGGTGACGTCCGCTTTCACGAGACATACGACACGGAACTGGTGAAAACGGCGGAGCGTCTGGCCGGGGAACAGGATTTCCCCGCGGGGACCCTGGGCGCCCGGGAGCCGGAGCTGGACCACGGCACCATGGTGCCGCTGTGGTTCCTGCGGCAGTATTATACCGATTACAGGCTGGTCCGGGTGGGCCTGTCCGGTCTGCCTTTGGCGGACCATTACGCCATGGGCCGTCTTCTCCGCCGGGCTGTGGAAGAGACCGGGCGCCGCGCGGTTTTTATCGCCAGCGGAGATCTGTCCCACAAGCTGCAGGAGCACGGGCCCTACGGCTTCGCCCCCCAGGGGCCGGAGTACGACCGGCGGATCATGGACGTGTGCTCCCGCGCCGCCTTCGGGGAGCTCTTCGACTTCCGCGAGGACTTCTGCAGCCGGGCCGCCGAGTGCGGCCACCGCTCCTTTGTGATGATGGCCGGGGCCCTGGACGGTCTGGCGGTGAAGGCGCTGCAGCTCTCCCACCAGGACGTGACCGGTGTGGGCTACGGCATCTGCACCTTCACCCCCGGGGAGCCGGACGACAGCCGCCGCTTTCTGGACCAGCGCCGGGAAAAACTCCGGTCCGCGCTGGCCGTCCGCCGGGAGGCCGATCCTTACGTGGATCTGGCATGGCGCTCCCTGGAAAGCTATGTGCTGGACCGGCGGATCCTGGATGTGCCCGCCGGGCTTCCCGCCGGGCTGACGGAGCGCCGGGCGGGGGCCTTTGTATCCCTCCACCGGCACGGACAGCTCCGGGGCTGCATCGGTACCATCGCCCCCACGGAGGACAGTCTGGCCCGGGAGATCATCCGCAACGCCGTGAGCGCCGCGGCCCGGGATCCCCGGTTCGACCCCGTCCGGCCGGAGGAGCTGGCCGATCTGGACGTGAGCGTGGACGTGCTGGGCGAGCCGGAGGACATCGACTCCCCGGCGGAGCTGGACGTGAAGCGCTACGGGGTGATCGTCCGGCAGGGCGCCCGGCGGGGGCTGCTGCTGCCGGATCTGGAGGGCGTGGATACGGTGGAGCAGCAGGTGGCCATTGCCCGGCAGAAGGCGGGCATCGGTCCCGGGGAGAAGGTCTCCCTGCAGCGCTTCCAGGTCGTCCGGCATCACTGACGGGAGGGCATGCAATGGCACAATGCGAGGTCTGTTTCCGGCACTGCCGGATCCCGGAGGGGATGACCGGCTTCTGCGGCGTCCGGGTATGTCAGGACGGCGCCGTGCACAGCGCCAATTACGGCGTGCTCACGGCCCTGGCTCTGGACCCCATCGAGAAAAAGCCCCTGCGGCGCTTTTACCCGGGGAGCATGATCCTGTCGGCGGGGAGCTTCGGCTGCAATCTCCGCTGTCCCTTCTGCCAGAACCACGAGATCTCCTGGCCTCCGGATCTCCGGGCGCTGGCCCGGCGGTGCCAGACCGCCGCGCCGGAGGATCTGGTGCGGGAGGCTCTGCGCTGCCGGGATCAGGGGAACGTGGGGCTGGCCTTTACCTACAACGAGCCGCTGATCGGCTACGAATTCGTCCGGGACACGGCGAAGCTCTCCCACGAGGCGGGGCTGGTGAACGTCCTTGTCACCAATGGCACGGCCGCGCTGCCGGTGCTGGAGGAGCTGGGTCCCTGGATCGACGCCATGAACATCGATCTCAAGGGCTTTACCGACCAGTATTACCGGCAGGTCCTGGGGGGCGACCTGGACATGGTGAAGGCCTTCATCGCCCGGGCCGTCCAGCTCTGTCACGTAGAGCTGACCACCCTGATCGTTCCCGGAGAGAACGACACGGAGGAGGAGATCCGCGCCATGACGGAGTGGATCGCCGCTCTTCGGGACGAAGACGGACAGAGGATCGGGACGGAGATCCCCCTGCACATCTCCCGGTTCTTCCCCCGGTTTCAGATGGAGGACCGCCCGCCCACCGACGTGGCGCTGGTCTACCGTCTGGCGGAGGTCGCCCGGGAGCGGCTGACATATGTCTACACAGGCAACTGCTGACCGGGGAGTTTTCCCGGCCGTTCGGAACAGGAACGATCGCCCTTTGCCTTTTTGGCAAAGGGCGATCGTTCCGTCCATGATTCCGGGGGCGGAGAGCGCCGCGAACGACGTCCCCGAAGCTCCGGCCGATCCTCCTCACCGGTCCGCGAACCGGTACGCCTCTTCGGTCAGCGCCCAGAATGATCCGTCCATTTCCGTCTCGCTCCCGATCACCACATGGTTGGTCCAGCGGTCCGGCCGCACCTCCACGCTGACGATCCGCTCCCCGGCGAAGGGCCGGTCCGCACCCAGGGACACCACGATGAATCGTTCCGGCCGCCGGGCCCTGGGCAGTACCTTCGTCATGGATACGCAGGCGAACACCAGGCCGTGTCGCAGGGAGATCTGTGTCTTGCGGACCGTCACGGAGAAGTCCATGGACCGCCGATGCAGCCCGTCCAGGAACGCCCGGTACAGCGCGTATTCCTCCCGTTTCCCGTCAAAGAAAAACAGCTCGTCGATCTCTTCCACCGCGGTGTTTCCCCCCTTTATCATCAATGTACCCGACGGTTCCTTTTCCTGTCAAGACGGGTGGCGTTTGCCATTCCCCGTCCGGCATGTTAAGATAAAAAAAGAGAGAAAAGATCGGGAGGGCTTGCCGTGCGGCTGCTGTTTACCATGGACAAAAAGGACTACGATCCCGCGGGGAGCCGCTTCGTGAGGCCCTCGGCCCGGGGGATCCTCCGGCAGGGAAACGCCCTGGTGCTGGTCCGGGACGGGCGGCACGGGTACTACAAATTTCCCGGCGGCGGCCTCGAGCCCGGAGAGGACCCCGTGCAGGCCCTGATCCGGGAGGTGCGGGAGGAGGCCGGGCGGATCGTGATCCCGGAGAGCATCCGGGAATACGGGCTGGTCCGGCGGCTGGAAAAGGGGCACCGGGAGGCTGTCTTCCAGCAGGACAACCATTACTTTTTCTGCGAGGCGGAGGATACGGTGTTCCCCCCGGAGCTGGACGATTACGAGCGGGAGGACGGCTTTGTTCCGGAGGTGATCGCCCCCGACCGGGCCGCCGCGGCCAACCAGGCGTTTCTGGCCGGGGCCGGGCCGGAAAAGTGCCGCCGGGAGGCGGAGCGGGAGCTGCGCGTGCTGGAGCTGCTGATCCGGGAGGGCATTTTCTCCGGGGCCGCGGGAGGGAGTTCTACGGGACTCCCGATGGAGTAATCTGGAAAAAAAGCGGATCGGGGTGGAACAAATGCTGTTGGATGATCTGAACGAGGCCCAGCGCCGGGCCGTCACCGCCACGGAGGGCTATGTGCGGGTGGTGGCCGGGGCCGGTTCCGGCAAGACCCGGGCTCTCTCCCGCCGGTTTGCCTGGCTGGTGAACGAGATGGGCATCCTGCCCGGGAACATCCTGTGCGTCACCTTTACCAACAAAGCCGCCGGGGAGATGAGAGCGCGCATCCACAACCTCACCGGAGACAACGACACCGGGTACATCAACACCTTCCACGGCTTCTGCGTCTCCGTGCTGCAGGAGGACAGCCACGCCGTGGCCTATCCCAAGAGCTTTCTGGTGCTGGACAACGCCGACATCGACGCCATGCTGAAGATCATCTACGAGGAGCGGGGACTCACGCTGCGGGACATGACCTTTTCCGCCGCCCGGGACAGCATCGAGATCCAGAAGCTCTTCCAAAAGCCGGAGTATTATCTGGACCTCATCGGCATGTCCCTGGAGGCGCTGCACGAGAAATACCTCTCCGCCGTCCACGCCGACGAGATCATTTTTTACGGGTATCTGTACCAGGAAAAGAAGTGCTTTGCCCTGGACTACAACGACCTCATCAAATTCACCCTCTATATCTTTCAGGAAAACCCGGACATCCGGCACAAATGGCAGGAGCGGCTGGAATACATCATGATCGACGAGTTCCAGGACATCGATCTGCTCCAGTATCAGCTGATGGAGGTCCTCTGCGGGTATCACAAGAACCTGTTCATCGTGGGGGATCCGGACCAGACCATCTACACCTGGCGGGGAGCGAACGTAAAATACCTGCTGGATTTCGACCGGCAGTTCCCCGGCACGAAGACCGTCCTCATGATGGACAATTACCGCTCCACGCCCCAGATCCTGGCCGCCGCCAATTCCCTTATCGCGAAAAACGTCCACCGGATCAAAAAGGACCTGGTCCCCACGCTGCCGGACGGGGAGAGCGTGGTCTGCCACCACGCGGAAAACGCGGAGGCCGAAGCGGAGTGGATGGCCCTGCAGATGTGGGGGCTCCACGACCGGGGCGTACCCTTCCGGGACATGACGGTGCTCTACCGGGCCCACTATGTGACCCGGACCATCGAGGAGGTGCTCCGCCGACGGAAGGTCCCCCACTGCATCTACAGCGGCACCCCCTTCTTCGGCCGGGCGGAGATCAAGGACGCGCTGTGCTATCTGCGGATGATCGCCTATAAGGACGATCTCTCCTTCCGCCGGATCGCCAACACGCCCAAGCGCAACCTGGGGGAGCGTCGGATGAAGTTCCTGGCGGATTACGCGGCGGAGCACGGCTGTTCCCTGTACGACGCTCTCCGGCGCACGCTGGAGGACGAGATCTTCAAGGGTACCCGGGCGGCGAAGTTCGTCCGGCTCATCGAGAGCCATGCCGCCGATTACAACCGGAGACCCATCTCCGAGGTGCTCTCCTCCCTGCTGTACGAGAGCCGATACGAGGAGATGCTCCGCACCGAGGGCAGCCAGGAGCGGCTGGACAATCTGGCGGAGCTGAAGCAGTCGGTCCACGAGTACGAGACCACCTGCGGCGAGGAGGCCACCCTGGAGCACTATCTCAGCCACGTGGCCCTGTTCACCAACGGCGACGCGGAGGAAAACGGCGACAAGGTGAAGCTGATGACCGTCCATGCCGCCAAGGGGCTGGAATTCCCCTATGTGTTCCTGTGCGAGATGAACGAGGGGATCTTCCCCTCCCGGAAGACCCGCACTCTGCCGGGGATGGAGGAGGAGCGGCGGCTGGCCTTCGTGGCCATGACCCGGGCGGAAAAGCGGCTCTACCTCTCCGAGGCGGAGGGCCGGAACATCGACGGCTCCCCCCGGTACCCCTCCCGGTTTCTGCTGGACATCGACCCGGCGCTGCTGGAATACACCGCCCCGCCCCGGGACCGGCTGATCCGGGAGGCCCGGGCGCACATCGCCCTGAGCCAGGCCGCCCTGCCGGAGGAGGCGCCCCGGGCCGCCTATGCTGCGGGGGACCGGGTGGTCCACCCCATCATGGGGCCGGGGACCGTGGTGGGTGTGGATGACAAAAAGGGCGCCCACGTCGTCCAGTTCGATGGCGCCGCCACTCCCCGGGCGATCTCCTTCAAGGCAAAGATGGAAAAGCTTTGAAAAAGCCGGGCCCTCTCCGCGGAGAGGGCCCGGCTTTTTCAAAGCTTTTCCATCTTTGCCTTGAAGGAG
>JAFRDL010000121.1 GCA_017411265.1 Oscillospiraceae bacterium | reverse complement strand
TGGATATAGGACAGCAGCATCAGGAAGAACAGGATCAGCGCCACGGCGGACATCATGTCCGCGTAGGACGGCCAAAAGCCCTGCTCGCCCTCCGACGTGGCGATCAGGCGTCCGGTCCGACCCGAATACACGCGCTTCATCGGTCCTCACCCTTGGCCGGAGTTCGGGAGGCCTGGCGCATCACGCCCACCAGATCCCGCACCGCAAGATCCAGCCGCTCCACGCTCCCCCGCAGGTTATAAGCCACCTCGGAGAAGTCGTGGACGCCGTTGTTGAACTACACCACCGTCTGATGGAAGGCCACCAGATAGGGCTTGCTCCCCTCCATGGTCTCCTTCAGGCCCTCGCCGGCGGCGTCCATCGTTTTTTCCATTCGGTCGCCGGCGGCGTCCAGGGTCTTCTCCATGCTGGCGGCGGAACGGTTGAGGGCATCGATCATCCGCTGGACCAGCTCCGCCTCGTCCTTGGCGGTCCGGGTGGGCAGCGTGGGGGCGACGTCGTGATCCAGCCAAAGCTCCATCTGGGTGGCCAGCTTTTCCCTCTGGCTCTGGGGATTGAAGACGGTGCGCAGGATGGTGAGCACAATGGAGCAGCCGGCACCCACCAGAGAGGTGTAGAACGCCACGCCCATGCCGGAGAGGGCGGACATCAGCCCGCCGCCCACGCTGTCCAGCACGCTGAGCCACTCGGAGGTGTTGCTGAAACCGATGAGCTGGGTGAGGGACGTCACCGCCATGCTCAGGCCCAGGAACGTACCGAAAAGGCCCAGGGTGACGAAGAGGGAAACGGCGTTGTTCAAATACCGCTCCCGGAGCAGGAGCCCGGAGAGGCGGCTGCCCATGGCGTCGGCAATGATCCCCGGCGTGTTGGTGTCCTTCCCGTACAGCTTATAGGCCGCGGTGAATTCATCCAGCGTATAGCGGAGGAAATCGTTCCGATCCTCATCCCCCTCCCGGATCAGCCGGGAGAGCCGGCGATAGCGTCCGTAAAGATGGAACAGCATGATCAGCGCCGCTACGAAAAGCGCCGCGATCACGATGATCACGATCGCGCCGCCGGCGGGCATATCCTTCCAATGGCTCAATGCTCGTACCTCCTGTAATTTATTGTTTTATTTGCGGTATAGTGTAGCAAAAACATGGCTTCTCGTCAATAAATGTCAAAAAACGTTTACAAAAAAGAAAACAAAAACTGCAGAGGCCGCCCCATTTCCGCCGTTATGGGCCGGTTTTCTTCTTCGCGCAGAGAAATCCTCAGATTCTGCTTCTTTCTCTGGTATTCTAAGAAAAGTCGTGATATAATTTTTGTTTGAAAAAACAGGAGGATCGAACATGACATCCAAAGAACGCTTCTTGCGATACATCGCTTATCACACCACCTCCAGCCAAACCAGCCAGACCAGCCCCTCCACGGAGCGGCAGCTGGTGCTGTCTCAGGCCCTGGCTGAGGAAATGCGGGGCATGGGGCTCCGGAACGTATATGTGGACGGCAGCGGCAACGTGATCGGCACGCTTCCCGCCACGGAGGGGGCAAAAGCTCCTGTGCTGGGCTTTATCGCCCATATCGACACGTCCCCCGACGCCAGCGGGGAAAACGTGCAGGCCCAGGAAGTGCTCTATGACGGGTCCGAGATCGAGCTGGGCCACGGGGTGACGCTCTCTGAGACACAGTTTCCCGCCATGGCGGCGCTCCGGGGACAGGTCCTGCTGGTCACCGACGGCAGCACTCTCTTGGGCGCCGACGACAAGGCGGGCGTAGCGGAGATCATGACCATGGCGGAAAAACTCATCCGGGAGGAGATCCCTCATGGGGAGATCCGCCTTGTCTTCACCACCGACGAGGAAGTGGGCCGCGGCACCGAGGGTCTGGACGTGGATTCTCTCCGCTGTCAGTGGGCCTATACCGTGGACGGCGGAGCTCTCGGCGCGTATGAGTATGAGAACTTCAACGCCGCGGCCGCCCGCGTGGTGGTCCACGGCGTGGGGATCCATCCCGGCGCCGCCAAGGACGTGATGAAAAATGCCTCCGTCATCGCTATGGAGCTCCATTCCCTCCTCCCCTCCGACCAGGTGCCGGAAAAGACCGAGGGCTATGAGGGCTTTATCCACCTCACCGATTTCCACGGCAACGTGGTACAGGCGGAGCTGCACTATCTCATCCGGGACCATGACCGTGCCCTTTTTGAAGAGAAGAAGCGCTGTATTTGCCGGGCGGCGGAGGAGATTTGCCGTCGGTACGGTCCGGATACTGCGGAGGCGGCCGTTACGGATTCCTATTATAATATGCGGGAAAAGATCGAACCCCATCTCCATCTGCTCACCCGGGCGCAGGAAGCCTTTGCCGCCTGCGGCGTGACACCCAAGGTGGATGCGGTCCGGGGCGGAACGGATGGCGCCGTCCTCACCTGGAAAGGTCTTCCCTGCCCCAATCTTTCTGCCGGAGGCTATAACTTCCACGGCGTGCAGGAGTTCATCCCCGTCTCCAGTCTGGAGACCATGTCGGAGGTGTTGGTCCATCTGGCCTACAGCTTTCTGGAAAAC
>JAFRDL010000120.1 GCA_017411265.1 Oscillospiraceae bacterium | reverse complement strand
GACCGCGCTCCCGGTCCCACAGCTCCCGGAGGGCGGTGTCCAGGGCGGCGTCTACCCGATCCCGGTCCGCAAAGGGACAGAAGGCGGCGAAGCTCTGCGCCACGCTGTCCACCCGGCAGGGAGCCTCCTGTCCGCCCCCCAGGGGCGTGCCGTCCGGGTAAAACCCCCGGAGAAAACGATCCCCGGCCCAGGCGTCGTTGGCCGCCCGGCCCAGCATTTCGGCGGTCCTTGCGTACTTTTTCGCCTCCGGGTCTCCCAGGCGGGTCAGTTGTTCACCCAGCCGGTCCAGCACAAGGGAGGCAAAAAAGGTGAGCCATACGCTCTCCGCGCCCTCCCCCATGGCGTCGAAACCGTCGTTCCAGTCCCCGCCGCCCATAAAAAGCAGACGGTGCGGGCCAAGCCCCCGGCGCATCGCCAGCTCCGCGGCCCGGCGGCAGTGGTCCAGCACGTCTCCGGACTGTTCGCTCCGCTCCGGCGTCTCGTACCGGGAGGTCTCCCCCTCCCCCAGGGGCGGGGAGCTTAGAAACGGGATCTTTTCCGCCAGGATGCTCTCGTCCCCGGTGGCCTCCACATACCCGCACACCGCCCAGGGCAGCCACAGCAGGTCGTCGCTGCATCGGGTGCGCACTCCCTTGTCCGTCGGGCCGGCGCCGGGATGCCACCAGTGCTGCACATCCCCCTCGGCATACTGATGGGCGCAGGCGGAGAGGATATGCGCCCGGCAGCCGCCGGCGTTCAGAGGCAGGAGGTTCACGTGATCCTGGAGCTGGTCCCGGAAGCCCACGGCCCCCCCGCTCTGGTAAAGGGAGGCGCGGCCCCGGATGCGGCAGGCCAGGGTCTGGTACGCGCTCCAGCCGTTGAGGAGGGGGAGCAGCTCCGGCTCTCCGCCCTCCACCGTGAAGGGACAGAGGAGGTCGGTCCAGGATCGTTCCGCCTCCTCCAGGGCCGCACGGGCGGCCGCCGGGTCCAGGAGCCCGGGGACGTCCTCCGTGCCGCACAGCAGCACCGCCGTCCCCTCCAGCCGGAAGGCGCCGGCCAGGGCGGGGGCGGCACATCGGGACTGCTCATGCTCCCCGCCCAGGAGGAAAGCGTCTCCGTCAAAGGCCACGCTGTCCCAGGGGACGGAGCATCGGGCCGTGAGGACCGTATCCGGGATCGGAGACCGGGGGTTTCGCGCCGTCAGGGTCTCTCCTTCCCGGCGCAGCTCGCAGGCGGCGGCGTCCTCCGGCTCCGGAGCCAGCTGCACCGGGGCGCACCAGCCGACGGTGCAGGGCACGCTGCTCTCCAGCAGAAAGACGCGCACCTCCCGGCGGGGCGGCAGAAAGGCGGTCAGCCGCAGCCGGGCGTCTCCCGCGGTCTTCTCCCAGACCGCCGTACCGAAGCCGAAGGTGATCCGCGTCTCCCTGTCCCCGGGCCGGGCGAAAAAGCTGACCCGGCCCCCGGGCAGCTCCGCCCACAGCCGTTCCGGTCCCTCCGGGGAAAGGGGGTCGCCGCGCCAGGGGATCAGCGGGCACTCCCGGGCGTTTTTCCGCCACAGGGAGCCGGTGCCGGCGTCGGAGGCGATCCAGCCCAGTTCCCCGCCCGTGAGCACGTCGGACCATGCCCGGGGCGGCAAAGAGCCCCGGACCGTGAATACAAAGCGGTTTTCCTGATCGAACGTCCAGTCCGGACCGTCTCCCGCCGACGGGGTGAACAGATCCTTCCGGGGGACGCGGTCCGGGACCCGTGCCGGAAGGGCAGTCTCCCCCTCTGTCCAGATGGCCGCGGCGGAGCGAAAGACGGCGGCGTCCGGCAGGGAAACGAAGTGCACGCCGCCCCGCTGGCCAACGATCCCCTCCAGTCCCCGCTTTTCCAGATCGCGCTCCATGGCGGACCGGATCGCCCGGCGGTAATCCCCGTCCTCGGCGGTGAGGAACACCAGGTCGTACTCCACCCCGCACACGCCCAGCAGAGCGTGGCGGCGCAGCTCTTCCCGGGCGGCCGGAACCGCCTCCGCATCGGCGCACACCACCGCGTGGATGGGCACGTCCCCGGAGACGCCGTGCTTCCAGAGTTCGTTTCTCGGCACGGCGGGAACGCTCGACGCTCCGGGAGAGAGGCACGGCCAGAACAGCCCCCGCATCCGCTCCCAGCTCTCAGAGATCTCCCGCCGGTCCCGGCCCCAAACCGCCGCCGCCAGGGCGGCCATGGGAAAGCCGCCCTCCTGCCGGAGCATGGCCCGGGCAGAGGCCGCCGCCGTCGCCGCCTCGCCGGCCACCGCCAGCGAAAAACGCACCCGGCTCTCTCCCTCCCCGGCAGGGAGGATCACCCGGGCGGCGATCCGGCTCTCGCACTGCCAGCCGGTGTTGGAGACAAAGTCCTCTCCTCCGCTCCGGCCGGGAAACCGGCGCAGATCGGAGGAAAAGGCACAGGGGCGGTCCGCCGTCACGGCCATCCAGGCCTCCGGCTGCGTCCCCCGGGCCAGCCGGCGGATCAGCAGCACTCCGTCCTCCTCCCGGGTGTACAGGCCCAGGCGGGCAAAAGAGGGGTGGGCCCGCCGGTCCTTCTCCGGCAGACGCACCGGCTCAAAGTTGAGATACAGCTCTCCCTCCGGCGCGTCCGCGCCCCGGCGGACGGACACGCTCCGGCGCTCCCCCGCCCCCTGTCGGGCTGCGGCGGCAACCACGCTCCAGGCGAGCGTCCCCCTCTGTCCGGAAAGGCACGCCTCCCCGGCGGTGAACTCCCAGCGCCAATCCGTCCCGTCCCCGGGGACGGGCAGCAGGGAGATCCTCTCCCCCCGGTCCCGGAGCGCAAGATCCAGACCGTGAACTCTCTCCGCCGGGGAAACCGGGGTGTAATAGGGCGACACGCCGCCGCACAGGGCCCGGCTGACGCCGGACTCCGTGAACAGCAGGCGATAGGCCCCGTTGGACAGGGCGGCGCAGGCGGGATGCAGGAAGTCCGTCCCCTCCCCGGCGGCCAGGATCTCTTTCTCCGCGCTCCGGCCCGCCGCGGGCAGAGCCGTCTCCCGGCGGCGGAGCAGAGCCCCGCCCAGAGGGATCTTCTCCTGCAGGAGGCCGGTATAGGCCGCCATGGCAGGGTCGGAGAGGAACCAGCGCCGCAGCACGCCGCCGCAGGCCGCGTTGGCGACGGCGGCCAGGCTCATGCCCAGATGGTGGACCATGAAGCACCGCACGGGCATGCCCTCCCCGCTCCCGTCCCGGGATGGTGTGAAGTCCACCGCCTCCCAGAAGCCGTATTTCCCCAGATACCCCGCCGTCTCCAGACGCCGCAGGTTCGCGACCGCTCCCCGGGGGCTGACGGAAAGGGCCAGGAAGGAGGCGTAGGGGGCGATCACCGCGTCCTGCTCCATCCCCCGGCACAGCGCCAGCCGGGGACAGCCGTGGGCCTTGTAGCGGTAATGCGAGGAACTGTCCAGGGCGTAGAAGGCGCTCTCCGACATGCCCCACAGGTTGTTCTTTCCCACGGCACGCCGCCGCTGGACATACACGGCGAACCGGGCGCTCTCCCACAGATGGGAGTCCCGGTACAGGGGCAAAAACAGCTCCGGCATCAGATACTCGAACATGGTACCGCTCCAGCTCACCATGCCCCGGAAGCCGTCGCATCCCACCTGCGCCCGGCCAAGGCGCTGCCAGTGCTTTTTGGGGATCTGGCCGGAGGCCACGGCGATATAGCCGGTGAGACGCTCCTCGCTCTCCAACAGATCGTACCAGCTCCGGGCGGGGACGTCCTCCTCCCCGGGGACACTGCCGATGCGGAAGAGATGGCGGCGGCGGTCGTACAGCGCGGCCAGGTCCGTCTCCCGGCAGAGGGCCTCCGCCCGGTCCGCCAGAAGCTCCGACCCATGGGCCCGGAGGCCCGCCGCCGCCGTGCGGAGACAGGCCCACAGGTTGCCGCTGTCCACCGTGGAGACATACTCCGGCTGCAGAGGGGTCAGAGTCCCGGTGTCGTACCAGTTATAGAAGTTTCCTTTCCACCGATCCATCCGCTCCGCCGCGGCCAGGACGTTTTCGCACAGGCCCAGGGCTTCCGACTCCTCCGCCAGCCCCAGCTCCAGGGCGGAGAGGGCGGCGATCAGGGTCAGGCCCAGGTTGGTGGGGCTGATCCGCTCCGCCTTTGCCGCCGCCGGCTCCAGCTGCACGTTGTCCGGCGGCAGGAAATGGGTCTCCGGGCGGCATTCCTCCCAGAAGTACCGCCAGATCTCCGCCCCCCGGCGGAGCAGCCAGTCCCGGTCCTCCGCCGGGAGGGCCGACCCCTCCTTCCGGGGCCGGGCCAGGCTTTTGGCAAACAGCGGGGACAGCAGCCAAACGGCTCCCGCCGCCTTTCCCGCCGGGCCGGGGGCGAAGCCCAGCAAAAGCACGCCCCACGAGATGGGAAACCACATCTGCCGGGCGTAGGCCAGTATTTGTCCGCCGGAGACCGCCTCGCTCTGCTCGGCAGTCTGCCATTGAAGGCGGTTTTTCCCGCTGATCCAGGTGCGCCACAGGGCGGCGGCCCCTGCGGAGAGGTCCGTCCAGCCCTCAAAGGGCAGCAGGATCAGCCGGGCCAGGGGGCGGAGCAATTCCTCCCCCGGTCCGTGGAGCACCCCGGCGCGGAGGCGGAGCCCCTCGTCCTCCCGGGGCCGGAAGGGCCAGCGGGCCAGACTCTCCCACAGAGGCAGGAACAGCGTCAGCAGCGCGGCCCCCGCCGACCAGACGAGAGCACCCTGCCCCGCGAAAAGCCCGGCGCCCAGGGCCGCTGTCAGTCCCGGGGCGACCAGGGACCGGCGCAGAGAGTCCCACAGCCGCCAGCGCTCGATGGGCGGGAGCTCCCGCCCCGGACGGAACAGCCAGGGCAGGTTCTGCCAGTCCCCCCGGACCCAGCGGTGCTGGCGGGCGAACCAGGCCAGGGGCGAAGCGGGAAAGCCGTCGGTGAGCTCCACATCCCCCAAATACCCGCCCCGCAGGAACGCACCCTCCAGGGCATCGTGGCTGAGGACGCGCCGCTCCGGGAGACGGCGCAGACACGAGAGAAAGGCTCGCACATGGATGAGCCCCTTTCCGGCGAAGCCCCCGGAGGAAAAGGCGTCCATATACACCTCTCCGGCGTCGCTGCCGTAGGGGTCACTCCCGCCCCGGGGGGCGAACAGGCGGGAAAAGGCGGTGCGGCCCGCGCTCTCCAGCCCCGGCACGATCCGGGGATGCAGCAGGCCGCGGCCCGCCGTGACGATCCCCCGCTCCCGGTCGATCTCCGGCCGGTTCAGGGGATGGAGGGCCGCCCCGATGAGAGCGCGGGCGCTCTCCGGCTCCAGGCGGGTGTCCGAGTCCAGGGTGAGGATGTACTCCACCCCCGCCAGAGCCTCCCGGTCCCCGGCGCCCAGCTCCAGCCCGGCGCTCTCCCCGGCCAGCAGGCGGCACAGCTCCGTCACCGCGCCGCGCTTCCGCTCCCGGGGGGCGAAGGCCTCCGTGTCCGTGCTCCACACCCGTTCCCGGGAGAAGAGGAAAAAGCCCCCGCCGTACCGGTCGTTGAGCGCCTCCACACCCTGCCGCACCCGGTCCAGAAGAGCCCGGTCCTCCCGGGTAAAGGCCTGCGCCGCCTCCGGCAGGTCGCACAGCAGGCCGAAAAGGAGGTTCTCCCCGCAGTCCCGGCTGGCCATGCGGTATTCCTCCAGATGCCGCGCCGCGGCGTCCGCTCCCTTTTCCCCGGTGAGAAGGACCGAGATGACGCAGAGGGTCCTGCCCTCCGGCGGCACCCCCTCCCGCAGCTCCAGACGGGGAACGTGCCGGGGCGGCACAAGGCGCAGGAGGAGAGCGTCCGTCCCCCGCTTCACCAGCTCCGTCAGCGGGAGCCACAGAAGCAGCCCCGCCCACAGGCTGCGGAGCAGCGCGCCGCCCAGCCCGGCCAGCAGCACGGGCGCCGCGGCGTTCCACAGGATGTACAGCGCGCCCCGCCGTTCCCTCCGTCCGCGGCCCAGGGGGTCCTCCAGCAGCCAGTATCCGATGTGCCGCTGCCGGGGCGTCTCTCCCCGGCGGGCCAGTTCCAGGGCCCTCTCCGCCGCGGCGTGCTCCGGCAGCCTGTATTTCCGGGCCAGGCACTCCACCTCCCGGCGATAGGATCGGCGGGAGGTCTCGTCCATCCGGGGATAGATCCCCGACGGGTCCCGGCGCAGGCTCTCTTCCGCGGTGTCTGCCCGCTCCAGCAGAGCCCCCATGTCCCAGGCGGAGAGGGTGCGCAGGGTGGTGAACAGAGCCTCCGCCCGGCGGGCATCCGGCGTATCCCGAGCATACTCCGCCGCCAGGAGCTCTACCGCCGCCGCTCCCAGCGCTGCCGGGAACAGTCCCAGCTCCTGCCAGCGGAGAGGCGTTTTCCGTTGAAAGCCCCGAAGGAACGCCAGGCATCGCTCCTCGTCCGCCGCGCCGCCCCCCACGGAGAGCAGCACCCGGCACAGCGCCCCCAGCAGCGTCCCGTCGGCGCAGCGGCGCTGCCAGCCGCTCCGGAGACAGGCCTCCCTGGCTTCCGCCGCGGTCTGCTCCGCCAGCCAGAGGTTGTCCAGCAGCCACCGCTCCGCCGCCGTGGGAGCCTCCTTCCCGGCGGAGAGCCGCTG
>JAFRDL010000119.1 GCA_017411265.1 Oscillospiraceae bacterium | reverse complement strand
GCCTCGGGAGCGGCGGCGGACTATGCGAGGGCGAGCGGCCGCAGCCGCTCGGCGACCCACGCCGCCGGAAGGGAGAACGCATTTTCCACGCCGATCTCCCGTATTTTGATAATTTTATCACATTCCCCGGGTGGAATTCCACTATCTCTGTAAAAATTTATCCGGCGCCGTCCCAGGATCAGGGCGTACCGCCGGCGCACCCGTCCGGCGGCGGTTTTTTGAACCGCTGTCAGCGGGGACGCGGCGGTGAGTTCGTACCGGGTCCGGGCGGTGACCTCTCCCCGGGCGTGGACGGGAGCGGCTTCGCCGGAGCGGTCCGCTGAGATGAGCACCTGTCCCGGCTCCACCGCGTCCCCCCGCTTCACCTTCGGCGTGCCCTCCAGCACCGTCAGCTCCGTGATCACCCCGCTCCGGGCCGCCGTCACGTCCGCGATCTGCCGGGGATCCCAGATCTCCGGCGGCTCCACCGCGGCGCGCACCTCCACACCGGCGCGCCCGGCCCGGACGTTCACCGCCAGCCAGCTCAGCGCCGGAAGCTCCGCAAGCGCCCGGGAGCGGATGAGGTCGGCGGAAAAGCCGGGATAAAAGGCGCCCACGCCCACTCCCTGCTCCTCCAGGACCCGGAGGATCGTCCCGTCCGGAACGGCGGAGTCGTTTTCCGTCACACGGATCTCCCAGACGAACAGGGACGAGGCGAACAGCCCCGCCCCCAGGATCACTCCCGCTGCGGCCAGCAGCCACTGCCGGCGGACCCGTCTCCACAGAGCCGGAGCCCCCCGGAGAGCGAGGATCTCCAGCGTGCAGCCGCAGCGGAGCGCCGTCTTCTCCGCCCGGGACAGGTCCGCCGAACGCACCACGCCGCGAATGGTGAAGGGATCCTGGGCGGTCACGTTTTCCAGGTACAGTCCCTCCGCCGCACACCGGTCCGGAAAGCGCCAGGGCTCCGCCCCGGTGACCCGGATCACCGCTCCGCCCCGGAGGAGACGCGCCGCCCTACGCATATTCCACGGCGGAGATCCGCCCGGAGACGACGAGGGTCTCCCGGTCCATGGCAAGCAGCGTCAATCCGCTCCCCAGGATCCGCAGCCGGCCCGGGCCGTCGCACACCTCCACACACTCTCCGGAATAGCCCCGAAGGCCCCCGTGGTACTCCACCACGGCACGGCGCCTGGCCGTGAGAGTGACACGGACGCCCAGCGCCTCCCCCGGAAGCTCCAGCGTTTCCGCCAGATCCGCCACCGTCTCCCGCAGCTTCAAACCCATCCCTCCCCGTTTCAGCGTATGAGGACCGGATCCCGGTCATGCCCTTCCGGGGCCGGTCATAGGCTGATGCCATGAGGAATAAAGTCTTTTCATTCATCGCGGCGGGCGCGCTTTTCGCAGCGCTGCTCGTTTATTCCGGCCCCGCCCGGGACGGGGCCGCCGCCGGACTGCGGCTGTGGCGGGAGCTGCTCCTTCCCTCCCTCCTGCCCTGGTTCGCCGCGGCCGGGCTTCTCAGCCGGCTGGGCGTCACGGAGGCCGCGGGACAGCTCCTGTCCCCGTCCCTGGGGAGGCTTTTCCGGGTCTCCCCCGCCGGGTGCGGCGTATTCCTCCTGGGACTGGCGGGTGGATATCCCGCGGGCGCCGCCGCAGCCGCGGAGGCGGTGGAAGCCGGGCGGCTGGACAAAAAAGAGGCGGAGCATCTGCTCCGCTTCTCGGACAACACCGGTCCGGCCTTCGCGGCCGGGGCTCTGGGGGCGGGCATCTTCCGCAGCGCCGGGACGGGGCTGGGGCTCTGGGCCGTCCACGCCCTGACCGCCGTACTGCTGGGGATCTGCTGCAGGCGCGGCAGGGCGGCTCCGGCGCGCAGCGGACCGCATGCGGCGAGCTGGGCGCACTCCTTCTCCCGGGCCTTCACCGACGCCGTGCAGAGCGCGGTGAGCGCCGTGCTGAGCATCGGGGGATACGTGACGTTCTTTTCCGCCCTGCTGGCCGTCGCCGGAGAGCTTGGCTTTCCCGAACGGGCGGCGGAGCTGGCTGCCGCATGCACCGGCGCGGACGCGGCGATACTCCGGGCCCTGTTCACCGGAACGCTGGAGCTGTCCTCCGGCATCGGCGCCATGGCCGGAATGGCTCCCACCCCCGCCGCCCTGGCGCTGGGCTCGTTCCTGCTGGGCTGGGGCGGGCTGTGCGTCCATCTCCAATCCCTGGCCGTCACCGGGAAAGCCGGACTGGATCTGAAAGGACGCCGGAGAGGAAAGCTCCTCCACGGCGTCCTGTCGGCGGCGGTCACATACGCCGCCGCATGGCTGTTTCGTTAAGCGCCGCCCAGGCGAAACACGATCCCTGCCACGGCGGCAAAGGCGATGAACGCCACCGGATGCACCTTCTTCAGCTTTTTCACCCGGTTGGTCAGCACCCAGATCACGGCGAACAGAAGGATGTTTTTCCAGCGGAACAACGTGAGCAGATCACCGCCCGCCCGGAAGTCCGGCAGGTTCAGCAGCACCAGCAAAAACACCGACCAGCCCGCTGCGGCGATGAGCCCGGTGGAGGCCGGGCGCAGGGTATAGAACGCCGCGTCCACATACCGGCTCTGGCGGAAGGCGTGAAGCGCCGCCGCGACCAGAAGGATCACGATGATGCTGGGGGTCACCAGGCCCAGCGTCGCCGCCAGGCCGCCGGGGATCCCGGCGCAGGAGAAGCCCACGTAGGTGGCCATGTTCACGCCGATGGGGCCGGGAGTGGACTCCGATACGGCCAGCATGTTGGCCACGTCCATGGCGTTGAACCAGCCCGTGCGCGCCCCCAGATCGTAGAGGAACGGGATGGTGGCCAGACCGCCGCCCACGGCGAAGAGGCCGACCTTGAAAAACTCAAAGAACAGGCGGAGCAGGATCATGTCCTCCCCTCCTTTCCGGCGTGAAGCCAGACACGGGCCGTGATGCCCACCAACGCCGCGGCCAGAATGAACCAGATGGGGCTCACCTGCCGGAACAGCGCCGCGCCCACACCCACCACCAGGAAGACGATCAGCGTCAGCTTATCCTTCACGGCGGACTTGAGCAGCTTCACCACGGAGTTCAGGATCAGCACGCACACCGCCACCCGGATCCCGGCGAAGGCGTTCTGCACCGCGGGGATATGGGCAAAGTTCTCCAGCACGGCGGCGATCACGGTGATGATGATCAGCGACGGGGACACGATCCCCAGAGACGCCACGATCCCTCCCGTGAGCCCCTTCTGCTTGCAGCCCACAAAGGTGGCCGTGTTGACGGCGATGATGCCGGGGGTACACTGGCCCACGGCAAAATACTCCAGCAGCTCCTCCTCGGTGGCCCACTTCTTTTTCTCCACGATCTCCCGCTGGAGAAGGGGCAGCATGGCGTAGCCTCCCCCGAAGGTGAACAGGCCCACCCGGAAAAACGTGCAGAACAGATCCAAAAGCAGAGGCAAGACCCCGACCTCCTTTCTCTTTGACCCCGCCATTATACTCCCCCTCATTCCGGTTGGCAAGAACGAGAACCTGTGATACAATCTCTTTGGAGATGAGCGCATGCAGGAGCTGAAGAAAAATGATATCCGCACGGCGCGGATCGACGGCTATACCGCCGAGGGCGCCGGCGTCTGCCACATCGACGGGCGGGCCGTGTTCGTCCCGGGCACGCTTCGGGGCGAGGAGTGGGAGATCCGGATCGTGAAGGTCACCGCCTCCCTGGCCTGGGGTCGGGGCGAAAAGCGGCTCGTGGCCTCTCCCGCCCGACGGGAGCCGGACTGTGCCGCCTATCCCCGGTGCGGGGGCTGCGCGGCGCGGCACATGAGCTATGAGGAGGAGCTGTCCATGAAGCTTCTCCGGGTGAACGACGCGCTGGAGCGCATCGGCGGGCTGGATCTGAGGATCCCGGAGATCCTCCCCGCCGGAGACGACGCCCGGCAGCGGCGGAAGGTGATCTTCAACATCGGAGAGGCCGACGGTCGCCCTGCGGCGGGATTTTATCGGGCCCGGTCCCACGACATCGTTCCGGTCGCCGAATGCCCCGCCGTGCCGGAGGGGGCGCTGCGCTGCGTCCGGGCCGTGCTGGACTGGATGGAGGCGCGGGGGATCCCCGCCCGGGACGAGAGTGCCGGCCGGGACGGTGTACGCCATGTCTTCTACCGCTCCTCCCGCAGGACCGGGCAGGCCGTCGTCGTCCTCATCGTGTCCAAGGCGCCGAAGGCTCCGGACCTGGAGGCGCTGACGGAGCGGCTCCGCCGCTGCTGTCCGGAGATGACCGGGCTGGTGCTGAACGTGAACCCCGCCCGGGGCAACACCATCCTGGCCGGGGAGTTCCGGACGATCTGGGGAGAAGAATCGCTCACGGAGTCCCTGTGCGGACTGGACTTTTCCCTCTCTCCCCGCTCCTTTTTCCAGGTGAACCCATCCCAGGCGGAGCGGCTGTACGGAAGAGCCATGGACTATGCCGGCATCTGCGAGGGCACCCGGGCGCTGGATCTCTACTGCGGCACCGGGACCATCGCCCTGTGCATGGCGAAGCGCGGCGCCCGGGTCATCGGCGCCGAGGTGATCCCCGCCGCTGTGGCCAACGCCCGGGAAAACGCGGCGCGGAACGGTCTTTCGGACCGGTGTGAATTCCTCTGCGCCGACGCGGGAGAGGCCGCCGAAGAGCTGCGCCGCCGGGACGCCCGCCCGGAGGTGATCGTGGTGGATCCGCCCCGGAAGGGGCTCTCCCCGGCCGTGATCGAGGCCGCGGCGTCCATGGCGCCGGAGCGGATCGTGTATGTGTCCTGCGATCCGGGCACCCTGGCCCGGGATCTGGCGCTGTTCCGGGACCGGGGCTACGCCGCCGCCGCCGGGACCGCGGTGGACATGTTCCCCCGGACAAGCCACGTGGAGACGGTCGTTCTTCTTTGTCGGAAAGCCGAACAAGCTGACCGACATATCGCAGTGGATTATGAACCTCAGGGAAGGCATATGGAGAAGAGATTATAACTGCTCAGTTTACAAATACAAATCGCAGTTTGACGGAGGAAGCAAGAATGATTCGCCTGGAAAAACTTACATGGGATAAT
>JAFRDL010000118.1 GCA_017411265.1 Oscillospiraceae bacterium | reverse complement strand
CGTACATGCGGGGCCGGACGCTGAACAACGCCTACATCATCCTGGACGAGGCGCAAAACTGCTCCATCGAGCAGATGAAGATGTTTTTGACCCGCCTGGGGGAGGGGAGCCGGGCCGTCATCACCGGCGACATCACCCAGATCGACCTGCCCCGGGAGAAGAAGAGCGGGCTCATCCACGCCATCGGCATCCTGCGGGACGTGGAGGGCATCCGGGTCATCCAGCTCACCCACAAGGACGTGGTGCGCCATGAGCTGGTCCAGCGGATCATCCAGGTCTACGAGCGGAGCGAGAAGCAGCGCGACTGAGCGCGGAAGGGGGAAGGGCTATGGACGGCCAGAGAACGACGAAAAGGAGGGGCCTGGGACAGGCCATGGGGCTATCGCTCCTTCTTTTGGTGTGCCTTGTGAACCTGTTCCTCCTGTGCCTTCGCTATCCGGACGTGCGCCTGGACGTCCAGGCCGGGAGCGTGCTCACGGAGGACGTGGTCTATCCCTTTTCCACCACCGACGCCTTTCGGACGGACGAGCTTCGGCAGGCCGCCCGGGATAGGCTGGAGCCGGTCTATCGGCTGGACGAGGACATCGTCGCCGGGCAGGCGGCGGCCCTGGACAGCTGGTTCGTCCAATACGATCTGTTTCTGAAGGAGATGGTTCTTCGCTGGGAGGAGAGCGCCCAGGAGTATACCGGGGGCTACCTCTACAACCAGACCGCCTGGAACGCCCTGATACGGGAACCGGAGCTTCAATCGAAGCTCAACGAGTACGGCCTGGGCGACGCCCTGGATTCGGTCATGGCCTATTCCCTGCTCAACACCTATCTGCCCAGGAGCAGCCTCCACGCCGCCGGCAGCGTGCCCGACACGGAGCCCTTGAAGACCGCCGTGAAGGAGGTCGTTCTAAGCGGGATGAACGCAGGGGTCCGGGAGAGCGAGCTGGAGAGCGCCCGCTCTCGGGCCCGTGAGCAGATGAAGCAGACCAGCCTTCCCGCCGTTAGCAAGACGGAGCTGGCCGGCAACCTGATCGACCGGTTTTTTATCGCCTCCGCCGTGGTGGACCAGGTGGAGACGGAAAAGGCCCGGACCGCCGCCGCAAACGAGGTGGCCCCCGTGGCCGTGCGCAAGGGGGACATCCTGTTCCGCCAGGGGACCGTCCTCAGCCAAAAGGACATCGTGCACCTGGTGTCGCTGAATATGCTCCGATCCGAATCGAACCGAAGCGCCTACGGAAGCTTTCTGCTGTACCTGCTGCCGATCTATCTGGTCTATGGGCTGTATCTGCTGCTGTTCGAGGGCGACACGGCCCGATCCCCCGGGGTCATGGGGCGGCTGTCGCTCCTGCTGGTATTGAATCTGGCGGTTTGCTGGGCCTTCACCCTCTTTGAAAGCCGCATCGCGCCCATCCTGCTGGGGCCTCTTATGATCGCCGCCACCCACAAAAAGCGGACGGCCCTTGGCGCCAGCGTGCTGGTGGCCGTGACCGGAAGTCTGCTGCTTCCCGAGACCGGGATCACGTCGGGGGAGACCTTCGCCTTCCTGGTGGGGACGCTGATCTCCGGCGTGGTGGCCGTGTCCATCCTGACGGTGGACGACAAGCGGACCACCTTCGTCCCGGCGGCCATCATCGCCGGCGGCGTGGGCGGCCTGATCCCCGCGGTGCCCAAGCTCCTGATGGGGGAGGGGCTGCTGGTCAGCGTCACCGCCTTCGGCCTGATCTTCGTGGGCGTTATCATCGCCCTGGTGCTGGCCATAGGCCTCACGGCCATCTGGGAGCGGCTGTTCGACCTGCCGTCGCCCACCCGGCTCAATGAGCTTTTGAGCCTGGACCACCCCCTGCAGCGGCGGCTCATGAGCAACGCCCCCGGCACCTATCATCATTGTCAGATGACGGCGCTGCTGGCCGAAAGCGGAGCCCAGGCCATCGGCGCCGACGCCCTGCTCGCCAAGGCGGCGGCCGCCGTCCACGACGTGGGCAAGCTCAGATCCCCCCGAAACTTTGCCGAGAACCAGGCCAACGGCGTGAATCCCCACGATGAGATGCTCCCCGCCGAAAGCGCCCGGATCATCATCGCCCACGTGGCCGACGGGGACGCCATCCTCCAGCGGTACAAGGTGCCCGCCGCCGTCCGCGCCATCGTGCGGGAGCACCACGGTACCACCATGACCGCCTACTTCTATGTGAAGGCCAAGAAGATGGACCCGGACGTGCGGGAGGCGGACTTCCGCTACCCGGGCCCCCGGCCCGGCTCCAAGGAGAGCGCCATCGTCATGCTGGCGGACAGCTGTGAGGCGGCGGTCCGGTCCTTGGGCGGCCCCAGCCCCGAGCAGGTGCGGGACATGGTCCACCGGGTCATCCGGGGAAAGATGGAGGACGGACAGCTGATACACTGCGATTTGACGCTGAGCGAATTGAACCAGGTGGAGGAGTCCTTCCTGCAAACCTTTGCCGGCATCCTCCATGACCGCATCACCTACCCCAAGGAGGGCGCATGATCGAAGTATACGCTGAAGACGAAGCCCTGACCTCCCAGGAGGAGGCGGGCATCCGCACCGCCTGCGAGGCGGCCCTTGAAATGGAGGGCGCAGCCGGGGACATCACCGTGCTGGTGGCGGGGCCGGACCATATCCGGCAGCTGAACCGGGATTTTCGGAACGTGGATCG
>JAFRDL010000117.1 GCA_017411265.1 Oscillospiraceae bacterium | reverse complement strand
CGGAGCCCACGTGGCAGTGAAGACCCCACAGCACCACCCCCGGCGCGGCCAGCGCCTTCCGGACCAGCGCCTCCCCCTGGCCGGTCTCGATGGGGGAGCCGAACTTCACGTCCACCGTGCCGGTGTTCACCGCCTCGTAGGTGTGGGGGTCGATCCCCGGGGTGATCCGCAGCAGGATCTTCTGTCTGCGGCCCCGGGCCGCGGCCTCCCGGCTCAGCACCTCCAGCTCCTCGGCCCCGTCCACCACGAAGCAGCCCACGCCCCGGTCCAAAGCGAAGCGGATGTCCTCGTCGGTCTTGCCGTCCCCGTGGAAGTAGATGTTTTCCGCGGGGAACCCGGCAGAGAGGGCGGTGAGGATCTCGCCCGGGGACACCGCGTCCACGCCCATCCCCTCCTGGGCCATGATCCGGTACATCTCCTTGAAGGAGGCCGCCTTCCCGGCGTACAGGGGCAGGCTCCCCGGGGGAAAGTGCTCCCGGAAGGCGTCCAGATACATCCGGCAGTTGGCGCGGATGCGCTCCTCGTCCATGAGGTACAGGGGCGTCCCGTACCGGGCGGCCAGGTCGGACACGGCGTGCCCGGCAAAGCAGAGCTGCCCGTCGGCCCGGCGGGTGATGTTGGTGGAAAGCATGATGACTCCTTTCCGCGCGAAAAGAAAACAGCCGCTTTTTGCAAAGCGGCTGTGTCCGGGAACGGAGATATGCTCCGTCCGCCGATCTCCGTAGCGCTCCACAAAAAATGTGACAGTCCCGGGGATGTTGTCCCCGGACCCAGCCCTCGTCGTCCTGGCAGACGATCGGGACTTCGGCGGCCGCCCCTTTCCTCCCCGACGGATGCCAGTCCTGCCTCGGAGAGTACTGATGGAGGCCGCGCCTCTACTCAGATCTGAGATGTGCGCATTGTATCACGGCGGCGGGGGCGTGTCAACCGCAGAAAACCGGAAACCGCCGGGAACGGCGGGCCCGCCGGAGGGGGGAGGACCGCGGTTTTTTGTGCGCCGCCGCGGTTTTTTTGCCCGCGGGGCCCGGATCGGTCCGCCGCCCGCGCAGATCCTCCAAAAACCCGCCCGCCCCCCGGGGAGATTTGTGCAGGCAGACGATATTTGCAAATCTCATTTTCCACCGGTCAATCCGGTCAAAAAGGATGAAAATGACCGTATTGAAGGCGAAAAAGGGGGAGTTGACGAGAGAGCGCCCCTGCGCCGACGACGCGGCATAAAAAATCCCGCCCCCGGGAGATCCCGGGGGCGGGTGCTTTTATGGGAGGTCTGCGCTTACGCCAGGGCGGCGGTGATGATGGCCATCTTGTAGACCTCGTCGGCGTTGCAGCCGCGGCTCAGGTCGTTGATGGGGGCGTTCAGGCCCTGCAGGATGGGGCCGTAGGCCGCGTAGCCGCCCAGCCGCTGGGCGATCTTGTAGCCGATGTTGCCCGCCTCCAGGCAGGGGAAGATGAAGGTGTTGGCATAGCCCGCCACGCTGGAGCCGGGGAACTTCAGCTGGCCCACCACCGGGGAGACGGCGGCGTCGAACTGCATCTCGCCGTCCAGGGCCAGATCGGGAGCCATCTCCTTGGCGATGCGGGTGGCCTCCTGGCTCAGAGGCACGGTAGCGCCCTTGCCGGAGCCCTTGGTGGAGAAGGAGAGCATGGCGACCTTCGGGTCGATGCCGAAGATCTTGGCGGTGCGGGCGGTCTCCACGGCCACCTCAGCCAGCTGGGCCGCGGCGGAGAGGACCACGTTGCCTTCCTTGTCCTTCTTGTCCTCGTAGGAGACGTTGATGGCGGGGTCGGCCATGCACAGCAGGTCCGCGCCCTCCTTCTGCAGGATGATGCAGGAGGAGACCAGATGGGCGCCGGGCTTGGTCTTGACGATCTGCAGCGCGGGCCGGACGGTGTCGGCGGTGGAGTAGGTGGCGCCGCCCAGCAGAGAGTCGGCCACGCCCATCTTCACCAGCATGGTGCCGAAGTAGTTGCCCTTCTTCAGCAGCTCGCGGCACTCCTCGGGGGTCTGCTTGCCCTTGCGGATGGCCACCATGGCGTCCACCATCTCGTCCATCTTGTCGTAGTTCAGGGGATCGATGATCTCCAGACCCTCGATGTCGAAGCCACCCTTGGCGGCCGCGGCCTTGACCTCGTCCACATTGCCCACCAGCACGGGGGTGAGGAAGCCGCCCTCTTTCAGCCGCGCGGCGGCCTCCAGGATACGGGCGTCGGGCCCTCGGTAAAGACGATCTTGCGGGGGTTGGCTTTCAGAGTTTCGATCAATTTGTCAAACATGGTGCAAAGCCTCCAGAAGTACAGATTTTTACAGGTAATATACTATCATCATTTGGGGAAAAGTCAACCTTTACAAATGCGGGGAGGCCTTGGTATAATACAGTTCGTTATCACAGAAAGCGAGGGATCTCCATGGCGAGAGGCTTTTCGGAAACCATGTTCCTCCTGCGGCGGGAGCGGGGACTGTCCCAGCGCACCGCGGCGGCGGATCTGCACATCAGCCAGGCGCTGCTGTCCCACTACGAGAACGGCGCCCGGGAGCCGGGACTGGACTTCGTCTGCCGGGCCTGCGACTATTACGGCGTCACCGCGGACTACCTGCTGGGCCGGTCGGACGACGACAAGGTCAGCCGGGCGGTGACGGAGCTGCGCGCCCTGGTGACGGGCCTGAAGGACTTCACCGCGGCGGCGGAAGCCCGGCTGGACGAGATATAAGACAGGAGAAGCAGTATGATCCCACAGGACCACATCCGGAATTTTTCCATCATCGCCCATATCGATCACGGCAAGTCCACCCTGTCCGACCGGCTCATCGAGCTGTGCGGCGCGGTGGAGCAGCGGGAGATGTCCGACCAGATCCTGGACAACATGGACCTGGAGCGGGAGCGGGGCATCACCATCAAGGCCCGGGCCGTGGGCCTGTCCTACAAGGCCGCGGACGGGGAGACCTATACCCTCAATCTCATCGACACCCCTGGGCACGTGGACTTCAACTACGAGGTGAGCCGGTCGCTGGCCGCCTGCGAAGGAGCCGTGCTGGTGGTGGACGCCTCCCAGGGCGTGGAGGCCCAGACCCTGGCCAACACCTACCTCGCCATGGAGCACGATCTGGAGATCCTGCCCGTGGTGAACAAGATCGACCTGCCCGCCGCCGACCCGGCCCGGACCAAGAGCGAGATCGAGGACATCATCGGCATCCCCGCCATGGACGCGCCGGAGATCTCCGCCAAGAACGGCGTGAACGTGGAGGCGGTGCCGGAGTATATCGTCCGCCATATCCCCGCCCCCAAGGGCGACCCCAGGGCGCCTCTGAAGGCCCTGATCTTCGACAGCCAGTACGACAGCTACCGGGGCGTGATCGTCCTGGTGCGGCTGGTGGACGGGACCATCCGCCGGGACGATCCGGTGCGGCTCATGGCCACCGGAGCCAACTATAAAGTGGTGGAGGTGGGCCACCTCCGGCCCATGGGTCTGGAGCCCTGCGACGAGCTGGCCGCCGGGGACGTGGGCTATTTCACCGCCAGCATCAAGAACGTGGAGGACACCCGGGTGGGCGACACCGTCACCTCCGCGGCGACCCCCTGCGCCCAGGCCCTCCCCGGCTACCGCCCCGCCCGGAGCATGGTCTACTGCGGCATCTACACCGAGGACGGCTCCAAATTCCCGGATCTCCGGGACGCCCTGGACAAGCTGAAGCTCAACGACGCCTCCCTGTCCTACGAGCCGGAGACCTCCATCGCCCTGGGCTACGGCTTCCGCTGCGGCTTCCTGGGCATGCTCCACATGGAGGTGATCCAGGAGCGGCTGGAGCGGGAGTTCAACCTGGATCTGGTCACCACCCTTCCCAGCGTCATCTACGAGGTGAAAAAGACCGACGGCAGCACCGTGTTCGTGGACAACCCCCACAACTACCCGGACCCGGCCTCCATCGCCGAGGCGCTGGAGCCCTTCGTGAAGGTGACCATCATCACCCCCAACGAGTTCGTGGGGAACATCATGCCCCTGTGCCAGGAGCGCCGGGGGGTCTACAAGAACATGACCTATCTGGACCAGCGGCTGGTGGAGATGCATTACGAGATGCCCCTCAACGAGATCATCTACGATTTCTTCGACACCCTCAAGGCCCGGACCAAGGGCTACGCCTCCCTGGACTACGAGCTGTCGGAGTACGTCCCCTCGGACCTGGTAAAGGTGGACATGCTCCTCAACGGGGACCAGGTGGACGCCCTGAGCTTCATCGCCCACCGGGAAAAGGCTTACGGCCGCGCCCGGAAGCTGTGCGAAAAGCTCCGGGACAACATCCCCCGCCAGCTCTTCGAGGTGCCGGTCCAGGCCGCCATCGGCGGCAAGATCATCGCCCGGGAGACGGTGAAGGCGGTCCGCAAGGACGTTTTGGCCAAGTGCTACGGCGGCG
>JAFRDL010000116.1 GCA_017411265.1 Oscillospiraceae bacterium | reverse complement strand
TTCCTCCTGGCCCTGATCCTCGTGATCGCCGCGTTCCCCGCGCCGGAGGCCAGGGCCGCCGGCGGCGAGATCACCGTCTACAACTGGGGCCAGTACATCTCCGACGGCAGCGACGGATACATCGACATCAACGCCGCCTTTGAGGAGGCCACGGGCATCCACGTCAACTACATGACCTTCGACACCAACGAGAGCATGTACACCAAGCTGAAGACCGGCGGCTCCTCCTACGACGTGATCATCCCCTCGGACTACATGATCGCCCGGCTCATCGACGAGGACATGCTCCTGCCCCTGAACTTCGACAACATCCCCAATTACCGGTACATCGACGAGGAGTACCGGAACGCCGCCCAGGACCCGGACAATCTGTACTCCGTCCCCTACACCCGGAGCACCGTGGGCCTGATCTACAACAGCGCCTATGTGGACGAGGAGGACACGGGCAGCTGGGATCTCCTCTGGAACAGCAAATACGCCGGCAAGATCCTGATGTTCGACAACCCCCGGGACGCCTTCGCCATCGCGGAGAGCCTGCTGGGTTACTCCATGAACACCACCGATCCGGACGAGCTCCGTGCCGCCGCCTACAAGCTCATCGAGCAGAAGCCTCTGGTGCAGGCCTACGTCATGGACCAGATCTTCGACAAGATGGAGCGGGGCGAGGCCTGGATCGCCCCCTACTACGCCGGGGACTACCTGCTGATGGCGGAGGAGAACGAGGACCTGGAGTTCTACTTCCCGGAGGAGGGCTTCAACTTCTTCATCGACGCCATGTGCATCCCGGCCAGCTGTACCAACAAGGAAGGTGCGGAGGCGTACATCAACTTCCTCTGCGATCCGGAGAGCTCCGCGGAGAACATGGAATACCTGGGCTACTCCACCCCGGAGACCGAGGCCAAGCAGTACATGGACGAGGAACTGGTAGGGTCGGAGATCGCCTACCCGCCGGAGGAGGTCATCGAGCGGGGGGAGGTTTTCCATTATCTGGATCCGGAGAGCACCCATCTCATGGACGCCCTGTGGCTGGAGGTCAAAATCGAAGGGGACGTGGACTACGGTCCCATCATCGGGATCTGCCTCACCGCGGTCCTGGTGGGCGGCTTCCTCATCTTCCGCACCGCCCGTGACAGCCGGCGCAAGGCCAACCGCTGCAGAAAGTGGCGGGAACAGGCGTAATACAAACAGAAAAAGATCTCCGCAGGAGACATCCTGCGGAGATCTTTTTTTGCCCGCTTATTCCTCTTCCGGCGTTTCCGCCCCGTCGATGACGGCGCTGTCGGAGATGACGGTGATCACATTGTCCCGGACCGAGGCGAAGCCTCCGTCTACCTGGGCGGAGAACACGACCTCGCCGCCCAGGGAGGCCCGGACGGGCCCTTTGCCCATGGCCATTACCGCGGGGGCGTGGTTCCGGAGGATCCCCACCATGCCGCCGTCCCGGCCCTCCGCGTTGTCCCGGAGGCAGAGCCGCACGCTGTCGCATTTCGTCTCGGAGGCGATCCCGGTGGGGGTGAGGAGCCGCAGCGTCAGCGCCGGAGTTTTTTCGTCCGCCACGCTCAGACCTCCTCCTTCTTCCGGTACACGTCGTCGATGGTGCCGGCCATGAGGAAGGCCTGCTCGGGGATATCGTCGCACTCGCCGCCCAGAATGGCCTCAAAGCTCCGGAGGGTGTCGTCGATGGGCACGAAAGCGCCCTGCATGCCGGTGAAGCTCTCCGCCACGTGGAAGGGCTGGCTCATGAAGCGCTGCACCCGCCGGGCCCGGCGCACGGTGCGGCGGTCCTCCGGGGAGAGCTCCTCCATGCCCAGGATGGCGATGATGTCCTGGAGCTCGTTGTAGCGCTGCAGCACCCGCTGCACCTCCTTGGCGGCCTGATAGTGCCGCTTGCCCACCACGTCGGGGGTCAGCATCCGGCTGCTGGACTCCAGGGGAGCCACGGCGGGATAGATGCCCAGCTCCACGATCTGCCGGGACAGCACGGTGGTGGCGTCCAGGTGAGAGAAGGCGGTGGCGGGGGCTGGGTCGGTGAGGTCGTCGGCGGGGACGTAGATGGCCTGCACGGAGGTGATGGCGCCGTTTTTGGTGGACACGATCCGCTCCTGGAGCATGCCCATCTCCGACGCCAGGGTGGGCTGATAACCCACGGCGGAGGGCATGCGCCCCAGCAGGGCGGAGACCTCCGAGCCCGCCTGGGTGAAGCGGAACACGTTGTCGATGAACAGCAGCACGTCCTTGTGGGCGGTCTCCCGGAAATACTCCGCGATGGTGAGGCCCGCCAGCGGCACCCGGAGCCGGGCGCCGGCGGTCTCGTTCATCTGGCCGAAGACCAGGGCGGTCTTGTCGATGACCCCGGAGTCCTTCATCTCGTTCCAGAGATCGTTCCCCTCCCGGGACCGCTCGCCCACGCCGGCGAACACGCTGTATCCGTTGTGCTCGTGGGCAATGTTCCTGATGAGCTCCATGATGAGCACCGTCTTGCCCACGCCGGCGCCGCCGAAGAGACCGATCTTGCCGCCCCGG
>JAFRDL010000115.1 GCA_017411265.1 Oscillospiraceae bacterium | reverse complement strand
GAGAGAGACAGTAAAAGCAATGAGGAAGGATGTCCTTGCCAAGTGCTACGGCAGTGATATATCAAGAAAGAAAAAACTGCTTGAAAAGCAGAAGGAAGGCAAGAAGAAGATGCGCCAGCTGGGCACCGTGTCCATCCCCACGGAAGCGTTCCTGGCCGTTCTCAAGCTGGACGAGTAAAAAAGATCCCGGCGGGAATCTCCCGCCGGGAGTTTTGCGGAAAGGAAACAGCGATGGCTGACCGACCCTACTACGAGGCCTACGACCGGCGATACAGGGCCGTCCACAGGACCGGCGAGCCCTGGTTTTCTCTCACGCCCACCCCCGTTCTGGGGGAGGTGCTCGCCCGGTACGGCATCGGGCGTGACGCGCCCATGCTGGAGCTGGGCTGCGGCGAGGGTCGGGACGCCGGGCCGCTGCTCTCGGCGGGGTACGACCTGCTGGCCACGGACGTGTCCCCGGCGGCGGTGACCTGGTGCCGGAAGCGGTGGCCGGAGCATGCGGAGCGGTTCGCCGTGCTGGATGCGGTGCGGGGGAGCCTGGACAGACGGTTTTCCGTCCTCTTCGCCGTGGCGGTGGTCCACATGCTGGTGGAGGACGCCGACCGGGCCGGCTTTTACCGCTTCATCCGGGAACACCTGGCGGAGGGCGGGCTCGCCCTGCTGTGCTCCATGGGAGACGGCATCGGGGAGCGGCGGACCGACGCGGCCGACGCCTTCGCCCTCCGGGAACGGGAGCGCGGAGGCAGGACCGTGTCCGTGGCGGCCACCTCCTGCCGGACGGTGCGCTGGGAGACCTGGGAGCGGGAGCTGGCGGACAGCGGCCTGGTTATCCGGGAGCGGGGGATGACCTCGGTCCCCGGGGAGTTTTCGGATCTCATGTATACGGTGACGGAGGCAGGATAAGAACGCGCGGCGCGGGGATTCCCGCGCCGCGTGTTTTCTTTCGAAGGGTCAGCCTCGGTGGATGAAGCGGTAGTTGAAAATGATGAGCGCCACCAGCGCGGCGAAGACCGCCGCACCCAGGGCGATGGCGAGCCCTGTACTGGCGAAAACGGCGTCCTGGAAAAAGTAGAACACCAGGCCGACCGCGCCGATGACGGCGTAGACGGCGCCGCATCGGCGCATATAGGGCTTCAGGTCCGGCCGGGAGCGGAATTTCTCCCGGACCAGGGTTTCCTTCCCGGCAAAAAAGAGGGCGGCCACCACCAGCAGATAGGCGCCCAGCAGCAGAAAAACGATGTTCGGCATGACAAGAACCCTTTCCGTTGATCTGCTTTTCAGGATACCATACGCCGCCGCCGCTGACAAGAGCGGACTTGCCCCGATTGTTCTTGCGTTCTGTCCCGGGGACGGGTATAATTCCCTTGAGAGAAAGGGGAGACGAAGCATGAACACCTGCGAGAAATGCGGAGCGTACATTCCCATCGGGGAGACGGCCTGCCCGGCCTGCGGCTATGATCTCGCGGAGCAGGAGAAGCGGGCCGCCGAGGAGGCCCGGCGCAAGGCCGCCGAAGAAGCCCGGCGCAGGGCGGCGGAGGCGGAGGCGGAGAAGAGACGCGCCCGGGAAGAGCAGCAGCGGAAAGCCCGGGAGGAGCAGCAGAAACAGTCCTGGCAGCAGGGCGGCGCCCAGTACGCCTATCAGTCCGCCCCGCACACGGAGCAGACCTGGGCCCCGCCCTGGGAGCAGCAGCAGCGCCAGCAGCCCCAGTACGCCCGGCCTACGTATTACCGGACCCAGTCCAGAGGCAAGGCCAAAAACAAGTGGGTGGCCCTCGCTCTGTGCGCGTTTACCGGCTGGTTCGGCGGGCACAAATTCTATGAGGAGAAGTACGGCATGGGACTGCTGTACCTGTGCACCTCCGGCCTGTTCGGCATCGGCTGGCTGGTGGATCTCATCAAGCTGGCGACGCAGCCCAACGAGACCTATTACGTGGAATAAGACGGAGCGGAGGCCGGGCCTCCGCTCTTTCTTGCAGGGAATCCCGCCCGGACGGGGGCGGTCATGCAGGAAAACTGTCATTTTCCGCCGGATCGGAGAGAGCCGCCCCGCACCCCGCCCGGGACCGGAGAACGGCCTTTCCCACCGGGCATTCCCCGGAGGAACAGCGAAGATATTCCCTTTTCACAAAAAAATCGCTCCCGATCCTTTGACTTTGCAACGATGATACAAAGCTGCATTACCCCCTTGCAAAATGCAGGATGAGGGGGTATACTATGGCAAAATCCATCCTGCAAATACATATGACGATACACGGAGGACAATATGGACAAGCTTCGGAAGGAACTCTCTGCTCTGAAGGTGGACACGATCCTGGACGTCGCCACCCGGGACGGCGGCTTCGCCAAGGAGATGCTGCTGGGCCTGGGCGGGTGCCGCAAGGCCGTAGCCCTGGATATCACCGACAAAATGTTTGAAAAGGGCCGGGAGAAATGCGCCGGCCTGCCGGTGGAATTCGTGGTGGGGGACGCCTGTGCCATGGACTTCCCCGACGACAGCTTCGACATCGTGGCGGTGGCCAATTCCCTGCACCATATCCCCGATCTGGAGGCTCTGTTCCGGGAGATGCGCCGGGTGGTGAAGCCCGACGGCCTGCTGATCATCAGCGAGATGTACAACGACGGCCAGCCCAAGGCCAGTCTTACCCACTGGATCCTCCACGACCTGGACTGCGACATGCATACCCTGGACGGCATTTACCATCATCCCACCTACTCCAAGAGCCAGATTTTGTGGATGGTGAAAAACGCCGGGTTCTCCGTGGACAAGACCCTCTGCGACCTGGTGGACGATCCCAAGGTCCTGGCCAAGCTCCGGGAGCGGGTGGCCGCGGTGCCGGAAAACCTGAAGAAATACGCCGGCCGGCCCGAGCAGGCCGCCATGGCCGCCAAGGCCGCCTGGCTGCAGGAGGAATACGACGCCAACGGCGTCACCTCCGCCGAGCAGCTGGTGATCTTCGCCCGCAAGTGAATCGAAAACGCGTGCGGGGAGGACGCCGCGCCCTCCCCGCCGCTTTTGTTTTTCCGCCGCTTTGACCTGCTGAATCAAAAAATCAAATAAAAGGGGAAATGGAACATGAAAAACGCGTATCTGCAGAAAGTGTACAATGAAGTCCTGGAGCGGGACCCCGACGCCCCCGAGCTCCATCAGACCATCCGGGAATTCCTGGACAGTCTGGAGGGCATCGTCGACAAGCACCCCGAGTGGGAGGAAAACGGCATCCTGGAGCGCTTTGTGGAGCCTGACCGGGTGATCATTTTCCGGGTCACCTGGGTGGACGACGCGGGTCAGGTCCAGGTCAACCGGGGCTACCGTGTGCAGTACAACTCCGCCATCGGTCCTTACAAGGGCGGGATCCGGTTCCACCCCAGCGTGAACCTGTCCGTGATGAAGTTCCTGGCCTTTGAGATGATCCTCAAGAACGGCCTCACCACCCTGCCCATCGGCGGCGGCAAGGGCGGCTCCGACTTCGATCCCCACGGCAAGTCCGAGGGGGAGATCATGCGCTTCTGCCAGGCGTTCATCACCGAGCTGTACCGCCACATCGGCCAGTTCACCGACGGCCCTGCCGGCGACATCGGCGTGGGCAGCCGGGAGATCGGCTACATGTTCGGCCAGATGAAGCGGATCACCAACCAGTTCGACGCCGCCACCCTCACCGGCAAGCACCTGAGCTACGGCGGCTCCCTGGTGCGCACCGAGGCCACCGGCTACGGCATCTGCTACTTCACCGACGAAGTCCTGCGCAACATCTGCCATACCTCCTTTGAGGGCAAGACCGTGGTCATCACCGGCAGCGGCAACGTGGCCACCTACTGCGCCGAGAAGGCCATGCAGCTGGGCGGCAAGGTGGTCGCCATGTCCGACTCCAACGGCTACGTCTACGATCCCGACGGCATCAAGCTGGACGTGATCAAGGACATCAAGCAGAAGCGCCGCGCCCGGATCAAGGTCTATGCCGACGAGGTCCCCGGCGCCAAATACACCGAGGGCTGCCGCAAGATCTGGGATATCCCCTGTGACGTGGCCATCCCCTGCGCCACCCAGAACGAGGTGGACGTGGAAGAGGCGAAGAAGATCATCGCCGGCGGCGCCGTGTGCGTTACCGAGGGTGCCAACATGCCCTGCACGCTGGAGGCCGTGGAGCTGTTCCAGAAGGCGGGCATCCCCGTCAGCCCCGCCAAGGCGGCCAACGCCGGCGGCGTGTCCACCTCCGCCCTGGAGATGAGCCAGAACAGCCTGCGGCTGAGCTGGACCTTCGAGGAAGTGGACCAGCGGCTGCACAACATCATGCGGGGCATCTTCAAGGCGGCGTACGACGCCTCCGTGGAGGTGGGCCAGCCCGGCAACCTGGTGGTGGGCGCCAACGTGGCCAGCTTCCTGAAGATCGCCGACGCCATGCTCCATCAGGGCATCGTGTGATCCGGTTTCAGCAGAGAGACGCCCCCGACGCTTTGCGTCGGGGGCGTTTTTCATGCCGTCAGGGACGACAGCTCCGTGCCGGGGTAGTAGTGGGCCAGGATCTCCCGCCATGTTTTCCCCTCCCGGGCCATGACGTTGGCCCCATACTGGCTCATCCCCGCCCCGTGCCCGGATCCGGCGACGGTGAAGAGAAAACTGTGCCCCGTCCATTCCAGGGTGAAGCAGGCGGAGCGCAGGCCGAAGAGGGAGCGCATTTTCGTTCCGGAGACGGAGACGTCCCCCACCCGGACGCTGGCCACCCGCCCGCCGGGGTCCAGCGTCCGGGCCCCCAGCCAGTCCGGCGGCAGGCTCTCCCGGATGGAGCAGCCCGGGTACTCCGCCAGGATGGTTTCCCGGAAATCCTCCGGAGAGATCTCCGCCGTGCTGACGAAGTCGGGCACGTCCCCGGCAGTCTCCGGGCTGGCCACGCTCACCAGATAGGGGAGGGCCGCGCCCCATACCGCGGCGCTGTTCTCCGTCTGCCCGGCGGAGGAGGAGTGGAAGCAGGCCAGGATGGGCTCCCCCTCGTACGTGAGGTACGCCCCGTCGGTGTCCGCCACCGCGGCGAGGATCCGGGCGTGGCAGAGCTCGTAGTCCTCGCCCCAGCGCTCCCGCAGCGTCTCCTCGTCCACCCACACCTGGCAGCAGGCCGGGTCGCCGCACACCGCCGCCCCCGGGTGGGCCGGGGAGCCCCGCCGCTCCCGGAACAGGGCAAAGGTCCGGGCCGCCGTCGCCTGGGCCCGGAGGGCCTCCGGCTCGAATCCGGCGGGCATCTCCCCGGCCAGCACCCCGGGGAGATACTCCGCCAGCGTGAGGCGCCGCACCTTGCCGTCGTAAAGAAAAGAGACGGTGACGCTCTCATCCGCCCCGGGACGGACGAGGTCATCCCCGCTCTCCGCCGGGGCGAGGGTCTCCGCGGCGGGAGCGGCGGACCGGGCGGGAAGGAGCCGGAGCAGCGCCGGCGGCAGCAGCAGAGCGAAAGCCAGCGACAGGAGGGAGACAAGGATACAGCGCTTCATATACAGCCCTCTCTTGACGATAAAGTGAAAGAAGTATAAAATGCTTCCATCAGATTGTATGAGGACTTGGTAACCGATTATGCAGAAACAGGCATGGCTGTTCAGCATGACGGCCACGGTGCTGGGCGCCTTCGGCGTGCTGCTCCGGTGGCTGCAGTGCGAAACGATCTTTGACGCGGAAACCGGACTGCCCGTCCGGGGGGCCTTCATCAGCTATCTGCTGGTGGTGGTCCTGATCGCCTTTGTCGCCGGACTGTGGTGGCTGGCGGGGAAAATGAATCTGGACGGCGCCCGGGAGGAGCCGGAGGACGCGCTGGCCCTGCCCTGCCGGGAGACCGGCTGGGCGCTGACGGCGGCGGCCGTGGTGGCCGGCGGCGGCGCCATCCTGATGTTCTTCACCAAGAACGATATGCTCCTGCGGATCACCGCGCTGCTGGGCCTTCTCTCCGCGGCGGTGCTGGCCATGACGCCCTCCCTGCCCCGGTGGGGCGGTTTCGGGGCGTTCCTGTCCGTGATCCCGGTGGTGTTCTTCTGCCTGTGGATGGTGGTCTTTTACAAGCAGAACTCCACCAACCCCATCGTGTGGCGGTATGCCGTGCAGATCCTGGCCATGGCGGCCTGCCTGCTGGGAGTGTTCCAGCTCAGCGGGTACGTGTTTTACCGGATGAAGCCCCGGCGGGCCATCTTCGCCTGCGGGCTGGCGCTGACCTTTGCGCTGACGGTGCTTATGGACGAGACGGGCATCGCCGCCCGGCTGATGTTCGCCGGATGGGGCGTGGGCCTGGGCGTGATGAGCTGGGTGCTGGTGCGGAACCTGGATCCGGAAAAAGCGGAACAATAAGACAGAAAGAAGGCGCCGGATGGAATGCTCCATCCGGCGCTTTTCGCTTGGGAGGATGCCCGCTCCCCAACGCCTGGGATCCGGCGCGGGAGCGGGATCTCCGCCGGGCCGGGATCGCCGCGAGGCAAAAACCGGCGGGACCTTCTCAAAGGATCGCGGCTGGGTTATACTGGAAAAAGAGGGCGTCCGGCGGGAGGAAATCCTGGGCCGTGATCATCTCCCCGGGGCGGAACACGCGGAAATCCCCGTCCCACTCCCCCCGGAGGAGCTTTTCCAGCAGGATGTTGGATCCCGGCACGTACTGCCAGGACGCGCGGATCAGCTCCGCGTTCCGCCGGGCCATGGCCACGTACTCCGGGGTGCGGCAGTCGTTGAAGCCGGTGTCCACCACGTCCACGGAGGTGTAGTTCCGGAACCATTCCTCGAAAACAAACGAGCCGTTCTCCGGACCGTATTTCTCCCGGAGATGCGCATGGATGGTCTCCGGCGAGAGCTCCCGCTGGGTGTCGTTCACCAGATAGAAATGTCCCGGCTCCTTCAGATCCACGCCCCGGATGCGGGCGGTGTGCATGAGAAGGCTGATGCAGTCGTCCACATGGGGAACGACCAGCGTCCGGGGCGCCCTTACTCTGTCCCAGGAGCCGCCGCAAAAGCCCATGGCCACCAGGACGACGGCGTCCTCCGGCAGGGCGTTCAGGGCGTGGAGGAGCTGCAGGCGCATAGCCGCGGGATCGCTGTGATAGGACCGGTCGATGAGCGTCACGGGCCAGCGGGTCCCCGCGGCGGCCTGGGCCGCGTCGATGTACATCTCCAGAGAGCTGCATCCCAGGACCACGCGTTTTTCCATGGATCCACCTCCTCGCCGAATCTCAGTTTACCGTTTTTTCCCGGAAAAAGCAAACCGAAAAGACCGCGCAGCGTCTAATAGAGGAAGGAAATAACCGGAAATGCCGACTCCCGTCCGGAAAGGAGAGACATGGCGTGAAGAAAACAAGATGTCTGTGGCTGCTGACCGCCGCGGCGCTCCTGCTGTCCGGCTGTGCGGTGCGGTCCCGTGTCTCTCCGGGAGAGGACGCTCCATCCGGGGAGGAACCGGCGACCCCTGTCATGGCGGCGGAAACGACGGAGAAGGAGGCGGCTGAGATCTATATCCGAGGCTATATGAACGATATGACGCTCCGGGAGCTGGTGGGGCAGCTGTTTTTCATTCGCCCCGACGCCCTGGACCCGAACCAGACCCAGGCGGAGATTAACGGCACGTCCCGGCATCCGGTGCGGGAGGTGACGGAGGAGCTCCGGGCCGCCCTGCGGGCCTATCCCGTGGGCGGGATCGCCCTGTTTGGGAAAAACATCGCGGATCCGGAGCAGCTCAAACAGTTGATCGCCGGGCTGCAGGACGCCGCCCCGACACCCCTGTTCATCGGGGTCGACGAGGAGGGAGGCAGCGTGGCCCGGCTGGCCGACAATCCGGCCTTCGCCCTGCCCCGGTTCGAGAGCGCCCGGGCGGTGGGAGATTCCGGAGACCCGGCCCGGGCGGAGACCATGGGCCGGACCATCGGGGCCTATCTCCGGCTGTACGGCTTCAATATGGACTTCGCCCCCGTGGCGGACGTGACCGCCGATCCGTCCGGCGGGGTCATCGGGGACCGGGCCTTCTCCTCGGACGGCGCCGTGGCCGCGTCCATGGCGGGGGCCATGGCCCGGGGACTGCGGCAGGAGGGGATCGTGCCGGTGTACAAGCACTTTCCCGGCCACGGGAATGCCGCGGGCGACAGTCATTTGGGCCCCGCGGTCACGGAAATGACCCTCTCCGAGGCGGAAAAACAGGCCTGGCTGCCCTATACGCAGAACGATCTCAACCTCTGCGCCGTGATGGCGGGCCACATCGCCGCCCCGGCGATCACCGGGGACCGGACGCCCGCGTCTCTGTCCGAGACCATGGTCACAGAGATCCTGCGGGGACGTCTGGGCTTTGAGGGGCTGGTGATCACGGACTCCATGGCCATGGGGGCCGTGGCCGCGGAGCACGGTCCGGGAGAAGCGGCGGTACAGGCCATCCGGGCGGGGTGCGACATGATCCTCATGCCCAACGGCCTGGAGGAGGCCTTCGACGGCGTCCTGCAGGCGGCGGAACAGGGCGAGCTCTCCCGGGACCGGCTGGAGGAGAGCGTGATCCGGATCCTCTGGTACAAATACAGCATGGGGCTCCTTTGACGGCCGCCGCCCCGCCCGATCGGGCGGGGCGGCGAAGTTTTTTTGCCGAAAAAAAGCAAAACAACCGGAAACGGTAAAAAAACGGTGCCGATCCGTAGTATACAGACGGACGCGGAAAGAGGTGACGACGCATGACAGACGAAGAGATCATCGACCTGTTCTTTGAACGTTCAGAACAGGCGATCTCAGCGCTGGCCCAAAGCCACGGCGGACCGGTCCGCCGGGTGGCGCTGAACATCCTGGGCGATCCGGAGGACGCGGAGGAATGCGTCAACGACACCTGGCTCGCCGCATGGAACAGCATACCGCCTGCGCGGCCCTCACCGCTGAGGACCTATGTCTGCAAGATCGCGCGCAATCTTGCCGCCAAGCGATATCACGCCGACCGTGCGCAGAAACGGAACAGCCGGTACGACGTGGCCCTGGACGAGCTGGCCGCGTGTCTGCCGGACCGGGACGGCGTGGAGGACACGGTCGCCGCCCGGGAGCTGGCCGGGATCATCGACGGCTTTCTCGACACGCTTCCCCGGGAGGACAAGTTCCTTTTCATGCGCCGCTACTGGTTTGCCGATCCCCTGCCCGAGATCGCGGAAGCGGCGGGGATGAGCTACAGTGCCGCCGCCGTTCGCCTTCACCGCGTCCGGAAAAAGCTGAAGAAAATACTGTTGAAAGAGGGAGTGCCTGTATGAACCGGGAGCTTGTTTCCCGCGCGCTCAGCGGTCTGGACGACCGTCATATCAGCGATACGATGTGCTTTTCGCCCGGGGTCATGCGGGATGCCCCGGAAAGGACTGTACACATGAAGAAAAAACGCATCCTCACCGTCGCCCTGGCAGCGGCGCTGCTTCTGGCCCTGGGGGTCACGGCCTATGCCGTCTCCGGCATCGTCCGCTCCACCGGGACCCATGCCATGCCGAAGGCGGCAAACTATGCCAGCCTGTCGGATCTTCCCGTCGTTGAGAAGGACGTAGGCTATCCGGTGACCGTGCCGGAACGGTTCTCCAACGGCTGCCGCTTTGCCGGGCTCCGTGTGGAGGGAGAGGCGGTTTTCGGAGAGAACGATGAGCCTGTGAAAGAGTACTACAGCGTACTGGTGACCTATTCCAGACCCGGCGCGGCGGACCGCTGTCTGTCTATCAGCCCCGTTCTGGAGCTGCCCGGCGGCGCGGAGGCGCCCGAGCCCAGCGAACGGCGGATCATCGGCGGCGTGGCCGTGGATCTGTCCCGGGATCACTACAAGCTCGTCCCGGAAGGCTACGAAAAGACGGAGGCAGACCGGGAAATGGAGGCAGCGGGACATTACTACATCTCCTTCGTGGACGCGGAGGAGATCACGGAGAGGGACTATGCGTTCGCGGGCTTCGTCCTCAACAGCGCAAACTATATGCTGATGGATATGGATGCCGATGATAGCTCGCCGGACGACCTCGCCCAGATGGCGGCGGAGCTGATCGCCGCGGCAAACGGCGAATAAACGGGCAGCGCCCGTCACTCCCTCGCGGAGCGGCGGGCGCTTTCTTTGTTATCCCAACGCGGCGCGGAGGACGCCGTAGATCCGCTCCTGCCCGGGGCGGGAGGGATGGATCCCGTCCGCGCACAGCAGCTCCCGCAGGGCGGGTCCGGCCGGGGGAAAGGCGCGGCGCACGTCGATCATTTCCGCGCCGGTCTCCCGGGCGGCCTGCTCGGTCATCCGGGAATACTTTTCCTGCCATCGGGAGATGGCCTCCACGTCCCCCAGCCAACGGAGGATGTTTTTCCGGGAAAGCCCGTTGCGGCAGATGAAGCGCAGGTACTGCTCCGAGTGGATGGGGGGCAGATTCAGCACCACCGGGATCCGTCCGCTGCCGCGCAGCAGCTCCACCGCCTCCCGGTAGCGCTCCAGAAACAGAGCGGGGGGCGTTTTGCAGTCGTAATCCGCTTCCGGGTTTTCGGAGATGGCGGTCCAGTCATAGTCGCAGTCGTTCCCGCCGAATTCCAGCACCGCGATCTCTTTCTCCGCGGGGGGCGTCTCCGCGTCGCGGCGGATCAGGGCCAGAGCCTTCTGGATGGTGCTTCCGAACCGGGAACGGTTCCGGATGCTGAGCCCGAAGTCCTCCGAGAGCCGCTGCTCCCAGCTGTGATCGACCACATACCGGCCGTTCTCCAGCAGGACGCCTTTGAGGATGGAATCCCCATATACAGTAATATTCATGGCGATACCTCGCGATAAAAATTATTTTATCTGGTATTGATTACTATATTACACGGTTCATAATATTTTGTCAACAGAAAAACGGGAGGGCAAAGAAAAAAGCCGCCGTCCCGATCCGGGGCGGCGGCTTTGGGGGGAAAGGCTCAGTGGCAGCGGCCGTGACCGCAGCCGTGGCCGTGGTCCTCGCCGTGGTGATGGCAGTCGTGATCTTCGCCGTGGTGATGGTCGCAGCAGGCGTCGGGGTCATAGTGCAGCGTCCCGGCGGCCAGCGCGCGGGCGGCCTCATCCGCGGAGCCGGAAACGCCGGCGTACAGGCGGATGCCCGCCTCGGCCAGGGCCATCTGGGCCCCCATGCCGATGCCGCCGCAGATCAGGGCGTCCACCCCGGCGGCGCGGAGAAATCCCGCCAGGGCGCCGTGTCCGCTGCCGCTGGTGTCGACCACCTGCTCGGCGGTGATGACGCCGTTGTCCGCGTCATAGAGCTTGAACTGCTCCGTGTGTCCGAAGTGCTGAAAGATCTGTCCGTTTTCATAGGTGACTGCAATGCGCATGATGCTCGGTCCTTTCGTCGGTATGTTTTCCCCGTCGCGGGGGGAGAGACGATAGCTGCCCCCGGAGATCCGGAGGGGCAGGCCCTCCACGATTACCCGGGCCAGCTTTGTCCTGGCGCTGTCGTAAATGGAGGTCACCGTGGTCCGCGCCACGCCCATCTCCCGGGCGCACTGCTCCTGGGTCAGCCCCTCCCGGTCGAGGAGACGGATGGTCTCGTACTCGTCCAGCGAGAGGATGACGCTCTCCCTCTCTCCCTCGGCGTCGTCCGGGGAGAAGCTCCAGTGATCGGGATATCCGCCGATCCGGCGGCAGCGGCAGGGTCGCGGCATAGGCGCCTCCATTTCTGACATTTGTCAAAAACAAGATAGCACAGAAAATGACATATGTCAATAATCATTCCCGTATGCTCATACCGCTCTCAGCAGCACCAGGATCACGCCGTAGATCACGCTGGAGCCCACGCCGTAGACGATCACCGGTCCGGCGATGACGAACATCCTGGCGCAGGTGCCGGGGATCAGACCCTCCCGCTTGAATTCCAGGGCCGGGGCGGCCACCGCGTTGGCAAAGCCGGTGATGGGCACCAGCGTCCCCGCTCCGGCATAGCGGGCGACGTCGTCGTACACCCCCAGCCCGGTGAGCAGGGCGCCCAGGAACACCAGCGTCACGGACACGGCGGTGCCGGCGCTCTCCTCGTCCAGTCCGGCCCGGCGGAACAGACCGGAGAGGACCTGGCCCAGCACGCAGATCAGCCCGCCTACCCAGAACGCCCGGAGCATGTCCCGGCCCAGGGGAGAGCGGGGCTGTTTCTTTTTCACGTATTCCTTGTATTCCGGATTGGTCATGTCCATAAAAAACGCCTCCCGGAGCAGTATGGCTCCGGGAGGCGGGAAATATGCGGTCATTCCTTCACGATCTGCCGGGCCATCAGCACCCCCATGACGGAGGCCATCATCAGTCCCCGGGTCCAGCCGGAGGAGTCGCCCAGGCAGTGGAGGCCGCGGATGTTGGTGTTGAACGCCGCGTCCATCTTCACCCGGTTGGAGTAGAACTTGAGCTCCGGGGAGTAGAGCAGCGTCTCATAGGAGGCGAAGCCCGGCACCACCTGATCCACGGCTTTGATGAAGTTGATGATGTTGGTCATGGACCGGTAGGGCATGGCGGCGGTGATGTCCCCGGCCACCGCGTCGGGCAGGGTGGGGCGGACGTTGGACTGGACCAGCTCCTTCTGCCAGGTGCGCTTGCCGTCCAGGATGTCCCCGAAGCGCTGCACCAGGATCTGGCCGTTGCCCAGCATGTTGGTGAGCTCGCCCACCTTCTGGGCGTAGCTGATGGGCTGGTTGAAGGGGACGGAGAAATTGTGGGAGCAGAGGATGGCCAGGTTGGTATTGGGGCTCTTCTTTTCCTTGAAGGAGTGGCCGTTCACCACCGCCAGGCCGTTGTCGTAGTTCTCCTGGGAGACGAAGCCCCCGGGATTCTGGCAGAAGGTGCGGACCTTGTTCTTGAACGGAGGCGGGTAGCCGATGAGCTTGGACTCGTAGAGCACCTCATTGACCGTCTCCATGATCTCGTTGCGCACCTCCACCCGGACGCCGATGTCCACGGTGCCGGGCTGGTGAGCGATGCCGTGCTCGGCGCACAGGGCCTCCAGCCAGTCGGCGCCCCGGCGGCCGGTGGCCACGACGGTACGCTCCGCCAGGATCTCGAATTCCCGGGACCGGTCGGAGATCACGGCGCCCCGGCACACGTCCTCCTTCAGCAGGAGGTCCAGACACTCGTGGCCGAAGAGGATCTCCACCCCGCGCTCCAGCAGATAATTCTGGATGGAAAGATAGATCCCCTGGGCCTTTTCCGTGCCCATGTGCCGGATGGGGCAGTCCACCAGCTTCAGCCCGGCCTGGATGGCCCGGCGGCGGATCTCCTTCACCTTGTCCGGATCGCTGACGCCCTCCACGTGGGAGTCGGCCCCGAACTCCAGATAGATGGAGTCCGCGTAATCGATGGTGCGCTGGGCGACCTCCTCGCCCACCAGCGTGGGGAGATCTCCGCCCACCTCGTAGGAAAGGGACAGCTTCCCGTCGGAAAAAGCCCCGGCCCCGGAGAAGCCGGTGGTGATATGGCAGTAGGGCTGACAGTTCATGCACCGGCCCGTCTCGGTTTTGGGGCAGTGGCGTTTTTCCACGCGCCGGCCCTTTTCCACCAGGGTGATCTTCCCCTTATAGCCCCGGCGCAGCAGTTCCAGGGCGGTGAAGATCCCCGCCGGACCGGCGCCGATGATAAGTACGTCTGTTTTCATGGTTCCACCTTTACGTTTTCTATCCCGTTTTTCTCGAACTCCTGGAAATATTCCTCCATCCGGGCGTTGAGCTCCTCGGTGTCCTCCTGGCTGACCTGCTCGGCGTCCATATCCCGCCGGGCCAGTTCCTCCGCCAGGATGTCGTAGAAGACGGCGTCCTCATAATCGGCGATGGCCTCGTGGATGCCGCCCTCCTCGAAGGCGCGGGAGGGATAGGTATGGCCCCGCCAGCGCTGGGAGAGACTGGGCATGCCCCGTTCCGGGCAAAGGGAGAACAGCTTTTCCTCCAGAGCGTCGTAGTCCTCGAACCGGTCGTCGTCCCGGCAGGAATTGAGGATCCAGTTCCCGATATAAACCATGTCCAAAAGCCGGCGGAACTCCTTGTCCGTAAGCTCGATCTGCATATCCGTCACTCCTTTCCCCGGCGAGCGGGAAGTGTTTCATTATTATAACAACATCCCCGGGGAATTTCCATACAATTTTTTCTTGCCAAAGCGGCAGCGCTGGCATATAATGACACAACCTGAGACACAGAGAGCGAGGTGGACCTGTCATGCAGATGAAAGATGTGATCATTTCCGTCACCGGCGTCCAGCAGGGGGCGGACGGCCCGGACAGCATGGAGCTGGTCACCGCCGGGCAGTACGGCGTGTCCGCCGACGAGATCCGCCTTACCTGGGAGGAGAGCGAGCTCACGGGCATGGAGGGGACCCGCACCTCTCTCACGGTACAGCCCGGCAGCGTGGTGCTGTCCCGGGAGGGGAAGCTGAACACCTCCATGGAGTTCGAGGAAGGGAAAAAGCACTATTTCCTGTACGAGACCCCCTTCGGCTCCGCCACCATGGGGCTGGACACCCACCGGATCCGGAGCCGTCTGGGCACCCACGGCGGGGATATGGAGATCGAGTACGTGGTGGACATGAACCAGAACGTGGTGGGCCGGAACCGGTTTTACATCCAGGTCCGGGAGCCCAGAGCCAGCCACATCGGGGACATCCGCTGGCCCAACTGAAAAAGCATCCGAAGAGGGGAGCGCGCTCCCCTCTTTTTTTGTCAGCCGAGCAGGCGGGCAAACCAGGCGGCGGCGAGGAAACCCGCCAGATCCGCGCACAGCGCCGCGGGAAGGGCGTGGCGGCTCCGGCGGACCCCTGCCGCGCCGAAGTAGACCGTGAGGACGTACAGCGTGGTTTCCGTGGAGCCCAGCATCACCGCCGCGGTGCGCCCCGCCGGGGAATCCGGCCCGGCGGCGGCCATCAGCTCGCTCCCCGCCGCCAGCGCCGCCGAGCCGCTGAGAGGCCGCAGCAGCAT
>JAFRDL010000114.1 GCA_017411265.1 Oscillospiraceae bacterium | reverse complement strand
ACTTCTCCGCAAAGGCGTGAACGTGGGGCATCAGCGCCGCGCAGGGCACACATCCGTCACCATAAAAATCCACGAGGACCTTTCCTTCCGCCTGCAGCACTTCCGCTTCAAAGGTGGTCTTGTCCAGTTCCAGCATTTTTGTATTCTCCTTTCGGTTTTTAGTGATTCAAATACTTCTCTGCCTGTGTCGCAGCGATCGCGCCGTCCGCGGCGGCCGTGACGACCTGCCGCAGGCTCTTTATGCGGATATCGCCCGCGGCAAAGACGCCGGGAACGTTTGTATGCATATCCGCATCCGTCCGGATGTAACCGCTTTCCATGTCCAGAACGCCCTCAAAGAGCTTGGAGTTGGGGCTGTAGCCGATGAAGCCGAAAAGCCCGAAGATGCCGTCGTCCTCATCTGCCTCGATCAGAGTCTCCTCTCCCGTTACGGTGTTGCGCACCGTCATGGAGCTCAGCAGTTCGTCGCCGTCCACCTTGACGACCACCGTGTTCCAGAGGAAGGACATTTTTTCGTTCTGGAAGGCCTTTTCCTGGATGGACTTGGCGGCCCGAAGCGTATCGCGCCGATGGATCAGGGTGACCTTCCGGGCGAATTTGGTCAAGTACATAGCCTCTTCCACGGCACTGTCGCCGCCGCCTACCACATAGACTTCCAGGTCCTCGAAGAAATTGGCGTCACAGGTGGCACAGAAGGAAATGCCCTTTCCGATATATTTCCCTTCGTTCTCGCAGCCGATGGGCTTGGGATGGGCGCCGGTGGCGATGATGACGGTCCTGGCGTAATACTCCCCGCCGCGGTTGCCGACCAGCTTTTTTACATCGCCGGCCAGGTCCACGCTGACGATGGCGTCCGAGGTCCGCTCGGCGCCGAACTTGGCGACCTGCTCCGCCATGCGCGCGACCAGACTCTTTCCGCTCTCGCCCTCCACGATCTGTCCGGGATAATTCTCAATGGAGTCGGTGATGGCGATCTGACCGCCGTCCTGGGCCCGCTCGATCAGGAGGGTGCTCAAGCGGGCGCGTCCCGCATACAGAGCGGCGGAAAGCCCTGCGGGACCTCCGCCGAGGATTACGACATCGTAAATCTTATCCATGTTTTTTCTCCTTCTTACCTTAATAATTAAATATATATATAAAAATTGTTTTATTGACCCGAAAATCCGAATCCGATCATTTTACGGCGCGGGGACGATGACCGCCGGTTTTGTTTTTTAAATATCAGCATTCTTTTATTGTATTTCTGAAAAACGCATGATATCTTTTTTTGTACGCTGGATCCTTGCTGTTTTATTTGATTCTGCATGAAAGGCTCTTTTCCACTGAACAAGCCGCCGGAGGTGCCCTCATGAGTCCAAAGAAAAAAGGCTGTTTCCTGATGATCCTGTCCGGTTTTTTTTACGGATTGGCTCCGGTGCTGATTTTAAAGGTTTCCCGCACGGGGGCTTCCTCCTATACGGGCGGTCTGATGATTCGATATACGGTTACCACCCTGCTGCTCCTGCCTTTTGCGATCCGATCCGCGTGCCGCCGCCCGATGCCGTACCGACAACTGGGGCAGACGGTCTTGAGCGGCGTTCTCACCGCCTGTACCGCTGCCAGCTTGTATACCTCCTATCGCTGGCTCCCCGGGGGCGTGGGAATGGCCGTCAGCTATCTGTATCCTCTTTTTGTCCTGCTGTTGGGCGCCGCCATCTATCATCGGCGAATCACAGCTTACGCCTGGCTGGTGGAGGCAATGGCGCTCGTCGGCATCGGCTTGATGTGCGACCTTGAAGCGCTTCAGCTTGGTGCATGGAAAGGTGTGGCGTTTGCCGTTCTCTCGGCACTGTCCTTTGCGGCGTACATTATGTGGGGGGAAGCCAAACGGCTGAGCAAGCTGGATCCGATCGTATACACGGGGATCGTTACGGGCACCGCTGCGCTTGGGGTGGCGCTCTTTAACCTGCTTACCGGACAGTTCCGTGTGTCACTGAGCCCCGATTCCCTGTTTTGGTTCCTTCTGGTGGGGATCGACGGCGCGCTGGCGGTCGCCACCCAGATCACGTCATTGCGTTACATCGACTCTGCAACCGCCTCGGTCCTGGGCACGCTGGAACTGATCGTGTGCTGCGTGGGAAGCGCCCTTTATTTGAAAGAGCCGTTCCCGCTCCGCTCCGCGGCAGGCGCGGCGCTGCTGGTGCTGGCCGTGGTCCTCTTTTCTCTCCGCGATCAGGGCGGAACGATGCAGGGAAAACACGGGGAATAAAGAACGGACGGACCTTCCCACGCCAGCCGACCTTTCAGGCGGATCCGGACTCTGTTTCTTCTTTTCCGTCCGAGCTCTCCTCGGCGGACATCTCGCGGGCCAGAGAGAGAAACGCTTCAACCGCCGCCGGAATGTGATCCGTCTTCCGCCACACGAGCCAAAACTGGCGGCGCAGCAGGTCGTCGTGCAGGAAAAACAGCTTGAGACCCTGGCGGGCGTTTGTCTGCCGAAGAGCGGTCCTGGAAAGAAGAGAAACGCCGATCCCGCTGCGAACGGTTCGCTGTACCGCCTCCGCGCTGTCCATTTCGCAGACGATGTTCATCCGGCCCGGGTCGATCCCCTTGGCGACAAGGAAAGACTCATACAGCTTTCTCGTGCCGGAGCCTGTGCGCCGGGCGACGAACGGCATGCTTTTGAGCATCCCGATATTAAACGCATCGCCCATGGAGGAAAAAGGCTCTCTATCCGGCGCCACCAGCACCAATTCATCCTCCAGAAACGGAGTGACTTCGCATCCGATCCCCGGGAAGCTGGCGCCGGAAATGCCGACATCACATTCCATCGCCATAACACGACGGGCGACCTCCACGCTGTCGCAGGCACTTACGGAAACGAAAACATCCGGATGCCGCTTCAGAAAAACAGCCAGGAGATCCGGCAGCAGGAACTGGGCCGGCGTGGAGGATGCGGCGATTTCCAGCGAACCGCGGGACCTGCTGCCCGTCCCCTGGATCTCCGCAACCGCGTTCTCGACCCGTTTCAGGATCTCCTTGGCGCGAGCGTAAAACGTTTCTCCGTCTTTCGTGAGGGCAATGCCCCGGGAGGTCCGAACAAAGAGTCGTTTCCCCAATTCGTTTTCCAGAGAAATGATATGCGCACTTACCGTAGGCTGGGAGAGATACAGCTTTTGCGCCGCTTTGGAAAAGCTGCCTTCTTCCGCCACGCTGATAAATGTTTCTAATTGACCGATACTTACCATGGCAAATACCTGTTTTCTCAGAATTTGAACTGTATAGACGAATGAAACCGCTGATTTCGGTCAGCTATTCTTTTTTTCTATCGGGATCTCCGTTGAACAGAGGTTGACAACCTGAATTTCTGATATTATTATACACATATAAAAATCATGATTACTTTATTATAATCACGGTTACTTTTGTTTGTCAATGCGTTGCTCTGTTTTTTCCACACGCAATTATCGGCAGGGAGCAAACTATTTTTTTAGAGGAGGACCCATCGTGGAGAAACTAAGAAGGATGACACTCATCGTAAACGGCGTCACCCGTATTCTCATGTGCGATCCCGAAAAAGACTCGCTGGCTGATGTGCTTCGCCGGATCGGGCTGGCAGGAGTTAAGATCGGCTGCGGAAAAGGCGTCTGCGGCGCCTGCTCCGTGATCCTGGACGGCAAGGTCATTCGCTCCTGCGCCCGCAAAGCAGCTTCGGTCAAGGACTACAGCAAGATCACGACGATCGAGGGGATCGGGTCTCCCAGCCATCTCCACCCGCTGCAGGTGGCGTGGATGAACAGCGGCGCGCTGCAATGCGGCTTCTGTTCGCCGGGCTTCATCGTCTCGGCTTACGCGCTTTTGCAGGAAAACCCGAATCCTACCCGGGAAGAGGTCCGGGACTGGTTCCAGAAGCACCGGAATATTTGCCGCTGCACCGGCTACAAGCAGATCGTGGATGCCGTGATGAACGCCGCCAAGGTCATGCGGGGTGAAGCCACCCTGGAAGAGATTTCTTTCCCGGAGCCGGAGGACGGAGAGCTGTACGGCAAGCCCATGGTCCGCCCGCTGGCATTGGGCAAGGTTACCGGTTTGCTGGATTACGGCGACGATATCGGCCTGCACATGCCTCCCGGAACGCTCCATGTGGCGGTAGTGCAGCCCAAGATTACGCATCACGCCAATATTCTGGGCATTGACTTCTCCGAGGCGGAGAAGGTCCCCGGCGTCAAACGCTTCCTGACGTACAAGGACGTGAAGGGAACCAATCATCTTCGGCTGTGTCAGGCCAACGTCCGGTCCACCACTACGGAACCCTCTCATGTGATCCTCTGCGAGGACAAGATCTATCGCTACGGCGACGTGGTGGCCCTGGTGGTAGCCGATACCCAGGCCCACGCCCGGGAAGCCGCGGCCAAGGTCAAGGTGGAAATTGAGCAGCTTCCGGAGTATCTGAACTATTTGGACGCCGTGGCGCCCGGCGCCATGCGCATCCACTCGGATACGGACAACCTGCTCACCTTCCAGCCTGTACTCAAGGGCGCCGGGCTGGAGCGGGCCAGGAACGTCAGCGACATCATCGACCAGTCTGCCTATCAGGTTTCCGGCAGCTTCTATTCCAGCCGGGAACCCCATCTGTCCATCGAACCGGATCCGATGCAGGCCTACTACGACGAGGACGGCCTGCTCACCATCCAGTGCAAAGCCCAGGGCGTGTATACCGAACGCTGGCATCTGGCCGAATGCCTTGGCATCGAGGAGGAAAAACTCCGCCTGGTGATGAACAACAACGGCGCCAGCTTCGGCTGGGCCACAAATGCAGGCTCCGACGCCCTTATCGGCATTGCTGCCATGGCCATGGGTGTCCCCGTGACCATGTCTATGAGTTATGAGGAGCACCAGGCGCTCAGCGGCAAGCGCAGCCCGGCCTTCTCCAACGCCCGGCTGGCCTGCGATAAGGACGGCCATATCACTGCGGCGGAATTTGACGTCGGTATTGACCACGGGGCTTTCAATGACGACGAAGGCGTGATCGACCGCTCGGCCCGGTTCGCCTGGTTCGGCTACAAGATCCCCCATCTCGCCGCCATGGTCCGTATCGCAAACACTAACCACGCCTTTGGCACGGCTTACCGGTCTTTCGGCTCACCGCAGGTCATGACTTTCAGCGAAGCGCTGGTGGACATGCTCGCGGAGAAAGTCGGGCTGGATCCCTTCGAGTTCCGCAGACGCAATATCCCCCATCCCGGCGACACGAATATCAACAGCTACCTCTACCGGGATTACCCATGGGAACAAATGCTGGACGTGATGAAGCCCATCTACGACAAAGCTGTGGCCGACGCGCGGGCCGCCGACACGCCGGAGAAGCGGCGCGGCGTAGGCATCGCTTTGGGAGGCTACAACGTTACCGACGGCGCCACCGCAGCTTACGTGGACGATGCCACCGTGGCGCTGGAGCTGAATCCGGACGGAACCATTACCAAATACGATACCTGGGAAGAGATGGGACAGGGCGGCGATGTGGGCTCCCTCCACGAAACCCTGGAGGCACTCAAGCCCCTGGGCATCACCCGCGATATGGTCCAGCTGATCCAGAGCGACTCCAAGTTCTGCCCCAATACCGGCATGTCCGGCTCCAGTCGGCAGCACTATCTCGGCGGCCTGGCTACCATTGGCGCGGCCAACAAGCTGATGGACGCCATGCGCAAGGAGGACGGCACTTTCCGGACCTACCAGGAGATGGTGGCGGAGGGCATCCCCACCAAATATGAACACACCTACGCGTGTGATGAGTTTGTGGACCCCCGGACCGGGCTTCCCCTGTGCGGGCTGGACCCGAACACCGGCATCGGCGATCCCACGGCCGCCTTTACCTATGCCTTCTTCCTGGCGGAAGTAGAGGTGGATACGGCTACCGGCAAAGTCACCTGTATCGGCTTCACCTGCGTGGACGATGTGGGCGTTATCGGAGACCGGGTATCTGTGGATGGCCAGGCCTATGGAGGCATCTCCCACGGCATCGGCTTTGCCCTGAGCGAAAATTATGACGACGTGAAAAAGCACGCCAACATGGCCGGCGCCGGGGTGCCGGGCATCAAGGACATCCCGGACAACTTCCATATCTACCATGTAGAAAATCCCCGAATGGAAGGGCCCTGGGGATCCTCCGGCGCCTCGGAGGCGTTCCAGTCTGACCCGCATATGGCGGTGATCAACGCCATTTACGACGCCTGTAAGGTTCGGATTTACGATCTGCCTGCCACGCCGGACAAAATCAAGGCCGGGCTGAAAATCGTGGCCGCCGGCGGCCGTACGGAGCCTCCCGCACCGTATAATCTGGGCGGCGATCTGTACGCCGACCTGGAGAATGTGCAGGCCAACCCCATTTGATTTTGCGATAAAACCCGGCGACACCCGAAAGCTGAAAAACCGAAAGGAGAATGCAAAAATGCTGGAACTGGACAAGACCACCTTTGAAGCGGAAGTGCTGCAGGCGGAAGGAAAGGTCCTCGTGGATTTTTATGGTGACGGATGTGTGCCCTGCGCGGCGCTGATGCCCCACGTTCACGCCTTTGCGGAGAAGT
>JAFRDL010000113.1 GCA_017411265.1 Oscillospiraceae bacterium | reverse complement strand
CGCCGGAGCCCACGCCGGACATGTCGGAGCTGCCCCTGGCCTGGTTTGACGACGCGGTGTTTCTGGGGGACTCCATCACCGGCACGCTGGAGGACTACTGCGACGTTAACGAAGCCCTGGGCAACGCCACGTTCCTGTGCGAGACCTCCTGCTCCGTTCGCAACGCCGTGCTGGAGAACATCGAGATCTGGTATCACGGGCAGACGTACCGGGCGGACCAGGCCGTTCCCCTCACCGGAGCCACCAAGGTCTTTATCATGCTGGGCACCAACGACGTGGCCCTGGACCCCAAGCTGGATCTCACCATGGGCCGGTGGAAGGCACTGGTGAACATGATCCGCGCCACCACCCCGGGAGCCGTGTTCTTCATCGAATCCTGCCTCCCCATGCACAGATACGGCATGAGCGACAGTCTGAACAACGACGCCATCGACGCCTATAACGTCCGGCTCCGGGATTTCTGTGAAGAGGCGAAGTGCGTCTACGTGGACATCGCCCGCTATTTCAAGGACGAGAACAACTCTCTGGCGGAGGAGTACACCTCCGACCACTATGTGCATCTCAATTTCGACGGCGCGGAGCTCTGGGCGAAGGTGCTCCGGGATCCCGCCAACTATTCTGTCAATCCGAGGAGTATTCCGTATGGCGAAGCGCAGTAAAGCGATCCTTTTGCTTCTGAGCACACTTCTCCTGCTCCTGGCCGCCGACTGCGGCGGGAAGAAAGCGGCTCCGGTGGATCTGCAGGGGGTCTGGGATACCATCCAGACGTCTGTCCAGCTTCCGGGGATGCGCCCCCTGTCCGAAAAACGGATGATGGACCGGTACGGCATGGACGCCTCCGCTCTGCCCCAGGCGCTGGTCATGGTGAGCGAGGACTCTCTCCGGGTGGACGAGGTCTGGCTGGTGGAGGCGGCGGACGACGCCGCCGCCAAGGAGCTGGCCGCCTCTGCGGAAGGGTATATCCGGCAGATCTGCAAAGAGCAGAAGGACTATTCCCCCGAACAGTACGCCGTGGCGGAAAAGGGCCGTGTCGAGGTAAAGGGAGCGTATGTGGGGCTCTTCCTCTCCCCGGATTCCGACCGCATGGCCGAGATCTTCCGGGACGCCCTCCGCTGACGGAGGACATCGTTTCCGGGGTAGATTTTTTTCGGGATGCAGCGGGAAAAACTGTGGAGAAACACGATTGACACGCCAGCCCGCCCATGGTACTCTTAGAAAAATTGCAAACGCAGGCTCTGTCCGCGCCTTGAAAGGGGGAACCGGTGACACATGGGAAAGATCCTTCGGAACGTGCTCGTCTTTACCGGAGGTGCCTTCATCCCCTCCGACCGAATCCTGAAGGACGGGAAACTTCTCCCCGTCGGTGCCGACGCCCCCTCCCTCCCCTCCGTGGACGCCTCTTCTCTGGCCGTATTGCCCGGTTTCGCAGATGTGCATGTGCATTTGCGGGAGCCGGGTTTTTCTTATAAGGAGACCATGCGGACCGGGACTCTGGCCGCGGCCCGGGGCGGCTACACCGCCGTGTGTTCCATGCCCAATCTGGACCCCGTCCCCGACTCTCTGGAGACGCTCCGGGTCCAACAGGAGATCATAGCGCGGGACGCGCTGGTGGACGTGGTCCCCTACGGCGCCATCACCCGGGGTGAAAGAGGAACCGAGCTCTCGGACATGGAGGCCATGGCTCCCTATGTGGCCGCCTTCTCCGACGACGGCCGGGGCGTGCAGGCCGACGGCATGATGCGCGCCGCCATGGAAAAGGCAAAGCCTCTGGGCAAGATCATCACCGCCCACTGCGAGGACAACGCCCTGCTCCGGGGCGGATATATCCACGATGGGGAATACGCCCGCGCCCATGGCCACAAGGGCATTTGCTCGGAATCCGAGTGGGGCCAGATCCGCCGGGATCTGGAGCTGGTGCGCCGGACCGGCTGCGCTTACCACGTTTGCCACGTTTCCACCAAAGAGAGCGTGGCCCTGCTCCGCGCCGCCAAGGCGGAGGGGCTGGACGTGACCTGCGAGACCGCTCCCCACTATCTGCTGCTGGACGAGACCTTCCTGCAGGAGGACGGCCGTTTCAAGATGAATCCCCCCCTCCGTTCCCCGGCGGACCGGGAGGCGCTGATCGAGGGCGTTCTGGACGGCACCGTGGATATCATCGCCACGGACCACGCTCCCCACAGCGCCGGGGAGAAAAGCCGGGGACTGGCCGGGAGCGCCATGGGGGTCGTAGGTCTGGAGACCGCCTTCCCGCTGCTCTACACGTATCTGGTCAGGCCGGGGATCCTGTCCTTCTCCCGGCTGATGGAGCTGCTGGTATACACGCCCCGGCGGCGCTTCGGTCTGGCGGATGTCGGGGAGACCGGGGATTATACCCTCTTCGATCTCGGCGACCGATATGCCGTCGACCCGGCGGAGTTCCAGTCCATGGGCCGGGCTACGCCCTTTGCCGGGTGGAACGTGGAGGGGCGCTGCCTTCTCACGGTCTGCCGGGGCCGGACGGCCTGGGCGGATGAAAAACTGAAAGAGTTATAAAAACTACAATATAAGGAACGGGAAAAACCATGGCAAAACGGACGGACATCAAGAAGATCCTCATCATCGGCTCCGGCCCCATCGTCATCGGCCAGGCGGCAGAGTTCGACTACGCCGGGACGCAGGCCTGTCTGGCGCTGAAGGAGGAGGGCTATGAGGTGGTGCTGGTGAACTCCAACCCCGCCACCATCATGACCGACACCAGCATCGCGGACAAGGTGTACATGGAGCCTCTCACCCTGGAATACGTGGCCCGGATCCTGCGCTACGAGCGGCCGGACGCCATCATCCCCGGCATCGGCGGCCAGACGGGCCTGAACCTCTCCATCCAGCTGGAAAAAAAGGGCGTTTTGAAGGAATGCCAGGTGGAGCTTCTGGGTACCCCCAGCAGCAGCATCGAGCAGGCCGAGGACCGGGAGCTGTTCAAGGAGCTGTGCCAGAAGATCGGCGAGCCGGTGATCCCTTCCCAGATCACCTACTCTCTGGAAGAGGCCAGAAAGGCCGCGGCGGAGATCGGCTACCCCGTGGTGCTCCGCCCCGCCTTTACGTTAGGCGGCACCGGCGGCGGCTTCGCCAACAACGAGGAGGAACTCGTCGCCGTGGGGACCAACGCCTTCCGGCTCTCCCCCGTGCACCAGGTGCTCATCGAAAAGAGCGTCCGGGGCTACAAGGAGATCGAGTTTGAGTTCATGCGGGACAGTCTGGACCATGCCATCACCATCTGCGGCATGGAGAACATCGACCCCGTGGGGGTCCATACCGGCGACTCCATCGTGGTGGCCCCCATCATGACCCTCAGCGACCATGATCTCCGGATGCTCAACGACAGCGCCATCAAGATCATCCGGGAGTTGAAGATCGAAGGCGGCTGCAACGTGCAGTTCGCCCTCCATCCGGAAACCAGCGAGTACTATCTCATCGAGGTCAACCCCCGGGTGTCCCGCTCCTCCGCCCTGGCCTCCAAGGCCAGCGGCTACCCGATCGCCCGGGTCACCGCCAAGATCGCCGTGGGCATGTCCCTGGAGGAGATCCCCATCGCCAATACCAACGCCGCCTTTGAGCCCTCCCTGGACTACGTGGTGGCCAAGCTCCCCCGCTTCCCCTTCGACAAGTTTTCTTCCGCCAGCAACATCCTGGGCACCCAGATGAAGGCCACCGGCGAGGTGATGGGCATCGGCAGCACCCTGGAGGAGTGCCTGCTCAAGTCCATCCGCTCCCTGGAAACCGGCCGGTACCATCTCCATCACCCCCGGTTCGACGACTGGAGCAAGGAAGAGCTGCTGAAGTATCTCTCCGATTTCCGGGACGACGGCATTTACGCCATCGCGGCGCTGCTGCGCATGGGCGTGAGCGTGGAAGAGCTCCATGCCGTCACCGCCATTACCCCCTATTTCCTGGAGAGCCTCAAAAAGATCACCGACTTTGAGCCGGTCCTGGCCGCCCGTCCCGGAGATGCGGAGCTGCTGCGGCAGGCCAAGGCCCTGGGCTTCTCCGACAAGGCCGTCGCCGGCTTCTGGGGCATGGACGAGCTGGCGGTACGCCGGCTCCGGCGGGAAAAGAACATCCGCCCGGTGTACCGAATGGTGGACACCTGCCACACCGGCGCCTATATCCCCTACTTCTACTCCAGCTACGCCGGGGAGAACCAGTCCGTCCGCACCGACCGGCCCAAGACCGTGGTGCTGGGCGCCGGCCCCATCCGCATCGGTCAGGGCGTGGAGTTCGACTATTCCACCGTCCACGCGGTACAGACCATCCGGAAGACTGGCTCCGAGGCCATCATCATCAACAACAACCCGGAGACCGTCTCCACCGACTATACCACCGCCGACAAGCTCTACTTTGAGCCCCTCACCCCGGAGGACGTGCTCGGCGTCATGGAATTCGAACAGACGGAGGACGCCATCGCCTCTCTGGGCGGGCAGACTGCCATCAACCTTGCCGCGGCGCTGCAGCGGGAGGGCGTGAACATCATCGGCACCGGCGTGGAGGCCATCGACCGGGCGGAGGATCGGCACGCCTTCGAAGAGCTGCTCCTCTCCCTGCACATCCCCCAGCCCCGGGGCACAGCCGTCACCAACATCGAAGACGGCGTCCGGGCCGCCGCGGAGATCGGTTATCCCGTGCTGGTGCGGCCCAGCTTCGTGCTGGGCGGCCGGGCCATGGAGATCGTGGCCAACGAGGAGTCCCTGCGCCACTATCTGAAGACCGCCGTGGAGATCGACGCCGACAAGCCCGTGCTGGTGGATAAATATATCCAGGGCAAGGAGGTGGAGGTGGACGCCATCTGCGACGGGCGGGATGTGTTCGTCCCCGGCATCATGGAGCTGGTGGAGCGCACCGGCGTCCACTCCGGCGACTCCATCAGCGTGTACCCTCCTTGTTCCATCTCCGACAAGGTGAAGGGCACCTTCCTCACCTATGCCAAAAAGCTGGGGCTGGGCATCGGCATCGTGGGGCTGTACAACATCCAGTTCATCGTGGACCGGGACGACAACGTCTATATCATTGAGGTGAACCCCCGCTCCTCCCGGACCGTCCCCTTCCTGTCCAAGGCCACCGGCTACTCTCTGGCGGACATCGCCACGGAGGTGATCCTGGGCCGGAGTCTGAAAGAACAGGGCATTTTCGACCTCTACCCGGCGGAGAAAAAACGCTGGTATGTGAAGGCGCCCGTGTTTTCCTTTGCCAAGATCCGGGGCATGGACACTTACCTCTCCCCGGAGATGAAGTCCACCGGCGAGGCCATCGGCTACGACGACAAGCTCCACTGGGCCATGTACAAGGCCCTCCAGGCCTCCGGCGTCCATCTGCAGAACTACGGCACCGTGATGGTCACCCTGGCCGACGAGGACAAGGAGGAGGCGCTTCCTCTGGTGCGCCGGTTCTACAACATGGGCTTCAACATCGAGGCCACCGCCGGCACCGCCGCCTTTTTGAAGCAGCACGGCATCCGCACCCGGGTCCGGGGCAAGATCAGCGAGGGCAGCACCCAGATCCTGGACTCCATCCGGGCGGGGTACGTGAGCTATATCATCAACACCCGGGCCATCCACTCCGGCACCCACAGCGCCGACGGCGCCGCCATCCGCCAGTGCGCGGTGGAGAACGCCGGGACGCTCGTCACCAGTCTGGACACGGTACGAATCGTGCTGGACGTGCTGGAGGAGATCACCAACAAGATCTCCACCATCGACGCGGAATAAATGAAAGAAGCTGTTTTTTCCGTCATGGAAAACGCTCCCCTCACGGAGAGCGTCTTCCGTCTGCGGCTGGCGGGCGACACCTCCGCCATTACCGCTCCGGGCCAGTTCGTGAACATCCTCCTGGACGGTTTTTTCCTTCGCCGTCCCTTCTCCGTGTGCGACTGGGAGGCCGGGGAGCTCACCGTTCTCTACAAGATCCTGGGCCGGGGCACGAAGGCCATGACGGCGCTCTCCCCCGGGACGAAGCTGGACCTTCTCACCGGGCTGGGGAACGGCTTTGACATGGCCCCCGCGGGGGACCGTCCCCTGCTGGCGGGAGGCGGCGTGGGCATCCCGCCGCTGTACGGTCTGGCCAAACGGCTGTGCGCCGCCGGCAGGCGGCCCGTGGCCGCGCTGGGCTTCAACACCGCCGCGGACGCCATCCTGTTGGAGGAGTTCCGCGCCCTGGGGGCGGAGACCGTGATCGCCACGCTGGACGGCTCCCTGGGGCTCCGGGGCCTGGTCACCGACGCCATGGCCGCCGCCGGGGAGACGACCTATCTGTACACCTGCGGGCCGGAGGGGATGCTCCGGGCGGTATACGACGCGTCCCGCACTCCGGGGCAGTTCAGCTTTGAGGAGCGGATGGGCTGCGGCTTCGGCGCCTGCATGGGCTGCACCTGCGAGACGAAATACGGGCCCAAACGCATCTGCCGGGACGGCCCGGTGCTGCGGAAGGAGGAGATCGTATGGTGAACACGGCCGTGGATCTGTGCGGGATCCGCCTGGACAACCCGGTGATCCCCGCCAGCGGCACCTTCGGTTACGGCCGGGAATTCGCGGAGCTCTACGACATCGACTGTCTGGGGACCTTCTCCTTCAAGGGCACCACGCTCTCCCCCCGCTTCGGCAATCCCACGCCCCGCATCGCCGAGTACGGCGGAGGGCTGCTGAACGCCGTGGGGCTTCAGAACCCCGGGGTGGACGCGGTGATCCGGGAGGAGCTCCCCGCCCTGGCCGAAGTCTTCCACAAGCCGGTGATGGCCAACGTCAGCGGTTTTTCCAAAGAGGAATACGTGGAGGTTTGCCGCCGGCTGGACGCCTGTCCCCAGGTGGGCTGGCTGGAGGTGAACATCTCCTGCCCCAACGTCCACGGAGGCGGCGCCAGCTTCGGCACCAGTCCATCCGCCGCCGGGGAGATCACCGCTGCGGTAAAGGCCGCGGTGAAAAAGCCCGTCATCGTGAAGCTCACCCCCAATGTGGGGGATATCGCCGCCATCGCCCGGGCCTGCGAGGACGCGGGGGCCGACGCCGTCTCCCTCATCAATACGTTGCTGGGGATGCGCATCGATCTGAAAAAGCGCGCGCCGCTGCTGAAAAATACCACCGGAGGCATGTCCGGGCCGGGGATCTTCCCCCTGGCGCTGCGGATGGTGTACCAGGTGTACGAGGCGGTGTCCATCCCGGTGATCGGCGTGGGCGGCGTGTCCTCGGCGGAGGACGTGCTGGAGATGATGCTGGCCGGGGCCACGTCGGTGGAGATCGGCGCGGCCAATCTCCGGGATCCGTACGCCTGCCGGGACATCGTGGCCGCTCTCCCCGCCGCCATGGAACGGTACGGGATCGAAACCCTTCGGGATATCATAGGAGGCGCTCATGGGTAAGGACGTCATCGTCGCGCTGGATTTTGAAAACAAAGAGAAAACGCTGGCCTTTCTGGACCGCTTCACCGGGGAGAAGCCCTTCGTGAAGATCGGGCTGGAGCTGTTCTGCGCCGAGGGTCCGGACATCGTCCGGGAGATCCGCCGCCGGGGCCACAGGATCTTTCTGGACGTGAAGCTCCACGACATCCCCAATACCGTCAGGGGGGCGATGGCGGCTCTCTCCCGTCTGGATATCGACATGGTCAATCTCCACGCGGGCGGGACGAAGGCCATGATGGAGGCGGCTCTGGAAGGGCTGACCCGCCCCGACGGAAGCCGTCCCCTGCTCATCGCCGTGACTCAGCTCACCTCCACCAGCCAGGAGCGGATGGAACGGGATCTGCTGATCGAAAAGCCGATGGAGCAGGTGGTGCTCCATTACGCCCGGTGCGCCCGGAAAGCCGGTCTGGACGGCGTGGTCTGCTCCCCGCTGGAGGCCGGGAAAGTCCACGAGGCCTGCGGCGCCGGTTTTGTCACCGTCACTCCGGGGGTGCGCTTCGCCGGGAGCGAGGTCGGGGATCAGGTCCGGGTCACCACCCCCGCCAGGGCGAGGGAGCTGGGCTCGGATTACATCGTGGTGGGCCGTCCCATCACCCGCAGCGAGGACCCCGTGACCGCGTATCGCCGCTGTGCGGCGGATTTCATCGACCGATAAAGGAGATCAACATGGAAGCTATCGACATCCGCATCGCCAGGGACCTTCTTTCCATCCGGGCCGTGCTGCTCCGGCCGGAGGAGCCCTTCACCTGGGCCAGCGGCATCCGCAGCCCCATCTACTGCGACAACCGCCTCATCCTCACCGCCCCCGCCGTGAGGGACGAGGTGGAGACCGCCATTGCCGAGACGGTCCGCCGGGAATACCCGGAGGCGGAGGTCCTGATGGGCACCTCCACCGCGGGGATCGCCCACGCCGCCATCGCCGGGCACATTCTGGGCATGCCCATGGGCTACGTCCGTTCCGGCAGCAAGGACCACGGCCGGAAAAACCAGATCGAGGGCAAGCTGGAGCCCGGAGAGAAGGTCGTGGTGGTGGAGGATCTCATCTCCACCGGCGGCAGCGTGTTGGACGTGGTGCAGGCCCTCCGGGACGCGGGAGCGGATGTGCTGGGCGTGGTGAGCATCTTCACCTACGGCATGCGCCGGGGCACGGAGCGGCTGGCGGAAGCCGGCGTGAAAAACGTCAGCCTCACCAGCTTTGACGTGCTGGTGAGGGTGGCCGCGGAGGAAAACTACATCCAGTCCGGGGACGTGGAGCGGCTGCTGGCCTTCCGCGCCGATCCCTCGGACGAGAGCTGGATCGGAGGCGGAAAATGAGACATCTCATCGACATTCTGGACCTGTCCACCCAGGAGATCCAGGAGCTGGTGGACCTGGGCGGGCGGATCATGGAGCATCCGGAGCGATACGCCCACAAGTGCGACGGCAAGATCCTGGCGACGCTCTTTTTCGAGCCCTCCACCCGGACCCGGCTGAGCTTCGAGTCCGCCATGCTGTCCCTGGGCGGCAAGGTGCTGGGCTTCTCCGAGGCCGCCAGTTCCTCCGCCGCCAAGGGGGAGAGCGTGGCCGACACCGTGCGCACCGTCAGCTGCTACTCGGACATCATCGCCATGCGCCACCCCAAGGAGGGCGCGCCGGTGGTGGCCGCCAGGCACTCGGAGGTGCCGGTGATCAACGCCGGGGACGGCGGGCACAACCACCCCACCCAGACGCTCACCGACCTGCTCACCATCCACAGGGAAAAGGGACGCTTCACCGACCTCACCGTGGGCTTCTGCGGGGATCTGAAATTTGGGCGAACCGTCCACTCCCTCATCTCCGCCCTCAGCCGGTACGAGGGGCTCCGGGTGGCGCTGATCTCTCCGGAGGAATTGAAGCTCCCCAGCTATGTAAAGTCCGAGATGCTGAAGAAAAAGGGCATCGAATACATCCAGACCACGGATCTGGAATCCGTCATGCCCCAGCTGGACATCCTGTACATGACCCGTGTGCAGCGGGAGCGCTTCTTCAACGAGGAGGATTACCTCCGGCTGAAGGACAGCTACATCCTCACGCCGGAGAAGCTGCGCACCGCCCGGGAGGATCTGCGCATCCTCCACCCCCTGCCCCGGGTGAACGAGATCGCCGTGGCCGTGGACCAGGATCCCCGGGCCTGCTACTTCAAGCAGGTGCGCTGCGGCCGGTATATCCGCATGGCCCTCATCATGAAGCTGCTGGGCATTCCAGAGGAGGAGTGAGCAATGGTTATTGACGCCATCCACAACGGGATCGTGATCGATCACATCGCCGCCGGGAAGTCCATGGAGCTCTATGACATTCTGGGCCTGGGCAGGCTGGACTGCACCGTGGCCATCCTGAAAAACGTTCCCAGCCGGAAGCTGGGACGAAAGGACATCATCAAGATCGACCAGCTTCTGGAGCTGGACTGGGACCTGCTGGGCTATGTGGACCCCAACATCACCGTGAACATCATCCGGGACGATATCCGGGTGGAGAAGCGGCAGCTGAAGCTCCCGGAACGGATCCGGGGCGTGATCCGCTGCCGGAACCCCCGGTGCATCACCTCCGTGGAGCAGGAGCTGGAGCACGAGTTCAAGCTCACGGACCGGGAAAACCGGATCTACCGCTGCGTCTACTGCGAGACCCGCTATTCTCCCCCGGAGGATCCCAGGGAGTGACGCCGGGACACCGGCGGGGTACAGGCTCCGCCGCAACAGCGGGTTGCTTGTCATTTCCGGTGCGCGGGAGCATAATACGCTCATAAAACATGACAGGAGCGTTTGCTATGGAAACACGGGATATTCTGAAAAGCCTTCGGGAGCAGCGGGGTCTGACGCAGGAACAGCTGGCGGATCGGGTGATGGTGACCAGGCAGGCGGTGAGTCGTTGGGAAAACGGCGAAACGCAGCCCAATACGGACACCCTGAAGCTGCTGTCCCGGGAGTTCGACGTGTCCATCAACACCCTGCTGGGATCCCCCCGCTCCCTCGTCTGCCAGTGCTGCGGGATGCCCCTGGGAGAGGATTCCATGATCAGCCGGGAAAAGGACGGCAGCTTCAACGAGGATTACTGCAAGTGGTGCTATTCCGACGGCGGGTTTGCCTACGCCACCAAGGACTCCCTGCTGGATTTCCTCGTCAGCCACATGCCGGATCCGGAAAACCGGCCCGCCGGGGAACGCCGCCGGTCCTACGACGCCTATCTCTCCGGGCTGAAGCACTGGAAATGAATCCCTCCGCCGCACAGCAAACGCCCCCGGCTGCCGATGAGCAGCCGGGGGCGTTTGCGCTTTTTCAGGGTCCTCCGTCTCCCGGACCGGGAACGGGGATCACTTAAATTCCATTTTGGTCTTGATGCCCAGATTCTTCAGCACCTGGTTGACGTCCCGGGTGACGGTCCCGTCCTCCAGCCAGATCAGCGGGAAGCCGATGGAGCCGGTCCCCCGGACGTTGTCGAACAGGTTGCTCTTGTCCCGGAAGGTGATGAACTCCTGCAGGTGGTCGATGGACCCGGTGACATTGACAAACGTGGGCATCACGCCGTTCTCCGTCAGGATGGAGAGAAACCGCATCGTTGCGGGACAGACGGTGCTGCCGTAGACCTTGATCGCCATTTTTATACCTCCCTGAACAAAGTTCTCTTCTTTTTTACCGATAAAGGGTCTTCCCCGGATGGTTACTCCCACTCGATGGTGGCGGGGGGCTTGGGCGAGAGGTCGTACAGCACACGGCTGACGCCCTTCACCTCCGCCTGGATGCGGCGGGTCACCGTCTCCAGCAGCTCCCAGTCCAGACGGGGCACGGATGCGGTCATGGCGTCGGTGGTGTTCACGGCCCGGAGGATCACCGGCCACAGCTCGGTGCGCTTGCCGTCCACCACGCCGGTGGAGCGGATATCGGGCACCACGGTGAAATACTGCCAAACTTTGGCGTCCATGCCGGACCGGGCGAACTCCTCCCGGAGGATGGCGTCAGACTCCCGCACGGCCTCCAGCCGGTCCCGGGTGATGGCGCCGATGCAGCGCACGCCCAGGCCGGGGCCGGGGAACGGCTGCCGCCAGACCATGGAATGGGGCAGGCCCAGCGCCTCGCCCACGGCGCGGACCTCGTCCTTGAAGAGGTACTTCACCGGCTCCACCAGTTCAAAGCCGAACTTCTCCGGCAGTCCGCCCACGTTGTGGTGGGCCTTCACGCCCTTGTCGCTCTCCACGATGTCGGGATAAATGGTGCCCTGGGCCAGGAACCGGATACCCTCCAGCTTCCGGGCCTCCTCCTCGAAGACGCGGATGAACTCCTCGCCGATGATCTTGCGCTTGCGCTCCGGCTCCGCCACCCCGGCCAGCTTGTCCAGGAAGCGGTCCGTGGCGTCGATGTAGGTGAGATTGGCGCCCAGTTCGTCCCGGAAGACCCGGATGACCTGCTCGCTCTCGCCCTTGCGCATGAGGCCGTGGTTCACGTGCACACAGTAGAGCTGGCTGCCGATGGCCTTGAGGAGCAGCGCCGCCACCACGGAGCTGTCCACGCCGCCGGAGAGGGCCAGCAGCACCTTGCCGTCGCCCACCTGCTCCCGGATGAGCGCGATCTGTTCCTCGATGAACTTTGCGGGATCCAGTTCGCAGCCGAAGGCCCGGCCGCCGATCTTTTTTTCTTCGCTCATAATCTCTTTCTCCTTGGACAGAATGATATTGTTATGGCTATTGTTTTGCTTCGAACGATCATTATCTACACAACGCTGCTGCTGTGTATGCGGATCATGGGGAAACGGCAGCTGGGAGAGCTGGAGCTCTCAGAGCTGGTGGTGTCCGTGCTGGCGGCGGATCTGGCGTCCCTGCCGCTGCAGGACGTGGGGATCCCGCTGATCAACGGGCTGCTGGCCATCCTGACGCTGTTTTGCCTGGAGCTGATCCTCTCCGGGCTGGTGCTGCGCTTTCACCGGCTCCGGGGGCTGCTGTTCGGGCGGCCCTGCTTTCTGGTGGAAAAGGGCGTCATCAACCAGAAGGAGATGCACCGCAACCGCTTCACGGTGGACGAGCTCACCGAGGAGCTGCGCCGCCAGAGCGTCACGGACGTGGCCACCGTGGATTACGCCGTGCTGGAGACCGACGGGACCCTGAACGTGATTCTCTCCCCCGCCGCCCAGCCGGTGACGGCGGGACAGCTCCACTGCGAAACGGCCGGGGACGGATACCCCTACATCCTCATCAGCGACGGGCGGATCCTGTCCGACAACCTTCGGAAATGCGCCCGGGACGAGAGCTGGCTCCGGGAGGAGTGCCGACGCCGGGGAGCGCCGTCCCCCGCGGACGTATTTCTCCTCACCTGCACGCCGGAAGGAAAGATCTTTTTCGCGCCAAAGGAGGTAAACGCATGAAAAAGGCCATCGCCGCCGGGGTCCTCCTCGCGCTGCTCTTTGCCGCCGCGGGGTGGAATATACGGCGGGTGAACCGGTTCACCGACGAGATGGTGGCCCAGGTGGAGCTCTCCCGGGACTTCTGCCGGGAAGGGAACCTCTCCGCCGCCGCCAGCGCGCTGAACGCCGCCATGGACCGGTGGCGGGAAGCGGAGCCCTGGACGCACATTTTCATCCGTCACGGAGAACTGGACGCCGTCTCCGACGCCTTTTTCGACGTTCTCATCCAGCTGGGAGCCAGGGATGCGGACGCCGCCGAGGGCGCCTACGAAAGGCTGGAGGAAAACCTCCGGTGCATCGACGACCTGGAGCAGCTGTCCCTGGGGACGGTGTTTTAGTCCTTGTCCTTCAGAAGCTTCGCCAGCTCCTCCATAAAGGTGTTGATGTCCTTGAACTGGCGGTAGACGGAGGCGAAGCGAACGTAGGCGACCTCGTCCAGTTTTTTCAGACGATCCATGACCATCTCGCCGATCTCGCTGGTGGGGATCTCCCGTTCCAGCTCGTTCTGCAGCTCCTGCTCGATCTCCCCGGCGATCTTCTCCAGATCGCTGAGCGCCACGGACCGCTTTTCGCAGGCCTTCAGCATGCTGTTGATGAGCTTGCTCTTGTCAAAGGTCTGGCGGCTGCCGTCACGCTTGACCACCACCAGGGGCAGGCGCTCCATCACCTCGTAGGTGGTAAAGCGGCGCTGGCAGGCCAGGCATTCCCGGCGGCGGCGGATGGAGCTCCCCTCATCGGCGGGGCGGGAGTCGATGACCTTGCTCTCGCTGTAACCGCAGTACGGGCACTTCATATGCATAACCTCCGATACCGTTTTTTATTAACTGTGACAGTATATCATATTCGACGCGATGCTACAAGATACAGCGTAAAAAAATCCACCGCTTCCATATCTTGTCCGTTGCGGGCCTCCCTTCGGACGGATAAAATGAAAGCGGTGATGTTTTATGAAGGATTTCAAGCCCGACTTCTCCCTGCTGGGCGATGAGAGCTACGCCATGATCCTGGGCACGCTGCGCACCAGCTGCGTGATGCTGCTTTGCTCCCTGGCGCTGCTGATACATACCGGCGGGCTGTCGCCCCGTACCTACGGTCTGTACCGTCTGGCGGCGGAGCTGCAGTCAGCCTCCGGCGCCTTCCTGCTCTGCGGGAACTTCTCCGCCCTGCTCCTGGAGCGATTTCACCGCGGATAGGAACTCCTCCCGGGCGTAGAGGCAGTTCACCGCATCCAGCAGGGCGTTGGCGGAGAGCCTCTCCGGGAGGCCCAGCGCCTTCTGCAGCCTCCGCCTCCGGCCGGCACTGTCCGCGCCGCCGGAAAGCCCCAGGGCGAAAAGATCCCCCTTGGTGACCGGCGGGGCCGCCTCTCCCCTTTCCGTGGCGCCGGCCCGGCGCAGCGCCGCCCGCAGGACCTCCGGGTCCATGCCCTCCACGCCCAGAGTGCCGGCGCGGGAGGGCGTTTTTTTCCGCCGCTCCTTCCCGGGCACGTCCGGGATATAGGCATGCTTCAGATGCTCCGCCGGGATGCACCCGCGGAGACGGTTCCGGATCACCAGTCCCGCCCCGTCCGAGTCCGTGAGGACGATGAGCCCCCGGCGCTCCGCCACCCGGCGCAGAAGCTCCATTTTGTCTCTGTCCCGGAAGATCCCGAACCCCTCGGTGGTAAAGATGGGGGCGTCCACCAGCGGCTCCAGGGCGATCTTGTCGTAGCGCCCCTCCACCACGATCGCCTCCCGGATCTCAAGCATGTCCGCCCTCCATGGCGAAGCGGATCAGCAGCTCCTTGAGAGCCTCTGTCTCCGTGAGCGCCGCCCCCTGCTCCCGGGTCTTCATGCAGTACGCGGCGCACAGCCGCACGTCGTCGGTGAGGGCGTCCAATGTGAACTTCCGGGCGGTGTCCATGGTCAGACGCACCCGGTAATCGCTGGAGGTCCCCAGGATCTCCTTGGCGAAGGCGGGGCCTCTCCCCGACGTCTCCGCCACCTTGGCCGCGTACAGGCTGCGCATCTGGCCGCCGATCAGACCGAGGATCATCAGCGGCTCCTCGTCCCCGGCCAGGAGCTCCGCAAGCACGGCGCAGGCGCCGTCGTAGTCCTTCCTTGCCAGGCAGTCGGTCATTTTGAAGGCGTCCGCCTCCGGGATGTGATGGGCCACCGCCTCCACGTCCTCCACGCGGATATACTCCTCTTTGGCCCAGGCGCAGATCTTTTCGATCTCCGGGATGAGCTGGGTCATCAGCTCCCCGGAGAGGAACATCAGCCGGTCCATGGCGTCGCGGCCGATCTTCTTCCCGTGGGCCTCGCAGCGGCGGCGGATCCAGGTGTAGAGCAGGCCGCTGTCCTGGGAGGTGAACTCCACCGCCTTCCCCTTCTTTTTCAGCTGCTTGATGAAGCTGAGCCGGCCGTCCGGGGCGGCGCCCGTCGGCAGCACGATCACCACCGTGCACCACTCGGGGATGTCGTCCAGGATCTTTGCCATCCGCTCGTCCCGGCACTTGTTCACGTCAAAGCCCCGGAGCTCCAGGAAGGTCCGCCCGCCGAAGAAGGGCATGGCGTCCAGGGCCTCCTCCACGTCCCGCACATCGGGGGCCGGGCCGTCCAGACGCTTGGCGTCAAAATCCCCCGCACCACCCTCCAGGCAGGCGTCCCGGAGTCTGCGGACGAAGTCCTGAAGGAGATAGTCCTCCTCCCCCCAGAGCATGTACAGCGTGCCCGGACCCTCGTTTTTCAGTTCCCGGGTGAGCGCGCCGTACTCCAGTTTGGGGGGTGGGTTGAATTTACCAGCCATAGGTCATCCTTTTCCGGCCGCCACGGTGACGCGGCCTTCCCGATCCGTGCGCAGCACGGAAATGTGATAGTATTCCAGCCGGGTGAGCACCTCCGGCGAGGGGTGGCCGTAGGTATTGTACCCCACGGAGAGGATCGCCACGTCCGGTCGCGTCTCCTCCAGAAGCCGCTCGCAGGTGGAGGTGCGGGAGCCGTGGTGGCCCGCCACCAGCACCTCGATATCCGGCAGCTCGTACCGGGCGGCCAGGAGCTCCTCTGCCGCCGCGGGACAGTCCCCGGTGATCAGGACTTCAAACCCATCCTGAGCAGCCAGCGCCATGAGACAGTTCTCGTTCTCCCCGCCGGGGAGCTGCGGCGCGAACAGGGTCAGTTCCAGATCGCCCATGCGCAGAAGGAGATTTTCCGTCACGTACTCCACCCGGGTCCCCGCCGCCTCCGCCGCGGAGAGGATGTCCGGGAGATACCCGTCCTGGTCCGCCTCCCGAGGCAGATACAGCGAATCCACCCGGACCTGGGAGAGCAGCCGGGCGGCTCCGTTCACATGGTCGCTGTGGAGGTGGGTCAGCACCAGGGCGTCCAGATGGTTCCGTCTCTGTCCGCCCAGATACTGCACCGCCGCTTCCCCGGCGTCGTGGGTGACGGCGCTGCCGCCGCAGTCCACCACCACCGCCCGGGGGCCGCAGGTGAGGACCACGCTCTCCCCCTGGCCCACGTCCAGGGCGGTGACGCGCAGCTCATCCCGCCAGCTCAGACGCACCGCCCCGGCGAACACCCACAGGGTGATGAGGGCAAGACACACCGGCGCCGCGGGGCGCAGCCCCTTTCCCTTCCGTCCCATCCACCAGGCCGCCAGGAACAGAACGTACACGAACACCAGCCACAGCACGAAAACCGGGTTGGACATATACACCGACTCGCAGGGGAAATACCCCAGCAGCCATGTGACGCCGTAGATATACCGGACCAGCCAGGCAAGCACTCCCGCCGCGGCCATGCCCGCCGCCGGGAACAGCGCGCCCAGGGCCAGCGCGAGATAGCCGCCGATATAGAGCACCGACACCGCCCACAGGCAAAGGATATTGGCCACCGGCGACACCACGGACACGAAGCCGAAATGCACCGCCGTCAGCGGGATGGTGAACACCATGGCGCCCACGCTGGCGGACAGGGAGCCGGCGGACACCGTCAACAGATACCGGGGCAGACGGTGCCGCCCCAGGCGGCCCTCCTCGATCCTCTCGCACAGGGATCGGTACATCCGCTCCGATACCAGCCAGATCCCCGCCATGGCGGCAAAGCTGAGGTGCAGGCTCACGCTCCCCGCCGCCGAGGGATTGATCGCCAGCAGGACGGCAAGGACCAGGGAGAGGGACGTGAGGACATCCTCCTCCCGGCGGAAGAGGGGCGCGGCCAGGATGCACATCTGCATGAATACCGCCCGGGTCACCGAGGGGGTGAAGCCCGCCATGGCGGCAAAAGAGAGAAGCAGCGGAAAGCTGAGCAGCACCGCCCGTCGCCGACGGCCCAAAACCAAAAAGAAAAAGCCCAGAAGAAACGAGATATGCATACCGGAGACCGCCACCACATGGGCCAGTCCCGCCTCCGTGAGGGCATAATACCGGCCGCCGTCCCGATAGAGAGGCCCCTTTTCCCCGGTAAGCAGCGCCACCATGAAGGCGGAGGTGTCCGCCGGGAACAGCGCGGCACAGGATTCCCCCACCGCGTGGGCCAGCCGCCGGGGGGCGTACAGCCAGGAATGCCGCCAGGAGCCGGTCCATTCCGGCTCGTCGGTGCACACCGCCCGGAGAAAGATCCCCTGGGCGGAATAGACGTCCACCTCCTGCCCGTTCCGGACAGAGGCGGACTGAAAGCGCATCTCCCCGCGGATCTCGTCCCCGGGGAGCAGGTCCGACAGCTCTCCGGGTACATAGGACGCCAGGCGGCACTTCACCCGAGGCAGCCCCGGCTCCGTGAGGAGGACGGTGACGTACTCGCTCCGCTCATAGAGATCCGGGAAATCCGTCACACGGGCGGAGACGGTGAGGCGCTCCCCCACCCATTCCTCCGCCGGGGCGCGGACAAACCGGTCCTGGCCCCAGAAGCACAGCGATCCCGCCAGCGCGCCGAAGGCGGCCAGCAAAAGGCAGAGCCGGCGTTTTCCCTGGAACAGCAGACCGGCCGCGGCCGCCACGGCGCAGCAGATCGCCGCCCAGGGCACCGGCATGGACGGCACCAGATACCGATGGGCAAAAACCGCCCCGGCAAAGGGCAGGCATACCCAGACCGCCTTACGCACGCGGTCCCTTCTCGTCCGTCAGACCGAGAATATAATCCGTGGAAACACGATACAGCTCCGAGAGCTTGATGACCGCCCATACGGGGATCTCCCGGATCCCGGCCTCGTACCGGCGATAGACCTCCCGGTTCATGTGCAGGTATTCCGCGATGTTTTTTTTGGAAAAATCGTTATCCTCTCTCAGTTCATAAAGGCGCTTGAAATACATGCCGATCACCCGATAAAATGCTACCAAACGGTAGTTTTTCCTGCCTGTTTTGCATCCGTACGGATGCAAATGATCGAAAAGAAACACCGCAGTCCGGCGAAGAGAAGCAGGACTGCGGCGTTCGGTACGGACGGATCAGCCCATCTGATCGGTCAGACGATTTCCGCCCAGGATATGGAAGTGCAGGTGCTTTACCGTCTGGCCGGCGTCGGGACCGCAGTTGGAGACGATGCGGTAGCCTTCGGTCAGCCCTTCCCGCTCCGCGATCCTCGCCGCGGCCACCAGGCATTTGGCAGCGACGTCGCGATTGTCCTCACGGAGTTCGGCCACGGAGCCGATGTGTTCTTTGGGGATCACCAGGATATGGGTGGGCGCCTGGGGATTGATGTCCCGGAAGGCGTACACGTCTTCGTCCTCGTACACTTTCGCAGAGGGGATCTCTCCGGCCAGGATGCGACAGAACAGGCAGTCGTTCATTTTCAATCTCCTTTCCTTCACGGGCAAAAGCCGTCGGGATCCGGCGGCTTTTGCGTTCATCACTTCTTCAGGCAGGCGCAGACAAGATCGTCCACGCAGGCCAGCGCGTCATCCAGCTTCAGGGTGTCGGAGCCGCCGCCCATGGCGGAGTCCGGCTTGCCGCCGCCCTTGCCGCCGCAGACGGCCGTGACGGAACGGATGATGTCCCCAGCCCGGATGCCCGCGGCCACGGCGGCCTTGCCGCACACGGACAGGAACTGGATCTTCCCGTCCCGGACCGTGGAGAGCACGGCGACGATATTCTCGTCCTTGTCCCGGAGGAAGTCGCCGATCTTCCGCAGGCCGTCCGCGTCCATCTCCGGCAGCTTGGCGGTGACGACGCGCATGCAGCCCACGTTCTTGGCGGCGTGGAGGAAGTCCTCGGCGGACTGGAGCATATCCTTGGCGCGGTATTTCTCCACCAGCTGGCGGAGCTCCCGGATCTCGCTGGTCCGGGCCTCCGCCCGGGCCACCAGCTCGTCGGGCTTGGCCTTGATGCGCTCGGCAAGCTCCATGAGCATGCGGGTGCTGCGCTCCATGACCTTCAGCGTCTCCTGGCCGGTGACCGCCTCGATGCGGCGCACGCCGCTGGCCACGGAGAACTCGCTGAGGATGCGGAAGGAACCCACCTTGGCGGTGTTGTCCAGATGCGTGCCGCCGCAGAACTCCACGCTGTAGCCGTCGCCCATGTCCACCACCCGGACGACGTCGCCGTACTTCTCCCCGAAGAGGGCCATGGCGCCCATGCTCCGGGCCTCGGCGATGGGAAGCTCCTTCACGTCCACGGGGAAGCCCTCCAGGACCGCCTCGTTGACCATGCGCTCCACGGAGGCGATCTCCTCCGGCTTCATGGCGGCGGTGTGGGTAAAGTCAAAGCGGAGACGGTCCGGCTCCACCAGAGAGCCCGCCTGGTGCACATGGTCGCCCAGAACGCTGCGCAGGGCCTTGTGCAGCAGATGCGTGGCGCTGTGGGCCCGCATGATCGCCTTGCGCCGGACCGTGTCCACACAGGCGTTCACCGTATTGCCCACGCCCAGCACGCCGGCGACCATGACGCCGTGGTGGAGAGCCTTGCCGGCCTTGTTCTTCTGCACGTCCCGGACCTCAAAGACCGCGTCCTTCAGGATCAGCAGGCCGTGGTCGGCGCACTGGCCGCCCATTTCGGCATAGAAGGGCGTTTTTTCCATCACGATATCGGCCTCGGTGCCGGCGGCGATCTGTTCCTTCAGCTCGCCCTCCGCCACGATGGCCAGGATCCGGCAGTCGTCGTGGAGCCGGTCGTAGCCCGTGAAGGCGGTGGGGGTGTTGTCCAGGCCCAGGTCCAGGCTCTCCCAGGCGGATTTATCCTTCCGGCTGGCCCGGGCGTCCTCCCGCTGCTTTTTCATCAGGGCCTGGAAGGCGTCCACGTCCACGCTCATGCCCTCGTCCGCGGCCATCTCTTTGGTGAGATCCAGAGGGAAGCCGTAGGTGTCGTGGAGCTTGAAGGCGTCGGCGCCGGAGAAGACGGTCTCGCCCTTTTCCTTGTGCTGGGCCAGCATGCCCGCGAAGATGGCCAAACCGCCGTCGATGGTGCGGGCGAAGTTGGTCTCCTCGGAGCGGATGACGCCGGTGATATACTCCTGGCGCTCGTTGAGCTCGGGGTATGCGTTCCGGTTCTCGTGGATAACGGTGTCGCAGACCTTGTAAAGGAAGGGCTCGGTCACGCCCAGCAGCCGCCCGTGGCGGGCCGCCCGGCGGAGCAGACGGCGGAGCACATAGCCCCGGCCCTCGTTGGAGGGCAGCACGCCGTCGCAGATCATAAAGGTGGAGGAGCGGATGTGGTCGGTGATGATCCGCAGGGACACGTCTTTGCCGTAGCTCTCCCCGTAGTGGGCGCCGGTGATCTCCGAGACCTTGTGGGTGATGTTCATCACGGTGTCCACGTCGAAGAGGGAGTTCACGCCCTGGCAGACCACAGCCAGACGCTCCAGGCCCATGCCGGTGTCGATGTTCTTCTGGCTGAGCTCGGTGTAGTTCCCCTGGCCGTCGTTGTTGAACTGGGAGAAGACGATGTTCCAGACCTCGATATACCGGTCGCAGTCGCAGCCCACGGTGCACCCGGGCTTGCCGCAGCCGAATTCCTCGCCCCGGTCAAAGTAGATCTCGGAGCAGGGGCCGCAGGGGCCGCTGCCGTGCTCCCAGAAGTTGTCCTCCTTGCCGAAACGATAGATCCGATCGGCGGGAATGCCGATCTCCTTGTTCCAGATCTCGAAGGCCTCGTCGTCCGCCGGAGTGGTCTCGTTGCCGGCGAACACGGAGGGATAGAGCCGGTCGGGATCCAGGCCCACCCACTCCGGGGAGGTCAGGAATTCCCAGGCCCAGGCGATGGCCTCGTGCTTGAAATAGTCCCCGAAGGAGAAGTTGCCCAGCATCTCAAAGTAGGTGCCGTGGCGGGCGGTCTTGCCGATGTTCTCGATGTCCGGGGTACGGATGCACTTCTGGCAGGTGGTGACCCGGCGGCGGGGGGGCTCCTCCTCCCCGGTGAACCAGGTCTTCATGGGGCTCATGCCGGCGTTGATCAGCAGCAGGGACGGATCGTTCCGGGGGATCAGCGAAAAGCTGGGCAGCCGGAGATGGCCCTTGCTCTCAAAGAAAGCGAGATACATCTCCCGCAGCTCATTGAGTCCGAATTTCTTCATGTTTCTTCCTCCAATAAAAAAGGTACCCCGCCCCCGGATCCAGGGGCGGGGAAAAACTTCCTCGCGGTACCACCCTGATTTGCGGCAAAAAGCCGCATCTCACAGGCCGGATAACGGGGGCGGGCCGCCGCGCTCCTCGCGCGGGCGCTCAAAAGTGGCTGCCGTGGTCACGGACAAGGGCTTCCAGCGACACCCTCTCTCTGCAGACCGGCGGAACACGGCTCTCTTCGTCACAGCGTTGGATATTGTATCATAAAACCAACGGATGTCAACGGGCGTTTGGCCGTTTTTTATCAAAAAACCCTGTGATTTTTAGCCATAATACGCAAAAAGACGGCAAAAGCCGGGCGTCCCGGAGGGACGCCCGGCAGACAGACGGTCTTACAGAAGATCGTCGAAAAGGCGGATGTTCTCCATGCAGAGCTTCAATTCCCCCGCCTGCTCCTTTTTGACCACTTCCACGATCCGGTCGTTGATGGGGGTGGGCACGCCATGCTTCCGGCCGAATTCGCACACCACGCCGTTGATGGCGTCGATCTCGCAGGGCTTCCCCTTCTTCAGGTCCTGGAGCATGGAGGGCTCGATGCCCCCGTGCTTTTTCATGGCGATGGGCACCAGCAGCTCGGCAAAGGCGCGCTTGACCGGGGTCTTATAGTAAAACAGCTTCGTGATGTCCTTTCCCTGCACCGGCGCGAACACCGCGCCGGAGGCCCGGCCCACGTCGATGCATTCCTTCATACAGCGGACGGCGATCTTCCGCGGCGCGGCGTTGCCGGTCACGTCCCCGAAGGTGCCTCCGATCACGGTCCCCAGACCGGAATAGGCGGCGTTGATGAGCAGCTTGGACCAGCGGGCGCCCAGCAGGTTTTCCTCCACGTCCACCGGGCACATCTTCTCCAGCAGGCCCTTGACCAGGGCGATCTTCGTTCCGGAGATCCCGGGCATGCCGCCCATGTGGAAGGACAGGCTGTCCGGGTCGCTGGTCAGGATGCACTCTCCCGGCGCGGAGAGGGTCGCGCCCCACTCCACCACACAGCCGATGGTGCGCTCCGGCCCCACGATCTCCGCGACGCCGGGCTCGGGGATCCCGTTCTGCAGCGTGACGATCACGCCGTCGTCGGAGAGAAGGGGCTTGAGGGCGGTCACTGCCTCTGCGTTGTGAAGCTGCTTGGTCATGAGGAAGATCACGTCATAGGGGCCTGCCATCTCCTCCGGGAAGATGGCGTTCACCGGGGTGACAAAATCCACCGTGCCGGTGATGTGGGCTCCCTTTTCCCGCAGGGCCGTCACATGGGCCGCGTTCCGGTTCACCAGCTCCACGGGAGCGCCGTTTTTCGTCATGTACGCGCCCAGGACCGTCCCCAGCGACCCGGCGCCGTAAATGGCACATTTCATCCCACCGTCACCGTCCCATCCTCGGAAAGAGTGAGCATGTCGCCGGTCTTTACCGTCTCCAGAAACTCGTCGCCCAGGGAGTCCACTACGGGCATGTGGTTTTCCGTCCACACGTCCGCCATGATGACCCCCGCCGCCGCCAGGGAATCGATGGGCTTGGAGAAGCACATGAAGGCGGGCAGCTTACCCAGGGCGCCGGCGGCGTAGAATACCATGCCGCCGGTGGTGGAGCCGATGGTCTGGGGCAGGCAGAGCGCCGCGTTCACCAGGGACTTCTTATAGATGTCCGGGTTGTTCTGGTCGCCGCATTTCACGGCCTTGTCCCCGAACATCAGCGCGGACTGGTAGCTGGCCAGGGTGTTGAATCCCCCGTGGGACACGAGTGCGGGCGCCCTCCCGCTGCCGGGGACCACCATGCGGCCCTTAAAGGTCTTCGCCATGTTACTCGGCCTCCTTTCCGGTGAGGATGTCCAGGATCTCGCTCTCGGTGTAATACCGGGCGGAGGTATAGGTCCGCAGCTTGTTGGAGCAGGTGATCACAGGCATTTTCTTGGAGAGCGGATTGTTCATGTACATCAGCGGACAGATATAGCTGAGCACCACGCCGGTCTTTTTCAGTCTCCAGCCATACGGTCCCTTGTTGAACTCCTCCACCACCGCGGGGGCGGTGGTGAACACGGTGGGGACGGTCACCTTGGATAGGCAGTTTTTCCGCAGCCCGGCCTCCACCTTTTCCGTCCAGTCGATGAGCTGGTCCATGGTGAGGTGAGGACAGCCCACGAAGCAGAGCTTGGGCTTCGCGTCCGGGTTTTTCCAGATCACCGGATAGGAGGCCCTCACCCGCTCCAGCTCCGCGTCGTCCACCACGTAGACCTGGGCGCCGTCCAGGATGAGGCTCTCCCCCTGCTCGACCGCCTCGGGGGTCAGGCCCTCCACATGGTACAGGCCCACCGCGCCGTTGGAGGCGGCCGCTGCGCCGAAGTCCTTGAGATACGCCTTGGCGTCAGCGTCCAGCCCGTCGGGGAAATACTTGTCCAGCCCGCGGATATAGGGCACGTCCTCCATCACCTTCATGCCGATGGCGCTGCCCAGCAGCTGTGCCTCCGGCCGGGCGGAGGTCTTCACCTCCACGACCCAGGGCGCCTTCCGTCCCTCGTCGGTGAGAAGGCCGAAATACGGAACGTAACCCACCGCAGAGCCCATGATGTCGATCATGCCGGAGTTCCGGTTGCACCGGGCGCCCAGGACGCTGTTGGCGTAGCTGACGGCGGAGGATTCCGCCCAGGAGAGCACGTCTCCTTTTTCCGGGATGTTGCCCACCTCGTCAAAGTAGCAGGCGCAGGTGAAGTCCTTCGAGCCGGTGATGCCCATGCGCCGGAGCTGGTCCTCATACCGTTCCTGCTGCTTGTACATGAACTGCTTGAAAACCAGATCCTGCAAAAGGCTGGAGGGGACGTTGGGATCCAGCGGCAGGGGGTCGGCGGTAAATTTCTGCTTGAATTCCACGTTGGCGCTGAGGATCTGATCGTAGAGATCGTAGACCGGCTTCATGGCGTTGATGCCGAAGCTGATCACCGTGTGCCCGTATTTGCTGGTGACGGGCACCAGCTTCTCTGCGCCGAAGGCCTCTCCGTACATGACGAGGGTCTTCATCACCTTGGAGAGGACCTCCCCCTTCTCTCCATCCAGAATGGCCTGCTGTTCCGGGGTCAAGATCATATACTCACGCTCCTTTTTGTGGTTTTTTCTTTTTTTTATTATAGTCTTCGGGCAAAAAGAAAGTCAATGCCCGCAGGTTACATGCATAAAGCGGTTCTTTCTCAAAAAAACTGTTGCTTTTCTTTTTTCCCTGTGCTAATATACCGTTCGCTGTCACATATGCGCCTTTAGCTCAGCTGGATAGAGTGTCTGGCTACGGACCAGAAGGTCGGGGGTTCGAATCCCTCACGGCGTGCCAAAACAAGACGGCCCCCCCGCCAGGGGTGGCCGTCTTGTTTTGGTATTCTGGATTCGAACCCCCGACCGTGTCATCCCCGAGCGGTTCCGG
>JAFRDL010000112.1 GCA_017411265.1 Oscillospiraceae bacterium | reverse complement strand
CTCCCGTCTGGCGCAGTTCTATGAGCGCGCCGGCGTGGTCGAGTGTCTCGGCAGCGAGGAGCGCCGGGGTTCCGTCACCGCCATCGGCGCCGTGTCGCCTCCGGGCGGCGATATCTCCGAGCCCGTCTCCCAGGCCACGATGCGCATCGTCAAGGTCTTCTGGGCGCTCGACTCGTCCTTGGCTTATGCCCGCCACTTCCCGGCCAGCAACTGGCTGACCTCCTACTCGCTGTATCTCGACACGCTCGAGCCCTGGTACACCCAGCAGTTCGGCGAGGCCTACATGAAAAACCGCGAGAAGGCCATGCACATCCTCCAGGAGGAGAGCGAGCTGCAGGAGATCGTCCGCCTCGTCGGACAGGACGCCCTCAGCCCGGCCGACCGCATGACCATGGAGACGGCGAAGATGATCCGCGAGGACTTCCTGCAGCAGAACGCCTTCGTGGACGAGGACGCCTACTCCTCCTACAAGAAGCAGTTCCGGCTGATGGACCTCGTGCTGCGCTACGACGCGCTCTGCCGCGAGGCGCTGGACAAGGGCGCGAACATGGAGGCCCTGTTCGTGATCCCCGCCCGCGAGAAGATCGGCCGCGCCAAGATGGCCGACGCCGCGAGCTTTGAAAAGGACTATGACGCGATCGAGAACCAGATGAAGGCCGAGATCGCGGACGTGATCGCCGGAGGTGAGGACGCATGATCAAAGAATACAAGACTATCCGCGAGATCGCCAGCCCTCTGATGGTGGTCGAGCACGTCGAGGGCGTCACCTACGACGAGCTGGGCGAGCTGGAACTGCCTAACGGCGAGGTCCGCCGCTGCAAGGTGCTCGAGGTCGAGGGCGACAAGGCGGTCGTGCAGCTGTTCGAGTCGGCGCAGGGCATCAACCTGGCCGAGACGAAGGTCCGCTTCCTGGGCCACCCGCAGCAGCTCGCCGTCAGCGAGGACATGCTGGGCCGCGTCTTCAACGGCATGGGCCGCCCGATCGACGGCGGGCCCGACATCCTGGCCGAGGCGCACAAGGACATCAACGGTCTGCCCATGAACCCGGCCGCCCGCGCCTACCCCGCCGAGTTCATCCAGACCGGCGTGAGCACGATCGACGGTCTGAACACCCTGGTCCGCGGGCAGAAGCTGCCCATCTTCTCCGGCTCCGGTCTGCCGCACGCGGCGCTGGCCGCGCAGATCGCGCGTCAGGCGCGCGTCCTGGGCGACGACGAGACCTTTGCGGTCGTCTTCGCCGCCATCGGCATCACCTTCGAGGAATCGGAGTACTTCATCAACGACTTCCGCCGCACCGGCGCCATCGACCGCACGGTGGTCTTCTCCAACCTCGCCAACGACCCGGCCGTCGAGCGTATCGCCACGCCGCGCATGGCGCTGACCGCCGCCGAGTACCTGGCCTTCGAGAAGGACATGCAGGTGCTGGTCATCCTCACCGACATCACCAACTACGCCGAGGCCCTGCGCGAGGTCTCCGCGGCCAAGAAGGAGGTCCCGGGCCGCCGCGGCTATCCCGGCTACCTCTACACCGACCTCGCCACGCTCTACGAGCGCGCCGGCCGCCGCCAGGGCAAGAAGGGCTCGATCACCATGATCCCGATCCTGACCATGCCCGAGGACGACAAGACCCACCCCATCCCCGACCTGACCGGCTACATCACCGAGGGCCAGATCATCCTGAGCCGCGACCTGTACCGGAAGGGCGTGGTGCCCCCGGTGGACGTGCTGCCCAGCCTGTCCCGTCTGAAGGACAAGGGCATCGGCGAGGGGAAGACCCGGGCCGACCATGCCGGTACCATGAACCAGCTCTTCGCCGCCTACGCCCGGGGCAAGGAGGCCAAGGAACTGATGACCATCCTGGGCGAAGCCGCCCTGAGCGAGGACGACAAGCTCTACGCCAAGTTCGCCGACGCCTTTGAGCAGCAGTACGTTTCCCAGGGCAACAGCACCAACCGCTCCATCCTGGAGACCCTGTCCATCGGCTGGGAGCTGCTGAGCATCCTGCCCGAGCGTGAGCTCAAGCGCATCAAGCCCGAGTTCATCGAGAAGTACCTGCCCCGGAAGGCCTGAGCGGGCCTTGATCCCGAAAAAATCGAGGTGATCCCATGGCAACCATAACCCCGACCCGCATGGTGCTCAACCAGATGAAGGGCCGACTGAAGACCGCCGTCCGGGGCCACAAGCTCCTGAAGGACAAGCGGGACGAGCTGATGCGCCAGTTCCTGGATGTGGTCCGCCGGAACCGGGAGCTGCGGGTGAAGGTGGAGGCCGGCCTGACCGAGGCCTTCGCCGCCCTCTCCGTGGCCAGCGCGGTCATGAGTCCGGAAATGCTGGAGCAATCCCTGGTCTATCCCCGGCAGAGCGTATCCCTGGACGTGAGCTATAAAAACGTCATGAGCGTCAACGTGCCGGTGTACGACTTCCAGACCAAATCCGCCGAGGCGGGGGAGATCTTCCCCTACGGCTTTGCCCAGACCTCCGGCGAGCTGGACGACGCTCTCACCGCCCTCTCCGGCGTGTTCGAGGACATGCTGGAGCTGGCCCAGGTGGAGAAGACCATGCAGCTGCTGGCTCAGGAGATCGAGAAGACCCGGCGGCGCGTCAACGCCCTGGAGTACGTGATGATCCCGGATCTGCAGAAGAACATCAAATACATCGCCATGAAGCTGGAGGAGAACGAGAACTCCACCAAGGTCCGGCTCATGAAGGTGAAGGAAATGGTGCTTCAGGAAGCCCACCACTACAAGTACTGAGCATATTGCGGCATCGATCTGCCCCGCCGCCTTCGGGCGGCGGGGCGTTCTCATGGAAGGAGAAAGAATGGAACGAACCTATTCCCGGGATTTCCGGGTGCCGGCCAGCCGCTGCGGCGCGGACGGGAAGCTCTCCGTGCCGGCGTTCTTCGAGGTGTTCATGGATCTGACGGCGGAGCACGCCCAGGAGCTGGGCATGGGCCTGCATCCCCTCCGGGACCGGGGCCTGATCTGGATCGCGGTCCGCACCCGCGTCCGCTTTTTCCGGCGGCCGGATATGCTGGAGACGGTCCGGCTCACCACCTGGCCGGAGAAGCCCGGCGCCATGCGCTGCTGCCGGAGCTATACCGTCTCCGCCGGGGCGGAGACGCTGGCGGCGGGAAAATCGGAATTCGCCGTCATTGAGCTGAAGTCCTTCCGTCCGCTGCCCATGACGGTGCTGTATACCCCGGAGCTGACGGCGGAGCTCACGGAGGAGACCGCCGTCGCCGGCCCGTTCTCCCGGATCGGCGAGAGCTTTGCCCCGGAGGAGAAGATGGGGGAGTACACCGTGCGGCCCTCGGACATCGACATCGCGGGCCATATGAACAATACCATGTACCCCCGGATGCTGATGGACTTCCTCCCCGTTGCGGAGCAGCTGGCCCGGCCGGTCCGGGAGCTGGAGCTGTGCTACCGGAGCCCCTGCTTCGAGGGGGACGTGCTGACGCTGTACGGCCGGGAGACGGAGGACGGCCGGGAGATCGGCGTGTTCCGTCCCGGCGGGAAGACCGCCCTGCTGGCGAAAATGAAATAGATCGCCCGCGCCCCCGGAGGGATCCTCCGGGGGCGCGGTGTGTTACGGACGCCCCCCGACGCCCCGGTACGGCGGGGCGTCCCTGTTTCCCGGCCCCTCCCCGGCAGGATATTTTTTTGCCGTTTCCGCGAACCGCCGGAGGGGGTCTGTCGTCTTAATGCATGTACGCCGTAGTTGACAGGCCGCGAACGGCGTGTTATGGTAAACCAATAGGCCGTATCAAACCGAGATCATCGTATTTTACATAAGGAGCTCACGACATGGACGAGAACAAGAAGGACTCTCTGGCTCCCGCGGCGGAGGAGGAGCGCGACCAGGCGCTTTTCGACGCCATCGGCAAGGACAAGAGGAGAAAAAAGCGCCGCACCTGGATCACGGTGATCGTGATCGTGGCGCTGGTGGCTGCGGGGCTTACCGCCGCGGTGATTTACGGGCAGAAAAAGGTCCGGGACCAGATGGGCATGATGAATTACGGCGGCACGCAGGTGGTCTCCTATACGGTGGATACCGGCAGCGTGAACACCACGGTGTCCGGCTCCGGCCTGCTCTCCGACGTGGGCGCGGAGGCGCTCAGCCTCCCCGAGGGTGTGAAGGTGGACAAGGTCCTGGTCCACGCCGGCGACCGGGTGGAGGAGGGCGACCTTCTCTGCACGGTGGAGATCTCCTCCGTGATGAGTGCCATCACCGACACCCAGGCCAAGATCACCGACCTGGACGCCAGACTGCGCACCACCGCCTATGAGACCGCGGCCAACGCCGTGGTCGCCGGGGTCAACGCCCGGGTGAAGAAGGTCTATGCCGCGGTGGGCGACGACGTGGCCGCCTGCATGTTCGAGCACGGCGCCCTGGCGCTGCTGTCCCTGGACGGCTATATGGCTCTGGATCTGGACACGGAGGAGCTGTCCGACGGCGACGAGGTGACGGTGGTCCGGCCCGACGGCCGGGAGCTGAAGGGCACGGTGGACCGGGCCATCCTGGGCAGAGCCACCATTCTGGTCACCGACGACGGACCGGAGCTGGACGAGACCGTCACGGTCCGCGCCGCCGACGGCCGGAAGCTGGGCGAGGGGACGCTGTACATCCACAGCCCCCTGCGCGTCACCGGCTACGCGGGTACGGTGGACGACGTCCGTACCGCCGAGAACAAGCAGACCTGGGCCGGCAACAGCCTCTTTATCCTCAAGGACACCGCTTTTGCGGGCAACTATGAAGCCGTTCTCCGGGAGCGCCGGGAGCAGGAGGAGACTCTCATCCTGCTCATGGGACTGTACCGCTGCGGCGCGCTGGAGGCTCCCTTCGCCGGCTCCGTGGTGAGCATCGAGTACAAGGATCCCGACGCCCCCTCCACCGGCAGCGACGGCGGCAGCGGCAGCAGCGGCGGCAGCGCCTACGCGGTCAATGCGTACACGGGTACGGTGGCCGGGATAACGGCCTCCGCCTCCGCCAACGCCAACGCCAACAGCGCCTCCGGCAGCGGATCGGAAACCCCTTCCAAGACCAGCCTGCTGACCCTCTCTCCCGACGAGAAGATGAACGTCACCATCTCCGTGGACGAGACGGACATCCTGGCCCTGGAGATCGGACAGGAGGCCCAGATCACCATCAACTCCATCGGGGACATCTTCTTCGGGGAGGTGACGGAGATCAACCGGAACGCCTCCTCCGAGTCCGGCGTCACCAGCTACACCGCAGTGGTCACCATGCCCAAGGATCTGCGGATGCTGTCGGGCATGTCCGCCAAGGTGGTGGTGCGCATCCGGGGCGTGGAGAATACCATCCAGATCCCGGAGAAGGCCCTGCACCAGACCCGGGACGCGGCCTTCGTCTACACCTCCTACGACAGCGAGACCGGGGAGCTGGGCGACCCGGTGGCGGTGATCACCGGCCTGTCCAACGGCACCATGATCGAGATCGTGGAGGGGCTGCAGGAGGGTGACACCGTATGGTATAACGAGGTCTTCGACCCCTGGGCCGGGAGCTACTACGGCTCCGACGGCAACGCCTCCGGCGGGGACGCCTGGGTGACGGTGGACGCCTCCGGCGGGGACGCGGTCTACGCCGAGTATGAGTTCGCCTCCGGCGGCGACGCGGCATAAGGAGGCGCCCTATGATCGACCTGAACGACGTGTCCAAGGTGTACCAGATCGGCACGGAGAAAGTACGCGCCCTGGACCACGCCACCATGCATATCTATCCCCGGGAGTTCGTCAGCATCATCGGTCCCTCCGGCAGCGGCAAATCCACGCTGATGAACATCATCGGCTGCCTGGACACCGCCGATGCGGGGGTATACAAGCTGGACGGCATCCCCATCGAGGATTACAGCGAGCGGCAGCTGGCAAAGATCCGCAACGAAAAGATCGGCTTCATCTTCCAGAACTTCAATCTGATCCCCAAGCTGTCCGCCTGGGAAAACGTGGAGCTGCCCCTGATTTACCGGGGCGTCCGCGCGGCGGAGCGGAGCGAGCGGGTCCGGAGCGCTCTGGAACGGGTGGGCCTGCTCAACCGCGCCCGGCACCTGCCCACGGAGCTGTCCGGCGGCCAGCAGCAGCGGGTAGCCATCGCCCGGGCGCTGGTGACGAGGCCCTCCCTGATCCTGGCGGACGAGCCCACGGGCAACCTGGACTCCAGGACCAGCCGGGAGATCATCGACATCCTCCACGAGCTCCATGAGCAGGGGAACACCGTGGTGCTCATCACCCACGACAACGACATCGCCCGGCAGGCAAAGCGCAGCGTCCACATCCTGGACGGACGGCTTTCGGAGGTGCAGCTGTGATCATGTCCTTGAAAATGGCCCTCAGGAGCATCGGCTCCAACAAGCTGCGGGCCGTCCTCACCATGCTCGGCATCATCATCGGCGTCATGGCCCTGGTGGTGCTGGTGAGCATCGTCAACGGCGCCACCCGGACCGTCACCGACCAGATGGCCAGCCTGGGCAACAACTATGTGCAGGCCTACGTCTGGGGCTACGGGAAAAAGGTCGTCACCATGAGCGATCTCAACGAGTGGGTGGAATCCGAGCCTCTCATCGAGGCGGTGGCCCCGGACGCCCAGTCCGACAGCATGGCCAAGTACGGCTCCAAGAGCCAGCGCATGACCATCCGGGGCACCACCCCGGCGTACTACGACATCAACGGCCTGCAGCTGGCGGCCGGGCGGTTCATCAAGAACTCCGACATCCAGAACGGCAGCCGGGTGTGCATCCTGGGACCCTCGGCGGTGGACGCCCTGGTGGGCTACACCGACTGCGTGGGGGACGAGCTCTCCCTGGACGGCCTGCGGTATACCATCGTGGGCGTGCTGGGCAAGAGCGAATCCCTGATGTACTCCGGCTATGGGGAAAACGTGGTGTACATCCCCTATACCGCCATGATCCGCCAGTTCCCCAACGTGGCGGAGGGCATCACCAGCTTTTACGCCACCGCCCCCGAGGGCACCGCCATGGCGGAGGCGGAGGCGGCCGTGCGCAGCTTCCTGGCGGAAAAGGTGGGGCAGGACGACTGGGGCAACGACAATTACTACGTGTACTCCATGGACGTGATGGAAAACGCCATGGGCAACGTGACCAACGTGCTGGCCATCCTGCTGGGCGGCATCGCCAGCATCTCCCTGATCGTGGGCGGCATCGGCATCATGAACATCATGCTGGTCACCGTCACCGAGCGCACCCGGGAGATCGGCATCCGCAAGGCCATCGGCGCCAACCGGGGCACCATCCTGCGCCAGTTCCTGCTGGAGGCGGTGGTGCTGTGCATGATGGGCTGCGCCATCGGCATCTTCCTGTCCTGGTGCATCCTGCGCCTGGCCAGCGTGGTGGTGGCGGAGATGAGCATGTCCTTCACTCTCAGCGGCACCGTGGTATTGCTGAGCGTGATCTTCTGCTTTGTCATCGGCGTGGTGTTCGGGCTGTATCCGGCCAACAAGGCGGCCAAGATGAAGCCCATCGACGCGCTGCATTACGGAGGCTGACATGGAAGACAGACGAAAAAGAAAAAGCTGGATCCTGTGGATCGTCATCGTCCTGGCGGCGGCCGCCATGGCGGCCCTGCCGTTCCTGCTCCGCTCCAACCAGAAGGAGTCCGCGGACGAGGCGTCCATTCTTTCCGCCGCGGTGACGCGCGGCGACATCCGCAGCACCATCTCCGGCGGCGGCACGCTGGCCGAGGAGGCCGGGGTCCGGATCTCCGTCCACAAGGGCGTGGAGATCTCCGAATACCTGGTGGCCAACGGGGAATGGGTGGAAAAGGGCCAGCCCGTGGCCGCGGTGGACAAGGTGACGGTGCTGAACACCATCGCCGTGGTGCAGAAAAACCTGGAATACCTGGACCGGCAGATCATGGGCCTGGCTATGCCAAAGACCACGGCGGTGCTGGTATCCCCCGCCGCGGGGCGTGTGAAGGCCGTCTATGTGGAAAAAGGCGACGCGGTGGCCGATGTGATGGCCGCGCACGGCGCTCTGATGGTCATCTCCCTGGACGGCAAGATGGCCGTGCAGCTGGAGACCGAGGCGGACGTCCGTCCGGGCGAGAACGTGACGGTCACCCTCTCCGACGGCGCCGAGACCCCGGGCCGGGTGGAGATGCGGCAGGGAAAACGGCTGGTGGTCACTCTTACCGACGACGGTCCCTCCATCGGGGAGCCGGTGACCGTCTCCGCCGCCGACGGCACGGAGCTGGGCTCCGGGGAACTGTACGTACACAGCGCCTGGAACCTCACCGCCACCAGCGGCACCGTGAACGTGGTCCATGCCAGAGAGGGCCAGCAGGTGATCGCCACCAGCCGGCTCTGCTCCCTGGAGAACATGGACGGCAGCGGGAAAAACGACCAGCTGGCCAACCAGCGCCGGGAGTATGAGGACGCCATGCTCCAGCTCTTCGAGCTGTATCAGTACGGCGCCGTCGTCGCCCCGGAGGCGGGCCGGGTGGCCGGGATCGACAAGGACAGGGTGGGCGTGATGCGTGCCTCGGAGCCGGAATTCGTGCTGACGCTGCTCTCCGACACCGGAGGGGATACGCCTCCGCAGGAGGTGGTGCATGCCGCCGCCGTGAACGCCGTCACCTATGGCAGCGTGCTGTTCTCCGTGCAGAAGAGCGCGGCCTCCGGGGACTTCAAAAGCGCCCCCGCGGGGGATTACAGTGACGGCACGCCCCTTATCCTCACCGTGGAACTCGCGGCGGATCCTGTCCCTGCCGTGCCGGTGCTGGGCCCGGGGGAGGACGGCAGCTGGGTGACGGTGGGACCGGATGTCCTGGCTGCGGGGGATCGGGTGTATATCGTCTTCAGCGTCTTGGACGGAGAGGAGATCCCGCTGCGGATCCTGCGGCCGAAGCAGCCCGAACCCGTGACGCCCGACATCGGCGATTTCTTCATCGGCGGCGGAGGCGGCGGGGCCGCCCAGCCCTTCGAGATGTACGATCTCACGGAGAAGGAACTGCTGCGGGTGGTGCCCCAGAACACCATGACCGTGGAAGTGATCATCGACGAGCTGGACATCCTCTCCGTGGCAGAGGGCCAGGAGGCGGACGTCACCGTGGACGCTCTCCCCGGCCGGAGCTTCACCGGCGTGGTGAGTCAGATCGACCCCAAGGGCAGCAACCAGGGCGGCAATACCAAATATACCGTCACCATCTCCATCGACCGGGACCCCAACATGCTCTCGGGCATGAACGCCACCGCCATCCTCACGGTGCGCGTCACCGAGGACGTGCTCACCCTGCCGGCGGCGGCGCTGACGGAGAAGGGCAGCAAGACCCTGGCCTACACCGCCTATGACGAGGAGAGCCGGACGCTTCTCGCCCCCGTGGAGGTGGAGACCGGCGTCTCCGACGGCACCACGGTGGAGGTGCTCTCCGGCCTGGAGGAGGGAACGACGGTCTGGTATACCTACTATGAGTCCGGCGTGCTGCCCGAATTCCTCTCCGGGCTCCCTATGGAGAATGCCTGACACACAGCAGCAGCGATCCCGGGGCGTCAGCCCCGGGATTTTGCGGTTGCATTTGACGGATAAAAAGGGTAAAATACTTCTGTTATCCTGTTGAGAGCATACCCAAAGAGGTCGATATATGAAACGCAAGACGAACACAACTTCCTCCTCCGGCGGCGCGGCGCTTCGGGCCCTGGGCCGCACGGGGGCGTTCCTGGGTCTGACGCTCCTGCTGGTGCTCATCGTGCTGCTGGGGGTGGTCTGGGTCATGGAAAAGGGCCCGTCCCCCACCATGACGGCCACCTTCTGCCGTTCCATGCGGGAGACCAGCGCCATCCGGTGGATCCCCAACATCTTCCTCACTGACGAGGAGATCGACGCCATGAAGAGCCAGAGCACGGAGAACGCGGATACCGAGACGGTGAACGCCTCCCTCATCCACATCGCCGAGGGCAGCAACCTCTCCGACGGGGAGACGGCCGCCGACGCCGAGCCGGCGCTCCAGCTCATCGACATCGCCCAGGGCACCGTGAAGGGCAAGCTCCTGATCGTGAAGGACCCCTCCCGGGTGATCCTCGGCACCTCCAACAACCTGGGCCACCAGGCGGGACTGCAGCTCACGGACATGGTGGCCAAGTACAGCGGCGTGGCCGGCATCAACGCCGGAGGCTTCAACGACGAGAACGGCCGGGGCAACGGCGGCATCCCCTGGGGCCTGGTGATCACGGACGGACAGCTGGTGTGGGGCAACGGCGGCGTGCGCTACAACGTGGTGGGCATCGACGGCGACGGCATCCTCCGGGTGGGCACCATGACCGGACAGGAGGCCCTGGCCCAGGGCGTCCGGTACGGCGTCAGCTTTGTGACCCACGACGGAGTGGCCTCCTCGCTGATCATCAACGGGGAGATCCAGACCCAGAACCTGGCCAGCGGGGTCAACCCCCGCACGGCCATCGGCCAGCGCGCCGACGGGGCCCTCCTCCTGCTGGTGCTGGACGGGCGCTCCATCAACACCCTGGGCGCCACGCTGGAAAACGTGGTGGACGTGATGCTCCAGTACGGAGCGGTGAACGCCGGCAATCTGGACGGCGGATCCTCCTCCGTGATGGTGTACGGCGGCGAGATCATCAACAACTGCGCCTCCGTCACGGGACCGCGGTACATCCCCACGGGCTTTATCGTTTTGCCGGAGGGGGAGAGCCATGGCTGACAGCAAGGAACGGAACGTCTCCGGCGCCCGGCCGGAGCAGGAGAACATCCCCTCCCGCCGCCGGGACGACGGCTATGAGGAGCGGCTCGTCCAGCGCCGGAGAGCGGCGCAGAAAGCGGCGGCCCTCCGCCGGTCCCGCCGCCGGTGGCGTGGCTTTCTGGCGGTGTACGCGGTGCTGTTCCTGATCCTGGGCGCGGCGGGGTGCTACGCCCTCTACCGATACGCCGCCGCCTATGAGGCCTCCATCCCCGAACACGTGATGGACAAGCTCATGGCGGAGACCGGCGAGGAGCAATGGTACGCCTACGCCCGGCAGGGCGCCCAGCTCACGGTGTCGGAGTTCGAAAACGCCGACGAGCTGTTTTCCGAATACTTCAACGCCGTGCTCCGGGGAAAAACATTCACCTACCGGAAGGCGGCGGGCGCCTGGTCCGACGACGCCCCGGCCTACACGGTCCGGGCGGGAGGCAAGGACCTGTGCCTGGTGACTCTGGCGCCCATCGGCCGCAACGCCGCCGGCTTCGGCCGTCAGCTGTGGCAGCTGGGGAGCATCCGGCCCGCCTTCGTCATGGACGAGCTGGAGAGCGTGGCGGTGGAGATCGACGCCCCCGTGGGGGACACGGTGTATATCAACGGCCTCCCTGTGGGGGAGAAATACCGGATCGGGGAAGCCCCCTGCCCGGATCTCACGGAGCTGGAGAGCCGCTTTGCCGTCCAGCCCCATTTTGACCGCTACCGGGTGGACGCCATGTACGGCGCCATCACCGTCATCGACAAAAACGGAACCGCCCTCGCCCCGGAACGGGACGAGGCGAACCGGACAGTCCGGTATACGGCGCCGGAGGACGAGTTTTACTCCGTCACCGTCCGGGCGCCGGAGAGCGTGCGCGTCACCGTGGGAGGCGTGGAGCTCGGCGCCGCGGACGCGGTGAAGGCGGAGGCGGGCATCCTTGCGGGGCTGGAGGCCTACACCGGCGGTCAGGCTGTCCGGGAGCTCACCTGGCACTACGAGGGACTTTACACCTTGCCGGAGATCACCGCTCGCAGCGCCGACGGCCAGAGCTTGACCCCGCTGATGAACGAGAAGGGCGAGCTGCTCTACTTCCTGCCCCAGGACGAGGCGCTGAAGGCCGCCGTGGAGCCCCGGGTCCGGGAATTCTTCGACAAGTATATCAACTACTCCAGCAAGGCCTACAACGACATCAGCTACCAGGCGCTGCTGGGCTGCATCCTCCCCGGCACGGAGCTGTATTCGTACGTCCACGATTCCGTGGCGGCCATGATCTGGGCTTCCGCCACCCAGGTGCACTATGACGAGCTGACCTTCGCCGATTTCCGCAGCGCGGGGGAAAACTGCTTCACCTGCACCATCCGCTACAAGGCGGATTTCGCGGCCACGGCCTGGTATGAGAGCTATACCTACGATCTGCAGAACGCCTATGAGCTGGCCTTTGTCCGGGTGGACGGCGTGTGGTACGCCGCGGCCATGTCCGTGATCGCCGGCTGAAAAACAGGCGAAAAAAGAAGGATTTCCATGAAAGCGAAAAAGGTCCGCATCTCCCGTATCTCCGCCTTTCATTACGGGAAACTGGTGTTCCGGTCGATTTTGTTCCTGGCGGCGGTGGGACTGTATATCCATGAGCGCGTGAGGCCCGTGTTCACCTTCACGGTGGAGGAGGCCCGGTATCACTGGATCCTCATGGTCATATGGGCCGTTTACGCGGCGGAGATGGTGCTGCGCTTCTTCCCCTCCTCCCTGGAGAGCATGGGCTGCCAGAAGCAGTTCCGCCGGAATTACATCCCCGTGCCCAACGCGCCGCCCCCGGACCGGGGCCGGATGGACCGGGGCGTGGTGCTGGTGCTGCTGTCCTGGATCGGACTCAACGCCGCCTTCGGGGCGCTGTACATGGCGAAGGTCATCGACTGGGGCATCCTGCTGCTGCTGAGCCTGGCCTACGGCATCTGCGACATGGTGTGCATCCTGTTCTTCTGCCCCTTCCAGACCTGGATGATGAAGAACAAGTGCTGCGGCAGCTGCCGGATCTACAACTGGGACTATGCCATGATGTTCACGCCGCTGCTGTTCGTGCCGGCGACCTACACCTGGAGCCTGCTGGGGCTGGCGGTGCTGCTGGTGGTGAAATGGGAGATCCAGTACGCCCTGCACCCGGAGCGGTTCGACGAGGTCACCAACGCGGCGCTGCGCTGCGTGAACTGCCCGGAAAAGCTGTGCGCCCACAAAAAGCAGCTCCAGCGGTTTTTGAAAACCCACGCCAAGCTGGTGCGCATCCCCCTCCCGCCGGTGGTGGCCACCACGGTGACCAAAATCAGCGAGAGCGTGAGCAAGCTGGGGGAAAAGCTCCCCTCGGAAAAACACCGCCCGTAAAACAAAAAAGCCCCCGGACCGAAGTCCGGGGGCCTTTTTTGTCCGGGAGCCGATCAGCCGAAGAGGCTGGCAAAATACTTTTCCTCCGGGGTGAGAGGCGTGGTCTTGTTCCAGATGAGATGGGCCCGGGATACGATGGCGGGGCTGTCGATCCGCTTGAGCACCAGCGTGGGGTCCGTGTTCTGGATGGCGGAGGTGTAGGGGGCGACGGCGATGCCGATGCCCGAGGCCGCCCAGCTGAGAGAGGAGGCGATGTTGTCGTTCTGGCAGATGACGTTGGGCACGAAGCCCTGCTGCCGGCAGGCGGCGGTGAACATGTCGCAGTACCGCCGGTGGATGATGATGGGCTTGCCCCGCAGGGAGGTGAGGGGCACGATCCGCAGCTCCGGCTCGTCGAAAAAGCTCTCCTTGCCGATGGCGGTGAAATAGTCCTGGCTGTCCTCCCCCAGAGCGGTGTCCCGCACGGGGCGGGAGTTGTAGGCGCCCATGTTGAACGGCTCCCTCACGATGCCGAAATCCACCGTCCCGTCGGCCAGCATCTCCAGGATCTGGGTGGTGCTGGCCTCGTGGAGGACGAATTCCACGTAGGAGTAGCGGTCCTTCATCTGCAGCACTTTGTCCGGCAGGACCCGGTTGCAGATGGAGGAGATGGTGCCGATGTGGATCACGCACCGCTCCGTATCCTCCGCGGTCTGAAGCAGGAGAATGGTCTCGTTGACCATGTTGACGATCTCCCTGGCCCGGTCCCGGAGCAGAACGCCCTTGGGGGTGATGAGCATGTTCTTCTTGTCCCGGATGAACAGCTGGCAGCCCAGCTCCTCCTCCAGCCCCTTGAGCTGCAGGCTCAGCGGGGGCTGGGAAATGCGCAGATTGCTGGCCGCCTTGGTGATGCTGCCGTTCTCCGCGATGGCGAGAAAATACTCCAGTTGTTTCAGCGTCATGGGAAGCTCGCCTCTCTTTATATCGAAATAAAAAGATAACAATAGCGATATTATATGCAAAAACCGATGATACGTCAAGGGGCTGTTCCTTGACATCTCCCCGGACGGGGACTTATACTGGACAGAGAACAAACCGGAGCCATCCGGGAGAAGCGTGGAGGAAACGTCTATGCGGATCGTGATCAAGGGAGCGGGGGACATCGCCAGCGGGATCGCCCTGCGGCTGTGGCGCGCCGGGCTGCGCCCGGTGATGACGGATCTCCCCTCGCCCTCGTCCATCCGCCGGACCGTGAGCTTTTCCGAAGCCGTGCGTCTGGGGGAGACCCGGGTGGAGGACGTCGCCGCCCGCCGGGCGGAAAGCCCTGTCCAGGCCCTGGAGCTGCTGAGGGAGGGCATCCTTCCCGTACTGGCGGACCCGGAGGCGGCCTGTGTCCGGGAGCTGCGGCCGGCGGTGGTGGTGGACGCCATCCTGGCCAAGGTCAACACCGGCACCGCCATCACCGACGCCCCGGCGGTGATCGCCGTGGGCCCGGGCTTCACCGCCGGCGCAGACTGCCACGCGGTGGTGGAGACCAAGCGGGGCCACACCCTGGGCCGGGTGATCCTGTCCGGGAGCGCCATCCCCAATACCGGCGTGCCGGGCCTCATCGGCGGCTACGCCGCGGAACGGGTGATGCGCAGCGCCAACGCCGGCGCGTTCCGCTGCGTCCGCGCCATCGGCGACGAGGTGGAGGCCGGGGAGACCGTGGCCTTCGTGGGAGAGACGCCGCTGCGCGCCGCCATCCCCGGCATCCTGCGGGGACTTCTGCCGGAGGGCTTCGAAGTGCCGCGGGCGGGCTTCAAATGCGCGGACGTGGATCCCCGGGGCGTGCGCAGCCAATGTTTCAGCGCTTCCGACAAGGCGCTGGCGGTGGGCGGCGGCGTGCTGGAAGCGCTGCTTGCCCTCACGGGCGCCCTCCGGAACGACAGCGACAAATAATGGCAAGGAGATACGCGACATGGAAAACGAGATCCGCATGACAAAGCTGGCCAGCTGCGCCGGCTGCGGCGCCAAGGTGGGCGCCGGGACCCTGGCCAAGCTGCTCCAGGGACTGCCCACGGTATTCGATGAAAACCTGCTGGTGGGCTATGATACCAGCGACGACGCCTGCGTCTACAAAATCTCCGACGATCTGGTGCTGGTGAACACGCTGGATTTCTTCCCGCCCATCGTGGACGATCCCTTTTTGTTCGGCCAGATCGCCGCGGCCAACGCCATCAGCGACGTGTACGCCATGGGCGCCACGCCCAAGCTGGCGCTGAACATCATGGCCGTCTCCCCCCAGATGCCCGACGAGGCGGTCCGGGAGGTGCTCCGGGGCGGCTATTCCAAGGCGGCGGAGGCCGGCGTCATCATCTCCGGCGGCCATACCATCCGGGACCCGGAGCCCAAGTACGGCCTGTCCGTCAGCGGCTTTGCCCGGCCGGAGGAGATCCGGCTCAACTGCACGCCCCATGTGGGGGACGTGCTGATCCTCACCAAGGCCCTGGGCACCGGCGTGATCTCCACCGCCAACAAGGTGGACATGGTTTCCAGAGAGACCTATCAGCGGGCCGTGGAGCAGATGGCCACTCTCAACCGGACCGGCTGCGAGATCGCCCGGGAGTTCGAGGTCCACAGCATCACCGACGTCACCGGCTTCGGCCTTATGGGCCACACCTCCGAGATGGCCAACGGCGGCGGCGTCACCGCCGTCATCGACAGCACCCGGGTGCCCCTCCTGCCGGAGGTTTTGTCCCTGGCGGAGATGGGCATCCTGCCTGAGGGGATGTACCGCAACCGCAGCTTTGCCGAGCCCTTCAGCCAGTTCGCCCCCAGTGTGCCCCGGGCGCTGGCGGACATGCTGTTCGATCCCCAGACCTCCGGCGGGCTGCTGATGGCTGTGGCGGAGAAGGACGCGGACGCCATGCTCGCGCGCCTTACGGACAAGGTGCCCCACGCCGCCGTCATCGGCCACATCACGGAAAACCAGGGCTGCGCGGTGAAGGTGGTTTGACGCCGCTCACCGGCGCAAAAGACACAGGGACTTCTGCCGGCCGCAGAAGCCCCTGTGCTTTTTTGGCAGAAAACCGCCGCAAGGATCCGACAGGACGATGATACATCCCCCGAAAAAGTTGTCTGCATGAAGAAACGGAAGCCATTCCGGGCGAAGCGGCGCCCCGCACGCAGGCATACTTTATGGTGACGGAATACGGCTGCGTCAATCTCGTGGGCAGGAGCACATGGGAACGCGCCGAGATGCTGATCTCTGTGGCCCATCCCGCGTTTCGCGAACCGCTGATCGCGGCGGCGG
>JAFRDL010000111.1 GCA_017411265.1 Oscillospiraceae bacterium | reverse complement strand
TGGACGACGACGACCTGCGCCGCGGCCGGCCCACCTGCCACAAGGTTTTCGGGGAAACGAACGCCGTGCTGGCCGGGGACGCGCTGCAGGCGGCCGCCTTTTATTCCGTCCTTTCGTCTCCCGCAGCGCCGGAAAATACGGCGGCCATGGCCCTCACTTTGGCCGAGGCGGCGGGGGAGCGGGGCATGTGCGGCGGCCAGTATCTGGACACCTGCAAGGAAAACGACGTCGTGGAGGAGAGCGAACTGTACTTGATCCACTCTCTGAAGACGGGCGCCCTTCTCCGGGCCGCCTGTGTGATGGGCGTGCAGTGCGCCGGGGGTACGGAAGAACAGCGCGCCGCGGCCGCCTGCTTTGCGGAGCATTTGGGGATCGCGTTTCAGATCCGGGACGATATCCTTGACTGCATCGCCACCACGGAGGAACTGGGGAAAGACGTGGGCTCCGACGCCAAGGTGGGCAAGTTCACCTTCGCCTCGCTGCTGGGCGTGGATCTGTGCGAAAAGCTTGTGCTGGAGCATACCGAAAAAGCCAAGGCCGCCCTGGCGGGAGCTTTCCCGGATCCCGGATTTCTCTGCTGGCTGGCAGATCGGCTGGCCGTCCGCCGAAACTGAATATTTTCGGAAATGAATGAATATTTTTCACGAAAAACCGCCCTTTACTCTTGTAAAGGGCGGTTTTCTTTGATATGATACATGGGCTTATAATAAGATAAGAGGTATGCGATTTTGAATATTCTGGAGAAAATCAAAACCAATGAGGATCTTCGCGCCTTGCCTGCGAAGGACGTTCCCGCCCTTTGCAGCGAGATCCGGAGTATCCTTGTGGATGGTGTGTCCCGGACCGGCGGTCACCTGGCCGCCAACCTGGGCGCCGTTGAGCTCACGGTGGCGATCCATCGCGTGTACGATCCCTTCAGGGATCGGATCCTCTTCGACGTGGGTCATCAGGCGTATGTGCATAAAATCCTCACCGGACGCATGGACCGGTTTGACAAGCTCCGCTGCCTGGACGGACTGGCGGGCTTCCCCAAGCCCGAGGAGAGCGAAGCGGACCCCTTTGCCGCCGGACACGCTTCCGACGCCGTGTCCCTCGCCATGGGCATGGCACGGGCGAGAACGCTGACGGGGGGGGATTATGACGTCGTCGCCGTCGTCGGCGACGGCGCCATGACCGGCGGTATGTGTTTTGAGGGGCTCAGCGACGCGGGCGGCAGCGACGAGCCGCTGGTGGTCATTCTCAACGACAACGGGATGTCCATCAACGAAAGTGTGGGCGGCGTGTCCAGCATGCTGCGGCGCGCCCGGATGAAGCCGGGGTATATCCGCTTCAAGCAGGCGTACCGGAAGGCGATGAAACGCCTTCCCTGGCTGTATCTCGCGACCCACAGGATCAAGGAAAAGATCAAAAACCATCTGCTTCCCCCCAACGTGTTCGACGATCTCGGCTTCTATTACATCGGGCCTGTGGACGGGCACGACGAGGCCAGGCTGGAGAAAGCGCTTCTCTGGGCCCGGGAGCTCCGGGAGCCGGTTCTGCTTCACGTCGTCACCGTAAAGGGAAAGGGCTATGCCCCGGCGGAGGAGCTTCCCCAGCTTTACCACGGCGTGGATGTGTTCGATCCCTCCGTGGGCGTTGTTCCGAAAGCGGCTGATGATTTTTCCGCCTGCTTCGGCCGCACGGCCGTACGGCTGGCGGAGCGGGACGGGCGCGTCTGCGCCGTCACGGCCGCCATGGAGAGCGGCACCGGGCTGGAGACCTTCGCCGCCCGTTTTCCCGACCGTTTCTTTGAGCTTGGCATCGTGGAGGAGCACGCCTCCGCCATGTGCGCCGGCATGGCGAAGCAGGGGATGAAGCCGATCTTCGCCGTGTATTCCACGTTCCTGCAGCGGTCCTACGACATGCTTCTGGAAAACGTGGGGCTCATGGGCCTCCATGTCGTCTTCGCGGTGGACCGCGCCGGACTGGTGGGAAAAGACGGGGCCACGCACCACGGCACTTTTGATGTCGCGTTTCTCTCCTCGGTCCCGGGAATGACGATCTATGCCCCGGCCAGTTACGCGGAGCTGGATTCCATGCTGGAGATCGCGCTGGAGGAGGAGACCGGTCCCACGGCGCTCCGTTACCCCCGGGGCGGCGAGGGCGCTTATCGGGAGGATCATAGCCGGGAGGCCGCCACGCGGCTGAGAGAGGGCGGCGATATCACCATCGTCTGTCACGGCATCCTGACCAACGCGGCGCTGGCTGCCGCGGATATCCTTTCCCATGAGGGGGTCGCCGCGGATGTGGTGAAGATCAACCGCATCCTTCCGCTGCCGGAGGAGCTCCTTCTGGCGTCTTTGAGGAAAACAGGGAGGCTGCTCGCCGTGGAGGACGTATGCCGGGAGGGAAGCGTAGGCTCCCACGCCCTGGCTCTGGCGGCGGAGAACGGCGTGGCCCTGTCCGGCGTTCGCAGGCTGGATCTGGGAGACGGCGTCGTGTCCCATGGGGACGTTGCCGCCCTGCAGCACAGGCTGGGACTGGACGCCGAGGGGATCTGCCGCGCGGCAAGGGAGCTGCTGCATGAAAAAGCGTAGGCTGGATCAGCTGGTATTCGATCGGGGCCTGGCCGAGAGCCGGGAGAGGGCGAAGACCAGCGTCATGGCGGGGCTGGTCTATGTGAATGGGCAGAAAGAGACGAAGCCCGGCACTCCCGTGGCGGAGGACGCCCGTATCGAAGTCCGGGGCGAGGTCATCCCGTATGTAAGCCGGGGCGGTCTGAAGCTGGAGAAGGCTCTGAAGGTTTTTTCCCTCCCGGTGGAGGGGGCGGTCTGCGTGGACTGCGGCGCTTCCACCGGCGGTTTTACGGACGTACTGCTGAAAAACGGCGCCGCCCGGGTCTACGCCGTGGACGTGGGATACGGCCAGCTGGCCTGGTCTCTCCGGCAGGATCCCCGGGTCGTGTGTCTGGAGCGGACCAATATCCGCTATGTGGACCATCAGACCATCCCCGAGGAGATGGATCTCGCCGTGGCGGATCTGAGCTTCATCTCTCTGCGGCTTGTTCTGGGCGCGATCCACGGTCTGCTGAAGGACCGTGGCCAGGCTGTATGTCTGGTAAAGCCCCAGTTTGAGGCGGGAAAAGAGAAGGTCGGGAAAAAGGGCGTCGTTCGAGACCCGGCCGTGCATCGGGAGGTCCTGGAGGACTTCCTGCGCGATTGCGCACAGGCGGGGTTCGGTCTCCGCGGGCTGGATTTTTCCCCCATCCGGGGTCCGGAAGGGAATATCGAGTATCTGGCATGGCTGGAAAAGAACGGGGAGAGCATAGAGACGCCGGATCTGCAGGCTCTGGTTGACGCCTCTCATCTGGCGCACGGAAAGGACGAAAGCAAATGAACGGACATATCGTTCTCTGTCCCAACGCCCACCGGGACGAGGGCCTTGCCGCCACACGGCACGCGGCGGAGCTTCTGCGCTCCCACGGCCATCGGGTGGTGATCTCTCCGTTTTTGAGCGACGGGCTGGAAGACACCTGGCCGGCGGATCTTCCCACGACGCCGCTGGAAGAGGCGCTGAAGGGGGCGCGTCTGGCCGTCACCCTGGGCGGGGACGGCACGATCCTCCAGATTTCCCGATTTCTGGCCGGGAGCGGCGTGCCTGTCCTGGGCGTGAATATGGGAAACAAGGGCTTCCTCGCGGAGCTGGAGGGGGGAGAGCTCGGCCGCCTGCTGGAGGTGGCGGACAGCGACTTTTCCGTCCTGCCCCGGATGATGCTGGATCTGAAGCTGATCCGCGGCGGGAAAACGGTGTATGAGGGACGCGCGCTGAACGAGGCCGTGGTCCGGGCGCTGGTGAGCGTCGTTCGGCTGGAAGCCATGGGCGACGGACGGGAGATCACGGAGTTTTCCGGCGACGGCATCATTATTTCCACCCCCACCGGCTCCACCGCCTATTCCATGGCGGCGGGGGGACCGATCGTGGAGCCGGAGGCCGCCTGCATCATCCTCACGCCCATCTGCACGTTCCGTCTTGCCGCCCGTTCCTTTGTGCTCACGGACGACCGGGAGGTGCGCATCCGTACCATCGACCAGGGGGAAAAAGAAGTCGTGCTCTCCATCGACGGCGAACCTGTGGATTTCCTGGACGGTGACGAGCTGATCGTCAAGCGTTCCCGGCAGACGCTCCTCATGGCAAGAGTCAGCGACCGCAGCTTTTACGATATTGTTTTTGAAAAACTCAACGACAAGGACATTACCTGAAAAAGGGGACCCACAACCATGAAATCGGAACGTCAAGCACAGATCCTGGAACTGATCACCGAACAGGAGATCGAGACGCAGAACCAGATGATGGAGGCCCTCCTGGCCAGAGGTATCCGCAGCACCCAGGCCACCTTATCCCGGGATATCAAGGAGCTCCGTCTGGTGAAGGAGCTGGCCCCCGGCGGCGGCTATCGCTACGTCGCCCCCGCCCGGGAGGAGAGTCAGGATCACAATGACCGTCTCCGCAAGATCTTCCGGGAGTGCGTGGTGAGCTTCGACACGGCCCAGAACCTGGTGGTGATCCATACGCTGCCCGGTCTGGCCAACGCCGCCGCCTCCGCCATGGACAACATGGAGATCCCGCACCTGGTGGGGACCATTGCCGGCGACGATACGGTGTTCCTCGCCATGAGGACCACGGAGAATGCCGGTGATTTCTGCCGTGAGATCGGGGAAATGCTGTAATGCTCAAAAGTCTCCACATTGAGAATATCGCGGTCATCGAACGCGCGGATGTGGATTTTACCCGCGGTCTGAGCGTACTCACCGGCGAGACCGGCGCAGGCAAATCCATCATGATCGACGCGCTGAACGCCGTCCTGGGAAACCGAACCAGCCGGGAGCTGGTGCGCACCGGGGCGGAGAAGGCGTCGGTCACGGCGGTCTTTGAGAGCGCCGAGGCGGAACTCTGGTGCCGGGACAACGAGATCGACGCGGAGGATGGGGAGATCATCCTGCAGCGGCGGCTGAACGCGGACGGAAAAACCTCCGCCCGTGTGAACGGCGTGCCTGTTTCCGCCGGTCAGCTGCGGGAGCTGGGCGCCCTTCTGCTGGACATACACGGTCAGAACGACGGGCGGCAGCTGCTGGATGAAAAGCGCCATCTGGACTATCTGGACCGCTACGGAGTATCGGAGGATCGCATACGGGAATTTTCCGGCGCGTACGCCGCCTGGCGTGAATTCGTGCGGGAGTCGGAACGGCTGCGCATGGACGAGGCGGAAAAGGCACGGCTGGAGGACTCTCTCCGTTATCGCATCCAGGAACTGGAAAAAGCGGAGCTTCGTTCCGGTGAAGAAGCCGAGCTCACGGAACGCCGGGATCTTTTGCGGAACGCGGAAAAGCTCACCGAAAACCTGGAGAGCGCTTATTCCGCCCTGTACGAGGCTTCGGAGAATGCCGTATCCCTCTGCGGCGACGCGGAGTACAGCGTGGAGCGCGCCAGCAGCTGGAGCCCGGATCTGGCGGAGACCGCCGCACTGATCCGCGACGCCCGACTCGCCCTGGAGGACGCGGCGGAGCGGCTGCGGGAAAAGCGGCAGGAGTTGGATTTTTCTCCGGAGGAATACGACCGGCTGGAGGAACGGCTCGCCCTTCTGCGCCGGCTGGAGAAGAAATACGCCGCCGATGAGGACGGCCTCATCGCCCTGCTGGAGGAGAGCCGCCGCCGTCTGGACGAGCTGGAATACGCGGAGGACCGGCTGGCGAAGCTGGAGAAAGAGACGGCGGAAGCGCGGAAAAAGGCGTTCCGCGCGGCGGAAGATCTGTCGGCGGAACGGAAAGCGGCGGCTTCCCGGCTGGAAAAGCAGGTGGAAACGGAGCTGCGGGAGCTGAACATGCCCTCCGTCCGTTTTCGCGTGCTTCTGGACCGGCGGGAGGGGGACGAGCCGCTGAACGCCGACGGGATCGACCAGATCCGGTTCGTCATGTCCGCCAACGCCGGGGAGGCTCTCGGCCCCATCAGCCGCATCGCCTCCGGCGGCGAGCTGGCTCGGATCATGCTGGCGCTGAAAAACGTTTTTGCCGAAAAGGACCGGGTGGAGGCACTGATCTTCGACGAGGTGGACACCGGCGTGTCCGGCATCGCCGCCCAGCGTGTGGCGGAAAAGCTGGCCAGACTGGCGAAGAACAGGCAGGTCCTCTGCGTCACCCACCTGCCGCAGATCGCGGCCATGGCCGAAGCCCAGTATCTGGTGGAGAAAAAGGAGCGGGACGGCCGGACTTACACGGATATCCGTCTCCTGGACCGGGAGGGACGCCGCCGGGAGCTGGCAAGGATCAGCGGGGGAGAGGATGTATCCGAGACCCTTCTGGCGGGGGCGGAGGAGCTGCTCGCCCGGGCGGATCAGTTTCGTGCGGCTCTTTGAGAAACCGGTGTTGACATTTTGAATTGAATTCGCTACAATGGCGGAGCCACAGCGATGATGCGGACCAGTACACAGACGCGACCCTGCGCAGAGAGACCCCGGTATGGTGGAAGGGGGAGAGGGAGTCTGCGGAATACACCGCGGAGCCGGCACCCGAAAGGCTTATGCCCGGTAGGCGTGCTCCGGGAGCGCCCGTTACAGCGCCGCCGTGTGAACGCACGGCACGAGGCCGTTTTTGCGAAAAAACGGTAAATAGAGGTGGTACCGCGACCATGATCGCCCTCTGTCCCCCGGGACAGAGGGTTTTTCTGTCCGAAAAACAAGAAGGAGAAGTAAAAATGCAGATCTACGAGGAACTGGTACAGCGCGGACTGATCGCCCAGGTCACCGATGAAAAGGAGATCCGGGACCTGATCAACAACGGGAAGGCAAAATTCTACATCGGCTTTGACTGCACGGCGGACAGCCTGACCGCTGGTCACTTCATGGCCCTGACGCTGATGAAGCGTCTCCAGATGGCCGGAAACCAGCCGGTGGCGCTCATCGGCGGCGGCACCACCATGATCGGCGATCCCAGCGGACGCACCGACATGCGCAAGATGCTCACCAAGGAAGATATCGACCACAACGCCGCCTGCTTCAAGCGGCAGATGGAGCGGTTCATCGAGTTCGGCGAGGACACGGCCATCATGGTGAATAATGCCGACTGGCTGCTGAAGCTCAACTACATCGATCTCCTGCGGGAGGTGGGCGCCTGCTTCTCCGTGAACAACATGCTGCGGGCGGAGTGCTATAAGCAGCGCATGGAGAAGGGCTTGA
>JAFRDL010000110.1 GCA_017411265.1 Oscillospiraceae bacterium | reverse complement strand
CTCCGCCTTCAGTTCGTCCATGGCGGAAAACCAGGTGAAGATCGGGCCGGGGGATACCCCCAGCGCGGCGGCCACCTCCCGGGCCGTCACCGCGTCGATCCCCTTCTCCCGGGCCACGTCCAGCGCGGCGCGGACGATCTCCTCTTTCTGAAACTTTACTCTGGGCGGCATGGCCTTGACCACCTTTCCGAAGGATGAGAAAAAAGTAACATATGATGCATAACACTTGTTATTATAAAGCCGCCGACGGGAAATGTCAACCGGTCGGCGGCGGCATTTCTTCGCCGCGTTGCGGACGCGGCGACTTTTTCTTGCTTTGTTTCTCTCAAATTTGTTCTGGATTCACCGGCTTGCGTTTGATATAATGAGTTTTGCTGACAGATGTCTTTGCCGTGCGGTCCGAAACGGACCTCCGATCCGTTTTTTCGAAAGGAAGAAAAGCGATGACGATCCAGGAAGTATGGGACAGGGCCCGCGACGTGATGGGGCCGAAATGCCGGGTCTGCCCGGAATGCGACGGCAGGGCCTGCCGGGGGGAGATCCCCGGCGTGGGCGGGATCGGCAGCGCCAGCTCCTTCACCGTCTGCCGGGAATATCTGAGCCGCGTCCGGCTGCTGATGGATCTGGTGTACGAGCCCGGGGAGATCGACACCTCCGTGGAGCTTTTCGGGCGGCGCTTTGAAGTGCCCTTTTTTATGGCGCCCATCGGCGGTATGGGCAGCAACTATAACGGCTATCTCACCGACGAGGAGTTCGCCGACATCAGCGTCCGCGGCATGGCGGAATGCGGCTCTCTCGCCTTTACGCCGGACGCCTTTTACGACACCCTCTACGATCTGCAGCTGCCGGTCATCAAAGCCGCCGGAGGGCTGGCCATCCCCACGGTGAAGCCCTGGGCGCTGCCCAAGCTGCTGGGGCGGATCCGCCAGGCGGAGGAGGTGGGGGCGATCGCCGTGGCCTGCGACATCGACTCATGCGGGAACCTGCTGCTGAAAAAGGCCGGGAAGCCGGTCTACCCCCTCTCCCGGGAGACCATGGCCGAGATCGTGAACAGCACGCCGCTGCCCTTTATCCCCAAGGGGATCCTGACGGCCGAGGCGGCGGTCCGCTGCGCGGACGCCGGCTGCTACGGGATCGTGGTGTCCAACCACGGCGGGCGGGTCCTGGAGGACACCCCCGCTCCCTGTTCCATGCTGCCGGAGATCCGCCGGGCGGTGGGCGGCCGGCTGAAGATATTCGTGGACGGCGGCATCCGGTCCGGCCGGGACGTGTTCAAATGCCTGGCTCTGGGGGCGGACGCCGTCCTGATCGGCAGGCCCTATGCGATCGCGGCCCACGGCGGCGGTCGGGAGGGCGTCGTGCTGTACTCGCAGAAGCTCCTGGCCGAGCTGCGGGACGCCATGGTGATGACGGGCTGCCGGTCCTTGTCGGATATCGACGGCGGAAAGATCCGGATCGGGTAAGAAAACAGGGAAGCGCACAAAAAGACGGGGCCGTCTCAGTCAGAGACAGTCCCGTCTTTTTGACACGACCCGGCAGATCAGAAGGCCCACTTGCCCCGGCGGAATATGGGGACCGTCCTGCCGTCCCGGGTGACCGCGTCGATATCCAGTCCCTCATAGCCGATCATATAATCGTTGTGCTCCATGGAGTCGTTCACGCCCAGGGCGCGGCACTCGCCCAGGAAGGCGTATTTTCGGAGGATCGTCTGTTTCATGTCGGTTTCACCCTTTTGATCGATTCGGCGCCACGGTTCGGGGCGTATGCGTCCTTCTTCCCCGCTCAGGTCACCGGCAGGACGGCGCCCACGGTGGCCAGGAGCGTACACAACACCACGGCGATCTGGAACGGCAGGGAGCCGAAACGGCCCACGAGCTTCGCCTCCCCGGTCCGTCTGCGGCTGAGATGGTACGCCCAGACGATGCCCACCCCGGTGACCACCTGGATCAGGCTGGCGAAGCGGGTAAAGCCCACGAAGCTGGACAGGCCGAAAAGGGCCAGCGCCAGACAGGGCGCCGTGGCCGCCAGCCAGCTGAGCTTTTCGTTCCACGCGGTCTGCTCGTGGATGATGTCCCGGAGATTGAGGGTGTTGGCCCAGAAGGAGGTGGCCAGCGCCAGCAGCGTGAAGATATAGCCCACGACGCTGACCCAGCCGCCCAGATGCCGCGCCAGGTCCACCAGCGCGCCGTCCTCCGTGATGCCTTTTCCCGCGCCCAGCAGCGTCATCAGGGTGATGAGGAGGATCAGTCCGGCGTTGACGCCCAGGCCGGACGCGATGGCCGCCCGGATCCCCTTCACGTCCCCGTTCAGGCCCTTTACCACCTGGGGCGTGGACATGACGGCGGACAGGGAAAAGGAGATCATGCCGAACAGGGCCAGCGCGTTGTTGATGCCCGCCCCGGCGGTCCGGAGGGGCGTGAGCTCCGACCGGAGCGTGGCGATCAGGAGGATCAGGACCACCGCCGCCATGGCGCCCACGGCGTACTTCTCGCAGATGCCCACCAGCTTCATCCCGACAAAGACCACGCCCGCGCCCAGGATATAAAAGAGCAGGATGCCCGCCGCGTCGGGCAGGCCGAACCAGCTGCGGAAGACCGCCGCCGCGCCGGTCAGAAAGGCGCTGACGTTGAACAGCACCGACAGGCCCAGCAGCGCGAACGCCAGCCAGGTGAAGATCTTCCTGCGCTTCCCGGAAAACAGCTCCGAATCGAAGCACTTGACGAACTGCGCCCCGTCGTTGTTGTAGGAGAGCTCCGCGATGACCAGATGGAGCACCAGGTTGAACAGGTAGCAGAACGCAAGGATCAAAACCACGTCCCGAAAGCTGTTTTTTGACGCCAGATACGGCACGGAAAGGATCCCCGCGCCGATCCCGTGGCCGATGATGATGCTGGTGGCCTCCCAAAAGGTAAGCGTATGCTGTTTCTTCATTTGCCTCATTCCTCCCCGTCCGGTGGATCGGACAGCCGCATGTTCCCGCGCTCTCCTCCTCCGGGAGCAAAAAAGGACCTCACCCGTTGGGATGAGGTCCCGTTATCGTGGCGGAGAAGCCGGGATTTGAACCCGGGCGCGGCTCAACACCGCCTACTCCCTTAGCAGGGGCCTCAAAAATATAGAAATATCAACGAAAAACCGCATTTTGGGGGTAACCATGGGGGTAATTGTTTGTTTTTTACTACCTCGAGGCGTTCAAGGAGCACACTTCCTATTCTGCCGCCGAGTTCATCCGGCATTGCATGAAGAAGTTCCCTTACGCGATCGAATGCATTCAGACGGACAACGGCTCTGAGTTCACGAATCGGATGAACGGCTCCAAAACGGTGCGGCCTACGTTCTTTCAGAAAACGGAGCTCGGATAGTCTGCAGTCCACGATGTACCACCCCCCTGTATGTGTACGGGAAGGCGTCTTTGTCCTATGGCACGAACGCGGCCTTTTTATTTGTAGGAGTGGAGTCCGGCGAAGAGGGCGTTGACGCCGATGAAGGTGAACAGAACGCAGACGATCCCCACTACGGAGAATACGGCCATCCGCTTCCCCTGCCATTTTTTGATCAGCCGTAGATGCAAATACGCCGCGTAGATCAGCCAGGTGATCAGCGCCCAGGTCTCTTTTGGGTCCCAGGTCCAGAAGGCAGACCAGGCCTGCTCAGCCCAAATCGCCCCGGTGAGGATGGTCACCGTAAGCATCAGGAACCCGAAGGCTGTGAGTCGGTAAGCATAATAGTCCAGTCGAAAGAGCCGTTCTTCGTCGGCATCCGGCCGCCGTACTAGCAAGAGATATCGCACGGCAAAGCAGGCGGCCGTCATGAAGGCGGCATAGGACATTACTGCCGAGCCGATGTGGAAGCCGAACCAGCCCGAGCGCAGGGCGGGCATCAGCTCCGACACCTGCCGGGGCTGGAGCGCCGCGAAGGACAGCACCAGAAACGAGGCCGCCGCCATGATGGTGCCCAGCCACGGCTCCTCCACCGTGCGGCGCAGAATCATGGAAAGAAGCGCAACACCCCAGGCAAAGGCCACGGCGAACTCAAACTGGTTGCTCAGAGGCAGGCGCTTCGCCGTCACGCCCCGGGCGATCATATAGGCCGTAATCAGCGCAAAGGTGGCGGCGTTCACGAGCCAGGCCGCCTTTTTCAGTCCTTCCTTCCGGAAGGCCAGAGCCAGGAACTGGGTCACCACCGCGACAAAGCAGACAATCAGCGCCGTGAAAAACAGGATATCCAGCATCTATCTCCCACCTCCGTTTTCCAGTAGCAGACGCAGCCTCTGCCGCCATTCCGTGTCGTTCCGCTTGCCGGTGAGCGTATATCCTTCCGGCGAGAGGATCACCACCGCCGGGCTTTGGAAAAAGCACAGGTACAGCCCCGCTACAAGCACTGCAAAGGAGAGGTAAAGCAGACCGTAGATCCACACCGGGGTGGTCTTGACCCGAATGGCCGGATACAGCAGCGGCGCTTCCAGCCGGTAGACGGCGTCAGAGGTCTCAATCTCATCCCCCGGGACGGCAAGCACCGGAACCATAGCCCCGTTCTCCACCAGAAGCAGATAGTACAAGGGGTCAGGGTATTCGCCCGTTGTCTGGGTGATGGGAGTGACGTTCCCCTCCTCGTCGGCCACATACCCGGGATACACGGTCATATACCAGACCCCGTCCGGCCCGCCCACGGAGATCATCCCCGGCTCGGTCACCCGGGCAGGCCAAGTCTCCCCGGTATCCTTCACCGTGACGGACAGCACCCCGGCCACGCCATAGCTGTGCTGGTAGATCTTGACGCCGCCGAACCGGAGGGGATGGTTCACTCGGATATCCCGCAGGCCGCTTTTTCTCTCCCTGGCGTCGGTGATCTCCACGGTACTGGCGTAGTCCACGCGGCCCTCGCCGTCGGAAACCCGGAAATCCTCCAGCCGGACGGTGAGTCCGTTGGGCAGGGCGTTGTCCCCCGGCATCAGAGCATAGTCCGCCGAGCGGGACAGCACGAAGATCCCTGCCGCACCCAGCAGGATCCCCAAAAGAGCAAAATGGGCGACGGCAGAGCCGTACCAGCGCAGAGGGGATGCGGAAAACATCGCTTTTCCGTCGGTCTCTTCCCTCCGCCAGAGACCCCGGCGAAGGAATTGCATCAGCTTCTGCCGCTGCGCCTCCGTGAGAGCCGCGGTCTCCCTGTTCCGCAGCGCCCGCTCCCGGACGGCGGCCTCCCGGCCCGGAACTACCCGGAACTGGTTGAAGCAGCAAAGCGCCAGATTCAGCCCGAAGAGTGCCGCCAGCGCCAGAAAAACGGGAGTGCGAAAGATGTGATCCAGCCCCAGCCCCAAGATCAGATGATACAGAGAGGGGTACGCCTCGGCATAGGCCGCCTCGCTTTCCCCCTGGGGGATCAGGGAGCCCAGCACCGAGCAGATCAGCAGCGGCGCCAAAAGCAGCAGCCCGAAGCACATGGATTGGAGAAACGCAAGGGTCTTTTTCATGTCATCCCTTTCCTTTTACGGAAAACGCGCCGGTTCCGAAAAACGGGAACCGGCGCGTCGGTCGATACAGATCCTCAGAGAAGAGCCATCGCCTCATCGATCAGCGATTCCGCCTTGTCCATGCATTGCCGGGAGAGCGCGGAATTGTGCGCGCCCTCACTGTTCTCCACGAATACGAAGTCCCAATAGAACTGAGCGTCTCTGTACAGGGAGCGGACAGCGTCAAGTGCTTCATCGGTGTACTTGCCGGAGGCCACCGCGTCCGACAACGCGTCAGCCAGCAGGACCAGCTTTTCTCCCACCTCGTTGGTGCGGCTCTCAATTTCGTCCTGGATCTCCCGGACCTTGGCCACCATGTCAGTGTCGCTGTGGCACCGGGCGCAGGTCTTCAGCACCTCCGGTTTCTCCAGGGGAGAGATCAAATAGTGATTGGAATAGGTGCCCGTGCCGTAACCCTGGTCCGAGGGATATTCGCCCATGTGGCAGTCGGCACAGGTCAAAAGCCCGGCGTGGGCGCTTCCCTCACCCATGAAGGTCTCAAATTCGGGGTGCTGGACCTTCAGCTGCCGGGTGCCGGTACGGGGGTTTTCGTAATCGGAGAAGCCTATCTCGTTGTAGAAAGCCAGGATATCGTCCGGGTTCATCGACGCCAGACTCGTGTAGGGCAGGGTGGTGGCGGAGCCGTTGGCTGGATCGAAGTAATACTCCACATGGCACTGGCCGCAGGACAACGTGGCCGGGGCCACGCCGCTCAGATCGCTTCCCATGGCGGCGGAGAGATATGTATGGGTCACCACCAGCTGGTTGCCCGTGTTGGCGTGACAGGTGTAGCAGCTGATGGGCTGGGTCATTCCGGCGAAGGTCTCGTCAAAGGCGTACTTATAGGCCCCCACACCCTCGGCGTTCACCAGCACGGTATAATCCGGGGTCTTGCAGGTGAGGCACTTGGCGTCCCCGTGAGGGCGGCCCGTCTCGTTCACGTCCTCCAGGGTATAGCTGTGGCCCCGGGCGGCGGCATAAAATTTTCCAAAGGCGTTCCCCTCGTAAATGGAGGCGATGATGGGGTACTGCTCCACATAGTCCTCCGCCCGGGAGTTCTCGCTGTTGCGGATATAGGACGCGTACTCGTCCGGATATTTTTTCATCCATTCGTCAGCGGTGATGATGGTAACGGGAGACCCGGTCTCCACGGTCTGGCTCTGCTCGTTCGCCGCACCGGCGGAGGGCGTTTTGCTCTGCATGACCGCCTCTATAACAAAGGTGCACAGCAGGATCGCCAGACACAGGATGGGATCCAAAGCTTCCCGCGAACAGGCGTTTTATTCATATTGCCTCCTTTTCCAACCCGGGATAACCGTCTGTTTATCTATATTGAGTCTACCATGACCCGGCGAAAAAAGCAAGTGCCTGTTGTATTGGGAAAACAACCACTTCCTCAATCCAATGAACAAATGGACTGAAGTGATAATGACCGGTCGATATTAGGTGACCGGTCACATTTTTTCAGTTTTTAACAGTTTCGCTTTTGTGCTGTAAAACGGACAAACCGAAAAAAGCCCAAAAAATAAGGAAAAATAAACAATGCGGGAACCGATTTTGATAATATTGTTCGAAATCGGTTTCCGCACTACCCTGCCGGATGTAACAGTCTGGCAGGGCTCTTTTTGTTATCTGCATAAAACTTCTTGCCGAGCACTTTGAAGACCAGCTCGTTCACAGCCTCACCGATCTCATTCAAAAGTGCCATATCCTGGATAACTGTCAGATGAAGGGTGTCATAGGCCCCGGAACCAACAGGCGCGGCCATACCCGCTTTCAGAATTGCCTGCAGGGCATCTTCCGGGATCTGTTCCGGCTTATATGCTCTGACGGATACTCTCTTTGCAATTGCTTCCATGTGTTCATAGTTTGATTCTCCTTCTTTCATTTCAGATATCATCGAGCCGGTCCTCCGCCAGCTCTGTGACCACTCCCCGGGCGATAAGCTCCTGCACATGAACAAAGACAATTTCTACAAAGAGTACCACGCCACCCTTCAGCGGATCGGCTGCCGGGATCTTCCTCCATACAGCTGCCGCCACACTACAGGAACGGCTTTGGACAAAGCCGAGCTATCCTCTACCCTTATCCAGAAGATTATGCGCCACGCGAAATTTTCTTCTACGCTTCGCTATATTCACAAAGATACATCGGATATGCGCGCCGGCGTGAACGCCATTGGGAAGCCCTCGATCGTGGGCTGATTGTGGGGGTAACCGTGGGGGTGTTTGTAAGCTTTTTGCCTCCATTTCTCTCCATTTTTCCCGGAAAGAGGCTTTCAAAAAGCAGAACATAAAAAGCCCGGAAACGCTTGAAAAATCAAGCATTTCCGGGCTTTGGCGGAGAAGCCGGGATTTGAACCCGGGCGCGGCTCAACACCGCCTACTCCCTTAGCAGGGGAGCCCCTTCGGCCTCTTGGGTACTTCTCCAAACCGCTATGGTATAATAGCATACCCCTCGCGGGCTTGTCAATGCAATAATTACTCCAAAATCCTCCGGACCGCGGCAAACACGTCCTCCGCCACGGCCTCCGGCGCCCGCCCGGCGTCCACAACGACGATGTTGTCCCGAACCTCCAGGCGGCGGAAAACGTCATAATACCGCTTCCGGATGGCCAGGAGGGCGTTCTCGTTCTCGTAGATTTCCCGGTAGGAACGGCCCCGCTCCATCCGGCGGATGCACTCCTCGTCGTCCAGGTCCAGGAACACGCACAGGTCGGGCTTGCGGATCTCCGGACAGTCCGCGTTGATGCGGAACACCCACTCCGGGTCGGTGACGGTGCCCTGGTAGGCCATGGAGGAATAGTAATACCGGTCGCAGATCACGTCCCGCCCTTCGGAGAGCAGCTTCTCGATGCCGTTGACGGGGTTGGCGTTGTGAGCCACCCGGTCCGCCATGAACAGCGCTGCGATCTCCGCCCCGGTGCGGGGAGTGAAGCCGGAGAGGGCGTCCCGGACCAGCCCGCCGATGGAGCCGTTGGTGGGCTCCGCCGTCTCCGCCACGGACCGGCCCATGGCCCGCAGGCGCTCGGCCAGTAGGCGGATCTGGGTGGTCGTGCCGGAGCCGTCCAGCCCCTCGATGACGATGAATTTGGCGTCCATGGCGTTTCCCTCTTTACCGTCGATGTTTTTGCGAGGGCATTATAGCAAAATCCTTTATGAAATTCAAGCGGCGCATTGTTAAACATATTGTAGGCATTATGTTCAATAACTTGCCCAAAAATGCAATCTTTATTATCTCTGTTTATATGTATTTGCTGTGTTTATCCCTATATCCTGTTGCAGATCTGTTGCAAATCTCAAAATAAAGAAAGGAGCGCGCCTTGTGCCCGCCAGCATTGAATAAACCAATCCCCCGGAAAAACACTCCGGGGGATAATTCTATTTTCTATCAATTATGTTCACAGTCGGAGAGATCTCATGCTGAGGTATCTTCCCTTCCTCCAGCTCCTTGATGGGCCTCGCCGCGATGGCTTCCTTTTCCGCATGTGTCCTTCCACGCATACACCTGGTTATTTCAGCGGTCTTATCCGGTAATGCCCCCAGATTCGTAAACAGCCTCATGAACTTTGACCTGTTCTTCATTGAAATCCTCTCGATCGGCATTTCATCTATTGATGATTCTCCTCACGCCGTCATTCGGCTCTTTTCTTCCAGAACGCCGGCAGGCTTTTCCCTTCCCCCGATGCTCATCGCCTTCTCGACCAGTTTTGTCTGGCTCAGCGCTTTGCCCTGATCCAGCACGTAGTAGGCCAGTTCCAGCAGGCCGCCGGATGTTCGGTTGGCCATCGCCAGCACGATAGGAATGATGGCCGCCCAGATCCCCATATCCTCCAGATACCGGACCATGACTCTTGTCAGTTCATTTTTGTCCATCCTGTCCGCCTCCGTTTTCTAATTTCCGCCTTTAGGATAGGCACCCCACAGTCCCAAAATCCGGTCTTTCGCGAAGGACTAAGGTAACGTTTTCAACGTGATGTACCTTTTGTATGAACGTTATCAAGATCGAATAAAAGAAGACGCAGAGTTAACACTCCGCGTCTTCTTTGTTGATCAACATCCGACGCTTCACCTCATAATCGGTAAAGGTTTTTCTCTTCTCCGTTATCCGAATCACTTCTCCCTGGTATGTAAGTCCCGGGCAGCATTCTTGTCACGTTCTCCGGCAAGAAAGCGCTCCCGTGCTGCGGCACATCTTTTGTTCCAGTTCCGGACTTCAAATACGCAAAAGATGATGCAGAGAATGATGGTGATGATGAGGATGATCAGTGTCAGGTTCATATGCTCTCCTCCTTTCCATAGTGCCGTACGAGGACCAGCCGCTTGATGATGGTTATCATTTTTCAACCTTACAATTCTTTCACCCTAACCGTTTGGAACACTTCTTCAATGCAGTCCATATCTCGTGTCGGCGGAATGAAGGCAATAAATCCGTCCCGTCCTCTTGTGAGCAGCACACGGTAGCTATTCACCCGATAGGTATTCACGTCGCTGTCTTCGCTCTCATTAGGTTTGAATACCCCTGTCTGTAAACCCATATCTTTTCGCTTTTCTCTGCAACCTGTTGCAAATCTGAAAAAAAATTAAAAAAGAAAGGAATGCACTTTATGCCCGCCAGCTTTGAATAAACCAATCCCCCGGAGAACTTTTTCCGGGGGATTTTTCTATTTGCCGACGATGCTGTTTTCAGTTGCAGGTATCTCATGCTACCCAAAAGTGTTGCGCAAGTATGACGGTGTTTAAGCAGCATCCTCGCTCAAAGGCAAAAAAACTAATGCAACCACCGGGAATTGCTTCCCGGTGGTTGCGGTACAATGTAATCTATTTAGATTTAGATGAGCAGAGAAGTTGCCATCTTGTCACGACAGTACGCAACCGCACCTAGGTGCGAAGACAGGGGCAAGCCAGTCGAAAAAAACAGCGGGCAAGGCCCTGCTCCAAAGAAATGACCTATCGATAGTTTATCCATCAGTGCGGCACGGAAAAAGCGTCCGGAACCGCCATAAACACCCTGCAGAATAATCTCGTCTGGATCATTAGATAGCAGGATACTTCGTATAACCAAAGCAAAGTACTCGGCAGTCTTGCCCAAGATTTCCCTCGCAACAGTGTCTCCCCCATCAGCGGCGGAAAACAGGAACGATAGAGTGAACGGCTGATTGGCGAGAACGCTTTTAAAATACATGGGGTGAGCTTGCACTCGCTTTTCTAGATGAGCGGCGGAAACCAACGATTCAAAGCACCCGCAGGCACCACAGGCACAGGAAGTTTTTGATGCTGGATCAACAATGATATGGCCGAATTCCCCTATTAAGCTATTGGCCCCGTGCAGAAGCTCCCCGCAGTCCACGATACATCCGCCCACGAACTGCTCCTGGGTGTTTATGACAGCAATTCTTTTTTTTGCACGGGAGGGATCCTGTAGGAGCTCTGAATATCCACTAAATCGACAAGCGTTATCGAAAAAAACAGGGAGTCCCTTAGGAAGTGACTCCTGCAATTCCCGCTTAATGTCAAAATCAGCGCCCCAGTGTGGGTTCTGTATGGGAAGATGGAGTGAGCTATGTTGGGAATCCACAATACCTCCGCAGTGTAACGCCAACGCCGAGATGGACGATAAATCCACCTTGGCTCGAACGGTAAGGTCCCATAGCAAAGCACGTATGGTTTCCACCACCGCCTCTCGGTCCATGGGCTCCGCACTGGTATGGGATGTACTGTGAGTGAGTGATAAGCCCAAATCGAACATGCAGACAGTACATTCATATCCGGAGAAGAAAACAGAGATGAAGCGTCCGTGGGCGGCGTTCAGAGAGTAAAGAGACGGTTTTTTGCCCCCAGCGTCGGTAGATGCCCCTTTCCCTGAACAGCAAAGAAACCCTGAACAAAGCAGCTCACTGACGATGTTATTAACAGACGTCCGGCTCAGCCCAGTGTACTGTGCAATCTCTCCGGCGGAGAGCGCCTCATTATGGAAGAAAAGGTTGGCAATCACCAGTTGATTGCTGTTTCGCACATCAGACGGCGTGCGCCCGGTGCCAAGACGATTCAATGTATTCATAAAATCTATTATATAGGATACTCGTTTATCAGTCAACTAATGAAAACTAATTTTATTTCTTAAATATTTTTTATATAATCTAAAAAAATTATTGAATTTTCAGTATTTTTAAGAAATAAAAATATATTGACAAACCAAAGTTACAACCATATAATTTTTTTACTGATAATAAGGGGGTCTTTTTATGCTGAAACTTGGATTTGCCCCTTTGCGAAGAAAATCTCTCTCTGCGACTGTTGCGGCTGTCCAGCGCAGAGAGATTCTCGCAAAGGTATGTTCCATCCTACCTGATTTTATTGATCTCGTGGATATCACTGACATCTGTCCCGATGGAATGATGGTGGAGGAGCGGGATGCCAATGCCATCGCAGATAAGTTTGCTAAAGTCGGGGTAGACGCCTTATTCTTAGCATTCTGTGATTTTGGAGAAGAGTGCGCCGCAGCCACACTATCTGCCCGGCTAAAAGTGCCCACATTAGTGTGGGGGCCACGAGATTACTCCCCAAACACAGATGAAAAAGCCGGGAGAGACACCCAATGCGGGATGTTTGCGGCCACGAAGGTTTTAGCTCGCATGGGCGTTACATATAGCTACATCGTCAGTTGCCCAACTTCATCCAAGGAGTTTTTCGATGGCTTTGTAGACTTCATCCGGGTAGCCAACATCGTAAAGAAGTTAAAGAACTTGCGAGTGGCAAAGTTCGGTAGCCGTCCACGGGCTTTTATGAGTGTCATGGCAAATGATGCCGAGTTGGCAGAGCGGTTTGGTATCGTTACCATTCCCATCGCCGCATCCCAAGTAGGATCCCGCGCCCTGAAGTTGATCGAATCAAACGATATAACGCTTGATGCCTACATCGCTGACTTTACTAGAAGAGTGGACTGTTCCTCCATGAACTTGGAGACGGTACGCAAAACCGCCGCAATCAAATTGGCTATGCAAGCACTCATGGGAGAAAATGCGTGTGAGGGTGCCGCTGTGGAGTGTTGGTCGGCCATGGGGGACATGTTGGGCGGTGTGCCCTGCTTGGCCATCGGCGAATTGGCGGATGCTGGGCTTTCCGCCGCCTGCGAGGGGGACGTGAACGGAGCAATCACCCTGGCAATCCTCCAGGCCTGCTCTCTGGGGGATGGGTCCCAGTTTTTTGCCGATCTCACCATCCGGCACCCCAGCAACGACAACGCTGAGTTGCTGTGGCACTGCGGTCCATTCCCCTATTCCCTGAAGGCGGAGACTTCCAGGGCTCGATATATCGACATGCAGTGCCGCTGGGAACTGCGCCGGGGCGATATCACCATCTGCCGCTTTGACAGCATTAACGGCCAGTATTCCCTCTTTGCCGGCGAGGGCCGGGCGGTGGACGGACCAGAGACCACCGGCACATACGTGTGGTTTGAAGTGGACGACTGGAAGAAGTGGGAGGAAAAGCTGATTTTCGGGCCGTACATCCATCACGTTGGTGGCGCTTATGGCCGGTACACCAAGGCGCTCCGGGAGGCGGCCAGGTATCTGGGGATCAAATTTGATACCCCAGACACCGACAGGGTCTACAGCCTGTAAGGAAGGAGCGGACAATGGAAACGCGCAAGGCAAAGCCCATCACACGGGAAAACTTCCGGAGATATGGGGATTTCTGCACAATTCACAATACGGACGCCTTTTCCTTCGGCTTCGGCCGGAACACAGTGTCAGAGTTCTTCCCGGATATTCTCTCCTTCTTCCCCGCCTTGGGGCCGCTGTCTGTGTCTCTGTGTAGTGTGGGCATACGGCCCATGCTGGTGGACATGATCGAATGCCACGCCAGCACTGACGAGATGATCTATATTCACGGCGGTGACGCAGTGATTTTCGCTGGCTTCACCGCCGGGGACATCAACACGGACTGCCTGGAGGCCTTTTATATTCCGGAGGGTACGCTGGTCCGGATCAACCGCGGCGTGCTCCATGGGGCGCAGTATGCGGTGGACAGGCCCATCACGGTGCTGGTGCTCCTGCCGGAACGGACATTCGTCAACGATATGCAGTATATTACTCTCGAGGGCGACGACCGTCTGGAGTTGACGGTTTGAGGGGGCCGGCATGAAAGCGTTCAGCTATCTCAACCCCACGAGAGCCGTATTCGGAGAGGATGCCCTTGATCGCCTGGGCGAACTTGTCCGGTATGCTGAAAAGATTTTGGTTGTCCACGGAGAGAGCTCTGCAGAAAAAAACGGTCTGCTGGCGCAAGTGTTTGGCCGGCTGGAGGCGGCAGGAAAGCCGTTCGCGATCTTCGGCGGCGTCAGGGCGAACCCTTTGTATGAAAAGGCCCGCGAAGGCGTTGCTCTGGCAAAGAGGGAGAGGGTCGATTTTATTCTGGCTGTCGGCGGCGGGAGTGTGATCGACACGGCCAAAGCCATCGCTCTGGGCGCGGTGTACGACGGGGAGCTATGGGACTTTTACTGTGCTGCTGCGGAGCCGTCTTCCTGCCTGCCGGTAGGCGCGGTACTGACTGTTCCTGGATCCGGCAGCGAGATGAGCGACTGCTCAGTGCTCACCCGCGGCGAGCAGAAATGGTTTTGTGACACAGACCTGCAGCGACCGGTCTTTGCTGTTCTGGACCTCGATTCGGTTCTCACCGTCAGTCGGTTTCAGCTCCTGTGCGGTGCGTTCGACACCTTCATGCACGCCTTTGAACGCTATATGTCCGCCGAGTCGTCCCCGCTCATCGAGGGACTGGCCGAGTCGGTGATGCGCGGCGTCCTCTCCGCAGTGGACCGAGCGCTGGCAGACCCTGCGGATCGGGAGGCCAAGGCCGAGCTTTTAGTGGCCGGAGGCTTAGCGCAGAACGGGCTGCTGGCCCTGGGCTCCTCCGGAGGAGACTGGGCAGTCCACGCCCTTGCTAATGAGATCTCCGGCACCTACGACACGCCCCACGGCGCCGCCTTGGCGGCGATCTGGGCGCACTGGGCCCGTTATGTCCGCCCGCGAATGAGCGAAAAATGGGGGATGTTTGCTAGAAACGTGATGGGTGTCCCCGGCCAGGATGAGACGGCCGGGGACGCAGGCATCGAGGCGCTGGCCGAAAAGCTCCGCAGCTGGGGGCTGCCCGTCTCGCTTGCGGAGTTAGGTATGTCTCCGGACGAAGAGACGATCTGTTCTCTTGCCCGCCGCGCGACCCGGGGTGACAACGAGCCCGTGGGCAAGCTTTCTCGGCTGACGAAGGAAGAAGTAAAAACCATATACCGGATTTCTTTGCGCAGAAAGGGGTAAAAGAATGAAGGCCGTTGCGACGAACAAAGATGGAGTCATCCATATCGCGGAGGTCCCCATTCCCCACTATGGGGAATACGAATGTCTGGTGAGAATCCGGGCATGCGGCATTTGCAACAGCACAGATAGGAAGCTCATCACCAACACGATGGGTGATTTCCCGGTGCAGTACCCGGCGCTGCTGGGTCATGAGGCGGTGGGAGAGATTGCCGCGGTGGGCAGCAAGGTGCGAAATTTCAAGGTGGGCGATCGGGTGGTCAGTCCATGCGGACGACTGGAGCCGGGCACAGTGTATCACTCGGCGTGGGCCGCTATGGCTGAGTATGGCATCGCCCATGACATCAAGGCCATGCTGGACGACGGCCTTGCCATCCCCGACGATGTAGAGGCGCATACACTGGAGGACTACCCGGTACGATCCGTGCCGGAGGGGATGAGTTGGCCGGACGCCGTTATGCTCCTCACCATCAAGGAGAACTACAGCGCACTCCTCAACTTCGGCATGACCGCCGGTAAGGACGTGTTCATCTTTGGTGACGGCCCGGTTGCCTACGGGCTGTCCTGCCTTGCCCGCGCCATGGGTGCCGGGTTCATAGGCGTAGCCGGGCACCATGAGGAGCGGCTGGCCAACATCGTCCGTGGCGCCCGGGTGGACATCGCAGTGAACAGCCACCAGATCCCGGTGGAGGAGGCACTCCATGGCCGCTCCTTCGATATCGTCGTTGACGCGGTGGGCAGTACGAGCATCATCAAGCAGGGCGCACGATTCCTCAAGCCCGGCGGCCGGGTAGGGGTTTACGGCGTTCTCTCCCGGCCGGGAGCCGAAATCAACCTTCTGGATCTGCCCAACAACGTCTGTATCCAGATGCTCAACCGGCCTTACGGCGAGTACCGCGCCCATGATGCGGTGTGCCGCCTTGTGGCGGAGGGCAAGATCGACCCGACGTCCTTCTACAGCCATGTCATTCCCATCGACGAGGCTGCCCGCGGCTTTGAAATGGTCAAGTCCCGCGAGGCGCTTAAGGTCATCCTGACCATGTGAGGCAGGGATATGGATTTGTATCGTCTGCCTTGGCGGCTGGAGCACAACAAGGTACGGGGAGAGGGCGGCCGGGAGATCGACCGCTTCCGCGGCGAGGAGCCGGCGGTGGACACGATGGACGGCTCCGAGGCGTGGGTGGGCTCAGACATGCGCGCTTTTAACGCCACGGTGGACCGGCCGGATCTGGGCATGTCCTTTGTGCAGCTGCCCGGCGGCGGCCGGCGGCTCCTCTCGGAGATGATCACCGCCGCGCCGGAGCAGGCGCTGGGGAAAGCCCATATCGCCCGATATGGGCAGAATTTGGGCGTATTGATAAAGCTGCTGGATGCCAAGAGCCAATACACCATCCAGGCCCATCCCCCCAGGGATGCCGCCGCCCGGCTGTGGCACAGCCCGCGGGGGAAGGAGGAGAGCTGGTATATCCTTCACCTCCGGGACGATGCGGCGGAGCCGCCATACATCTATCTGGGTTGTCGGGAAAACGTCTCCCAGGCGGCGTTTCGGGATTGCTGCGAGCGCAACGACACCGCTGGCGTAGAGCAGATGTGCCACAAGTTCCCTGTGCAGGTGGGGGATGCGTTTTTTATCCCGGGAGGGATGCCTCACGCGCTTGGCGCAGGGTGCCTGGCGGTGGAGGTACAGGAGCCCAGCGATCTGACAGTAGTCCCCCTCTCCCAGCGTGCACTGATGAAACGACTGTTTTCTGCGGCGACGGAGGAGAGCCGGCTCCCGCTGGAACCGGAGGAGCTGTACCGCGAGAAAATGCTGGCGGGCTTTCAGGTCGTCGGTATGTCCGCCCAAGAGGTGCTCCAGCTCTGCAAGAGCCGGAAACCCCTGCTGCGGAAGGGACCATGGGGTACGGAGCACCTGGTCTTTGGACCCAAACAGACCGACTCCTTTTCTTTGATCCGCTCGGAAATCCGAGGGGAGATGCCCATGAATCGTCCCACCGCACCGGAGGTGCTGCTGGTGCTCTCCGGCGAGGGAGAGCTCGAGTGCGGCGGACAGACCCTCTCCCTGCGCCGGGCGGACGAGTTATTCCTGCCCTGCGGTATCGCGGAGGCGATGATAAGGGGCGGCGTCACATTGCTGCGATGCCGCCCCGGTGGAATCGAGTATTGACCGATTAGGACTGGAGCGCTTCGCGCTCCAGTCCGTTTAATCTGCCCAACTCCCGGCGGAACAGGACCACCGCCACGGCCGCAGAGGCAACATCCGCTGCACAGCCGGACCAAAGGACGCCTGAAAGACCAAAGAGCCGGGCCAGGAGCACCAGAAAACCAAGCTGGAACACCAGATACCGGATTAGGGACATGACCAACGTCTTTTCTGCCTGGTCTACAGCGGCAAAGTATTGGATTGTGGCTGTGTAGATCCCGGCGAATAACATGGCGGCCAGGTAGGAACGGAATGCGAATGTGCCAAATTCCAGAAAGAGCTCGCTGTCATCGCCGAAAAGGAGCAGCAACTGCCGGGGGAAAAGCATCAGCCCTGCCCAGCAGGCCGCTGCCACCAGAGAACTGCAAAGAATGGAGAAAAGATAGGTCCGCTTTACCCGGCTGATGTTCCCCGCACCGTAGTTGAAGCCCAGGATCGGCTGGGCGCCGATAGCGATGCCCAGCATAATGTTCAGCATAATGCCCGACACCTTCTGAACAATGCCCACCGAAGAGAGAGGGATGCCGCTTCCGTAGACCGTCAGGGCCCCGTAATAACGCAGGGAATTGTTTAGAACGGTGAGGGAGGCGGCCCCGGCCAACTGCTGGGAAAAGGAGGGAAGACCAAGCTTCAGGATGCCCCGGAGGGTGCTGAAACCGCGCTTCATATCCCGGAGGCGGAACGTCAGCAACCGGGAATGCCTCACAAAATATCCCACGGACAGCGCCAGGGCGATGGCTTGGGAGAGGACCGTCGCCGCGGCGGCCCCTCGGATCCCCATTCGGAACGCGGTGATGAACAGCGGGTCCAGGGCAATGTTCAGAACTGCACCGGACATCATGCTGACCATAGCGAACCGTGGGCTGCCATCCACCCGAATGCCGAAAGTCAGCACCATGCGGGACATGTATATGGGCATGCCGGCCAGGAGGATCCCGGAGTAGGCCCGGCAATAGTCCATCAGGGATTCGGACGCCCCGAAGAGACGGAGCAAAGGGTCTAAAAAAAGGAGACCCGCCGCGGCAAAGGCCACGGAGGCGGCCGCAAGTGCAGCAAAGGCGCAGCAGAAGGCTTTGTTGGCCGCATCCCGGTTCCCCTCACCCAAGCGGATGCTGATAAAGGCCGCACAGCCCTGGCCGAACAGCAGCGCGACGGCATCGGCAACGGTGATGAAAATCCAGGCCACCGATGTGGCGGCCACGCCGTCGTATCCGAGGGCGTGGCCGATAAACATCTGGTCTATCACGTTGTACATGGCGCCGATGAGCATGCTGATGATAGAGGGAATGGCGTACGACAGCAGAAGACCGGGAATGGGCCGGCTGGAAAGAGGATCGTCCCGAACCAAGGTTATGCCCTCCGGCAGGAGCCCCGGATCATCAGACTGTCGTTAAGGACTACACTTTTGACCGGCGCATATGGGTTGTGAATGACATCGTAGAGAGTATGTGCGGCGTTCTTGCCGATCTCCACCAGCGGCTCCACGATGGTCGTCAGAGAGAGGTGGCGGGCGATGACGCTGTTGTCATAGCACACAAGGGAGCAGTCCCCGGGTATGGAATAACCCATCTCGGCCAAAGCGAACCAGCAGCCCAGCCCGATGTTTTCGCTTACGCCCAGGATTGCGGAGCAAAGGCCGCGCCTGAAATGGTCCTTGATATAGGTGTACGCAGCGTCAAACCGGTCTTCACAGTCCACGATCAGCGCCGGATTCGGAGTGATGCAGGCCTCGGCCATGGCACGCTGGAACCCCCCAAACCGGGGGATGTGGGGGTCGCCCAGATACAGGATGTCCCGGTGTCCCAGGTCCAGAAGATACTTTGTGGCCGAGAGGACGCCGCGGGAGTCAGAGGTCACATAACTGGCGATAAAATCTGTGTGACGGTTGTTGGGATTGAGGATAAACACCACGGGAAACCGGCTGTGCACCAGTGCTTGGATCTCCGGGTTGATTTCGCTGGAAAACGGAATGCTGATGAGGCCGTTGACGCCCTCGGCGACGAAACGCCGGACACAGGCTGTCTCCGTTTCCGTGGAACGCATTGTCTCCAGAATAGAAACTTCCACCCCCAGTGTCCTGGCCACATCCAGAATACCGCGCAGCAAAAAAGGATACGAAGAATCCGCCAGATCATTGACAAGTACTCCGATCCGGATTCTGCCGGAAGAGCTCGCGGAAGATGCTTTTTGCGTTTTGGGGATATAGCTCAGCTTTTGCATGGCGTCGAATACCTTTGCTTTCAACTCCGGTTTGACATCCACCGATCCGCTGATCACGCGAGAGACCGTAGCGATAGACACACCGGCCTCCAGAGCAATTTCCCGCAGAGTAACCCGTGGTTTATCGATCACATAGCTCATCCTCTCTTTCTCTTATATGACCGATTCTAAGAAACAGGCAAGAAAAAGTCAAGTAAAAATTTCTGAAACAGAAAATAATTTGAAATATTTCCGAAAATAATCAGATAATATTTTTTGAATTCAACGATACCCTCTTGCATTATCCAAAACATTATGATAATATGCGGTCATGATAAATAAGATTATGTAATAATCCGCACGAAAAATGTGCAGTTTTTACAAGCAAATTACAATAGAAAACTGACTGCGGTTCTGAAAATTTTCAGAAATTGTATTAGAAAATAGAAACAATTACTAAGGAAAAGTCGCCCTTTAGGTGCAAAATGCCCAGTATGACAAGCGCACTTTCCCGCGGCGTGGGTTATCGGTCCGACGGGAGGTCGGGTGATTTGATGGTTCCCCCCGTTTTCCTGCTCTGCAGTACCTGAGAGTTGCTGGCGTTAATGGCCGTATGGTCATTGGCAATAAAAAAAGGAGGTAAGAATGAATGAAAAGAATTCTGTGCATCCTGTTGTGCCTGGTATTGATCCTCTCTATGTTCGCCGCATGCGGCGCCAAGGAGACTTCGACTTCCGGCACAACACAGCAGCCTGCCGCTGCCGGGGCTTCCACGGCGTCTGCCCCTGCGGCTGAGCCTTCCGAGCCTGCCGCCGATAAGGTGTTCAAGATCGGTGTCATGTGCCCGGCCAGCGGCGATCTCGCCTTTGTGGGTGAGGGTACCAAGCGTGTCGTTGAGTACATGCAGACATTCTTTGAGGAGGCCGGCGGCATCAACGGCATTCCTGTGGAGTTCATCTTCGAGGATGACCTGGGGTCCGCTGCCGGCGCCACCACCGCCATCAAAAAGCTCATCGACGTAGACGGCGTCAACGCCATCGTCGGCCCGTACTTCACCAGCTGTGTGCTGGCTGTTACTCCGACGCTGATTGAGAACGAAGTGATTTCCATCTCTCCGACGGCCTCCCCCGCGGATGCGTTTTCCGAAGACGGCTATTTCTTCAGTCTTGACCAGCCGCCCATCAACACCACCAAGTTCCAGTGTGCATTCTTAGAGTCCAAAGGGTACACCCGTCTGGCGATCCTGGGCACCTACAACGACCATACGCTGGACAAGATCGAGCAGTTCAACGCCGTTTTCCCCGAGCGCGGCGGCGAGATTGTCGCCTGCGAGACTTTCCAGAGCGGCGCAGACAACTACCGCACAGAGCTGACGAAAATCAAGGCGGCCAATCCCGATGCTTTGTTTGTCAACGTGAGCGACCAGGAGTTTGTCAAGGTAGTCCGGGAGATGGAGGAGCTGGGCATGGACAGCACCATCCCCATCTTCGCCAGCCATGAACTTGCCACCGACTATGTTTACAAGGAGGTCGGCGACAAGCTGGAGGGACGCTTCTACTGTGAGCTGCCCGTTCCGCCCGCCGGCACGGCCGAGGACGAGCTGGTAAAGAAGTTCAATGAAAACTATGCCGCCTGGTACAAGGAGCAGTGCGGGGATGACCCCACCAGCGACCAGAGCATCGCCTTTGACTGCGCTCTGCTGCTTATCACCGCCGCAAGGCAGGCTGACTCTCTCAGCGGGCCGGATCTTCGGGCGGCGCTGCGGGCCTTGGACGATGTGGAAGGCGTCACCGGGCGCTTCACCTTCAACCCGGACGGCTCCGTGGATCGAACCAGCTATATGATGCAGTTCATCAATGGAGAGATGGTCTACCTGGATTTTGCCATCTGACCGCTACACCCAGTTTCTGTATGTCTCTGCCCGCCTGCCTCGCAGCCGGGGCGGACGGGCGATACATAATACAAACCTTATTTTCAGAAGGAGTGACGCGAAATGAGCAATGAAAGACACATGCTCGCAACCTGGCCCGAACTTGGCATCACAGTTGAGATTGAGCCGAATCCGGACGGAAGCAACCGCTGGATCTACGACTGGTACTACGATCATCTGCTGCCCTTTGAGTATCAGCAAATGATGGCCATGCTTACCGGTAAGGTCTTCTATACCTGGTTCACCATCCCCGAGAATCTCCCGGATAAAGGTGACAATGAGCTGGTGGGCACTTGGATCGACTCTCCCGCTCCCGGCAATATCGGAAATGTCCATTTTGCCTACAATGTTCCCAACGGGCTTGCGGGCGGCCACACGGCGCACGTTGCCTTTTTCTATGGCGAGTGCTACGAGCACATGATGGGCTATATCTCCGCGAGAGTGGTGGATCGGGACCTTCCCAAGCTGGTAGAGGCAGGCAACGCCATCGCAGAGTCCAACTACCGGACCAAAAAGCCCATTACCTGCATCTTCACCAAGAAGGAAGACTGAGAAAGGGGAGGACAGCATCATGAACAATGAAATTAAAAACCTGTGTGAATATTTTCTTGAAGAAGGCAAAAAGATCAAGTTGAATTGCCCCGAGGAAATCATTCGCCTTTACAAGTACAACGTCGTTCCCTCCGGCCAGGGCTGCCTTTGGGATCAGGTCTTCACTACCATGGTGTTTGCCGAGGCCGATCTCCGCTGCATGAACGCTTACATGCTGTGGATGCTCGCCCGCATTTCCGATGATCCCATGTTCACCGTGGATCACCTGAAAAGGGTGTTCTTCGATACCGTGCCCCTGTCCGCCGAGTTCCTGGGAACGTGCGGCTTCCAGAGCCTGTCCGACAACTGCGACAAGCTGAAGGCGGCGCTGAAGACCGACATAACCAAGGAGGAATTCAAGAATCTGATCGAGGCGTTCACCTCGTTTGTGACCTACTACCACAACTGGTCCCAGTTCATGTTCCCTTGGTATGTCGGCGACCTGTTCCCGCGGATGACTGCCGACAAAGCGGAGGCCCTGCAAAAGTATACCGCGCAGCTTAAGTAATTATCTATCCCTTTCCGTTGTGGACGCGCACCGCGCGTCCACAACGGTACAGAATCTACAGAAAAGGGGTCAACCGTCATGCTGGAACTCAAGGACGTCGTCGCCGGTTACGGTGACAAGCAAGTCCTCAACGGTGTATCGCTGAAGCTGGAGAGATCGGAGATCGTCGGCTTGGTCGGCCCAAACGGATCTGGCAAATCTACGGTTCTGAAGAGCATTTTTGGAATGCTGAAGGTCAGCGAAGGATCGGTGCTCTACAAAGGAAAGGAGATAAAGAACCGAAAGACCGCGCTCAATGCCCTGGACGGAATCAGCTACATTCCCCAGGGGAGCAAAGTTTTCAGCAAACTAACCGTCCAGGAAAACCTGGAGATGGGCGGTGTCCTTTTGAAAAAAAGGGAAGTACTTCTGGAGCG